>NZ_BAMP01000024.1 GCF_000615975.1 Nitratireductor aquibiodomus NL21 = JCM 21793 | reverse complement strand
CCGCCGGCCAGCCACGAGGCACTGCCCGCCGGGCCGGAGCGGGTGTCGCACACCGTCACCCGCACACCCGCCCGCACCAGCTCATGCGCCAGCGTGAGGCCGGCGACACCGGCCCCACGAACAAGGACATGCATGGATCACTCCCCGGGCTCGACCACCTTCTCCAGCGGCATATAGAGATCGCCGCCCTCGCGGAACTTCTCGGCCATCTTCGCCATGCCCTCTTTCTGCGCCTCGGCGCGGATGTCGTGAGAGATCCGCATGGAGCAGAATTTCGGGCCGCACATGGAGCAGAAATGCGCCACCTTGTGCGCCTCCTTAGGTAGCGTTTCGTCGTGGAAGTTGCGCGCTGTCTCGGGATCAAGCGAGAGGTTGAACTGGTCCTCCCAGCGAAACTCGAAACGCGCCCGCGAAAGCGCATCGTCGCGGATCTTCGCTGCCGGATGCCCCTTGGCCAGATCCGCCGCATGGGCCGCGATCTTGTAGGTGATGACGCCGGTCTTCACATCGTCGCGGTCGGGCAGGCCCAGATGCTCCTTCGGCGTGACGTAGCAGAGCATGGCCGTGCCGAACCAGCCGATCATTGCCGCGCCAATGCCGCTCGTAATGTGGTCATAGCCCGGCGCAATGTCGGTCGTGAGCGGCCCGAGCGTGTAGAAGGGTGCCTCGCCGCAGACATCGAGCTGTTTGTCCATATTCTCCTTGATCTTGTGCATCGGCACATGGCCGGGGCCCTCGATCATCACCTGGCAATCCTTCTTCCAGGCGATCTGCGTGAGCTCGCCCAGCGTCTCCAGCTCGGCAAATTGCGCCGCATCATTGGCATCGGCGATGGAGCCCGGACGCAGGCCATCGCCCAGCGAAAACGACACGTCATAGGCGCGGCAGATGTCGCAGATTTCCTCGAAATGCTCGTAGAGGAAGCTCTCCCTGTGGTGATGCAGGCACCACTTGGCCATGATCGAGCCGCCGCGCGAGACGATGCCCGTCACCCGGTCGACCGTCAGCGGAATGTAGTGCAGCCGCACACCCGCATGGATGGTGAAATAGTCGACGCCCTGTTCGGCCTGCTCGATCAGCGTATCGCGAAAGACCTCCCAGTTGAGGTCCTCGGCAATGCCGTTCACCTTCTCCAGCGCCTGATAGATCGGCACGGTGCCGATGGGCACGGGCGAATTGCGGATGATCCATTCGCGGATGTTGTGGATGTTGCGACCGGTGGAAAGGTCCATCACCGTGTCGCCGCCCCAGCGCGTCGCCCACACCATCTTGTCCACCTCCTCGGCCATGGAGGAGGTGACGGCGGAATTGCCGATATTGGCGTTGATCTTCACAAGGAAATTGCGGCCGATGATCATCGGCTCGGCTTCCGGGTGGTTGATGTTGGCGGGGATGATCGCCCGGCCCTTCGCCACTTCGTCGCGCACGAATTCCGGCGTCACGAAATCGGGGATCGCGGCACCAAAGCTCTCGCCATCGCGCACGAGCGCGGCCTTCGCCTGTTCGCGGCCAAGGTTCTCGCGGATGGCGATGTATTCCATCTCCGGCGTGATGATGCCGGCCCGCGCATAGGCAAGCTGCGTGACGGCCTTGCCGTCCTTGGCCTTCAGCGGCTGGTGGCGCGTGGGAAACTCAGGCGTCAGCCGGTCGCCGGAAACAAAACCATTGTCCTCCGGCTTCACATGGCGGCCCTCATAGGCCTCCACATCGCCGCGCGCCTTCACCCAGGCCTCGCGGATACGCGGCAGGCCCTTCTCGATCTCGATCAGCGCGTCCGGGTCGGAATAGGGACCGGAGGAATCGTAGACCGTCACCGGCGGCTCGCCGGCGCTCGGGTGCACGGCGATTTCGCGCATGGGCACGCGAATATCGGGATGAAGTGTGCCGGATTTGTAGATCTTGCGCGATGCCGGCAACGGGCCGGTGGTCACTTTCGGAGCGATAGCATCCATGGGTCAGAGCCTCCTCTGCGTGTTCAGCAATGGAGACCCAGTTCGTGCCGAGAGGAGGAAGAGCGCTGACGATCCGCAACGGATATGGATTTCGGCTCGAAGGAGCCAGCGACCCGCCAGGCATGCACCATCCTACGCCAGTATGAACTGGATCAGGTTCATCGGGTCACTGCGCTGCATGGAAAACCATGCCCAGCAGAATCTCAGCCCCTTGGCGGGACCCCCCAGGTGAGGCCGCAAGGTGAGTGAAGAGGGGCACTCTTGTCAAGCACCCATGTCAGATGCCGGGGGACACGTGTGGGAAAGTGCGGCTTGGAGGGTTGAAACCGCAACCCTCCACCCTCGAAGCCCCCTTCTCCCAGCAAGCGGGGAGAAGAGGATGGTCGCAACCGCAATACTGTTGTCGAGATCCTATGCGCTTGCCTCAACGCGCGCTTTCGCGCCGGAGATGGTCGGCAGGCTTTCGCCGGCGTCGATGCGCTTCAGAAGCTCGACTTCACGCGCCTGCATCTGGATGGCGCGGTCTGCCACCATGTCCACTTCGTCGGGAGACAGGATCAGCACGCCGTTTTCATCGGCCAGCACCGCATCGCCCGGATTGACCACCACACCACCCACGCTGACGGGGATGTTCATTTCGCCCGAAACGCCCAGCAGTTTGGTGGTGATGGGCGAGGGGCCCCGACACCACATGGGGAAACCGTGACGCTCGAAATCGGCAACGTCTGTCGCCGGCCCGTCCACCACCGCACCGGCGGCCTTCTTGCGGGCCGCCGTGTGGGTGATGACGCCGCCCCAACAGGCGTGGCGTGTGTCGCCGGCACGATCGATGATCACGAAATCGCCGGGCCGGATATGGTCCATCGCGTAATGCAGGAGCGTGCTGTCGGCATGGGGCAGGCGCAGGGTCACCGCCGTTCCAGCGGCCCGCACCCTGGGCAGCATGGAGCGGATGCCCGTGTCGAGGAAGTTTGCGTGCAGAAAGTGGCCGACCGTGGCGGTCTCCACCTGCATCAGCTTGTCGATCTTGGCCTGTGCCAGCTGCTCCGGCATCGAATTGACCTGGTACATATGCGTATTCCTTATGCGACGACGTGATGATCTGCGACCGGCATGGAGCTGCGGATTTTTGCTGCGTAATCCGTGTCGATCGTTGCGCTTGCATGGCCGACGCGATCCGAGCAGTTGGCAATGGTCACGCCCCATGGATCGATGATCAGAGAGTGGCCGAAGCACAGCTTTTTGCCTTCGTCATGCCCGAAGATCTGTGCCGATGCGGCCACATAGGACTGGGTCTCGATGGCGCGGGCGCACAGAAGCTGTTCCCAATGGTCCTTGCCGGTCTGCAGCGTGAAAGCGGCGGGCAGGACGATCACCTCGGCACCCTTGTCACGCAGTTTGCGGAAGAGCTCCGGGAAGCGCAGATCGTAGCAGATGGCGCAACCGATCTTCACGCCTTCCAGCTCGTAGACGACCACTTCCTCGCCGCGCTTCATCGTGTCGGATTCCAGATAGCTCTGGCCGCCCGGAACCTTCACGTCGAAGAGATGGATCTTGCGATAGCGGGCAATCTCCTTGCCCTGCCGGTCGACACGATGGTCGTGTTGTAGCACTTCTCGCCCGCAGCCTCGGCCATGGAGCCGGCGTGAATGTTCACTTTCAGTTCGGCGGCCAAAGCCGACATGGCGCGATAGGCTTCGCCGTCCGGAAAGGTTTCCGCATTGGCGCGACGGCTTTCCACGGTGCCGCCCATATAGGTGAAAGTCTCGGGAAGCACGACGAGATCGGACTTGTCCTCGGCAACGGCCTTTCGGACGAACGCTTCCGCATCAGCAATGTTCTTTGCCTTGTCGTCCTGCGAGTTCATTTGAATGACGGAGATTTTCATAAGTATCCCTTGCTTTGGAGTTTGATTGGGGCGGCCGTCAGGCCGGCCCCAGAACGAGATTGGGAAGGAAGAGCACCAGCTCGGGCACGAAGGTGATCATGAGCAGGGCAACGATCAGTGGTATGAGAAAGGGCAGGATCGCCACCGCCACCTTTTCGAACGGCACCTTGCCCACCTCAGCGACGATGTAGAGCGCGATGCCCATGGGCGGTGTGGCAATGCCAATCAGAAGCGCCAGGGTGATGATCAGGCCGAAGTGAATGCGGTCGATGCCGAACTGGTCGATGATCGGCAGAAGCATTGGCACGAGGATCAGCTTTGCCGGCACACCTTCCACGAAACAGCCCACCAGAAGCAGGAAGCCGAGCAGGAGGAACAGGAAGACCGTGCGCGATTCGGTGAACAGAAGAATCTGGTCCGCCAGTTGCTGCGGGATCTGCTCGATGGCCAGAAGCCAGCCCATCACATGCGAGAAGCCGATGATGATCATGATGACGCTGGTGATGGTCATCGTCTCCGTCAGCGCCTGCCAGAGCATGCGGAAGGAGAAGGTGCGGTAAACGAAGCCGAGCGCGATGGTGTAGACGCAGGCCAGAACGCCGGCTTCCGTGGCCGTGGTGAAACCGGTGAGGATGGCTACGAGGATGATGCCCGGTGCAACCAGCGCGGCGATACCGTCGATGGCGGAACGGCCGATCTGCGGCAGGCTCTTGCGTTCCTCGCGCGGAAAGTCCTGCTTCAGTGCGACGAGGTAGTTGAATGCCATCAGCGACATGCCGACAATGAGGCCGGGAATGATGCCAGCGAGGAAAAGCCGCGCCACCGAGGTGTTGGACAGAAACGCATAGACGACAAGACTGATCGAGGGCGGGATGATTGGCCCGACCACCGCACTTGCCGCCGTCAGAGCAGCCGCGAAGGGCGCTGGATAGCCGCGCTCGCGCATCGCCTTGATCTCGATCGTGCCAAGGCCGGCACAATCGGCCACCGCCGCGCCGGAGACACCGGCAAAGAGCAGCGACGAGACAACGTTCACCTGTGCGAGGCCCGCCCGCATATGACCGACAAGCGCGGAGGCGAAGTTGAAGATGCGGTCGGTCATGCCGACGCCGTTCATCAGATTGCCGGCCATGATGAAGAAGGGGATGGCAAGCAGGGACGGGTTGTCGACCCCGTCGAGAACCTGAAGCGGGATGATGTAGAGCGTGTCGGAAAAGCCCGCATAGATGAGCGCGGAGAGCACCGCCAGGCCGATCGCCATGGTGATCGGCACACGCAGAAGGATGAGGCGACGAAGCCCGCGAAAAGAAGCAAGGTCATGGTTCTACCCGGGTCCTAGATGTCGCCGACATGATGATGTTCAGGCTCCGGATGCCCTCTAAGGGCATGGACGAAGTCGCTGAAGAAATGCAGGGCGATGAGCCCGCAGGAGACGAAGAAGGGGACACTCAGCCAATAGCGCTGGATGCCGACCATCTCGATATTGCCCACCTGACGCTGGATCAGTTCTGGTGCCTCACGCAGGATGATGAGCAAAAGCGCGATGACGGCGATGTCCACCAGCATCCGCCCGGCGCGACGCACCGGGGGCGGGGTCGCGTTCAAGAGAAAGTCGACGGTGATGTCCTTGTTCTGCCGGTAGACGACGAAAAAGCCCAGAAAGCTCATCCACACGAAGCAGACGATGCTGATGGGGAAGGCCCAGACCACCCCCTGGCCGAGAAACGCACGTGACGCAACATTGAGTGCGGTCACAAGGAGCATGGCGAACAAGGCCGCATTCGCTCCCACAAGAAACAGCCGGTCTATAACGGCCAGGATTCGATCCAGGACGGGCATGGAACCTCCCCATCAATGTGAGTTCAAAGGAAACCTATTCGGTGCGCGAGGAGCGAACCGCATCGAGGAACCCTTCGGGGAGCTCGCCTTTTTCCTCCATCTCCTGATAGAAGCTTCCCATGCGCTCGACGAAGTCAGACGTGTCAGGCTCGGAATAGGCGACATCCTTGGCTTTCATGGCCTCAAGATCCTTGTCGGCCGCCGCGTTCATGCGCTTTTCCGATTCCACCGCCATCTCGGCGAAAGCGTCCAGGATCTGCGCACGACGTTCGTCAGAAAGAGCGTTCCAGCGCTTGGCGTTGGTCATGAAGGCCATGCCCTGCGGATATTCGTCATGACGGATGACGTGAGGCGCCACCTCGTAGAACTTCATCGGTTCGACGAGTGCAATAGGGCTGTTCACCGCATCGACGATACCGCGGCTGATGGATTCGTAGACTTCCGTCCAGGCAAGTGTGCGAACCTCTGCGCCAAGATGACGCCAGGCGGCCGCGGCCAGCTCGTCAGGATGCATGCGCAGGCGCGTGCCCTGCATTTCTTGCAGATTTGTCCACGGTTTGTCGGTGACCATCACGCGATAGGGGCCACGCAGGAACGCAGTCGGAGAGCCGATCAGCGCAATACCGGCTTCGTCTTCGATCTGCTTGAACCAGCCCTTCACCAGATCGGACTGCATGAAGCGGACCCAGTGCTCGCGGTCGTCGAACAGGAACGGAGCCGAGGTGAACTTGATGTCCGGAACCCATTTCTGAAGATAGCTGGTGCCCTCGGGATAGACGTTCACGGTGCCGATCTGGAGCTGCTCAAGAACGGTGTCATCGGAACCGAGCTGCTCGTTCGGAAACACCTTGATCTCGACCTCACCACCGGTCTTTTCGACCACTTTGTCGGCGAAGAACTGGAAAAGCTCACCCTCAATGCTGTCCGGCGGCATCTTGTGCGCCATGCGCCAGGTCTCGGCCTGAGCAGAGACCGTGGCGGCGGCGCCGATCGCCGTCATCACACCTGCAGCCAGAACATTGCGTAGAATACGGTTCATTATCCTTCCCCATCGTTTTTGTCTGGTTATGGGAACAGGATCGGAGAGCCGTCTTAAAAAGTCCAAATGAAAAATATGGCTTCCGGTGATAAATTTTTTCAATCAAGATTGATCAGATAGTCATCCGGGAACCGGCTGGAATAGGCGATCGCCTGCTGCCGGGCCATTTCCACGAACTCGTCCCTGAGCGTCTTGCGGGGTGAGGCCTCAGTGATCGCGAAGAACTCCAGCGGTGGAAACTCCACATCCACGGTAATTTCATGCAGGGTGCCGCTCGCGAGTTCTTTCATCACCACCGCACGCGGCATGGGCGCGATGCCAAGCCCTTCCTCGGCCATCTGCACGATGGTTGCAATGGAGTTGGACGAGTGCACGTTGACCCGCACCTTGGAGTGCATTTTCAGATAGCGCTCCAGTGTCTTGTAGGGGATCGAGTTCTTGGGAAAGCTGAGAATCGGCAGGTCGAGCAGCGTACCCACCGCCGCCCTGCGGATGGGGAAAGCGGTTGGGCTCGCCACCCAGGCCACCGGGAAAGAGCCGAGCGGCACGAAATCGAGCTTGGGGTCGTTTCCATCCCGCATCGCCAGTCCCACATCCACCGCATGATCCCGCAGCGACTGGATGACATCGGCAGAGGTCGACGACAGCATCTCGATGTTCACGCCGGGATATTTTTCCCGGAAGCATTCCATGAGCTGAACGAACCAGGAGCGCAGGATCGTGTCGGTCACACCAACGCGCAGCGAACCGGTCATCTTTCTGTTCTTGTTGACCAGCCATTTCATTTCATTGGTGAGTTCGACCACCATCTCCGCATGCGGAAGAAGGACCCGGCCTTCGCTGGTCAACTGCACCCCGCGTTTCGAGCGTTCGAAAAGCCTGGTGCCCAGCTCATTTTCAAGTGCGTTGATGCGCGAGGAAATGACCGGCTGGGTGGTGTGCAGAAGATCGGCAACCTTGCGAAAATTACGCACTTTCGCCAGGTGAATGAAGGTTTCCAGAAATCGCAACTGCACGGAAGGCACCTCAAAAAACAACGGCCCACCACCCTCTCGGGCAGCAGGCCGCATGCTAGTTGATGCTTTGCTCCCGCGCCATAGCGCCGAAGTTCACGCCGGTTCGGAAATCTTCGCTGCCAGCTTCCCCAGAAACGCAAGACAGAGCGAAAGCTGTTCGACCTCGACGAATTCGTCCGGCTTGTGCGCCTGCCGGATGGAGCCCGGACCGACGATCACGGAAGGGATGCCGCCAATGGTCTCGAACACGCCTCCCTCCGAACCGTAAGAGACTTTTCCGGACCATTCCGGCATGATGTCGCGGAAGAAAGCGAAGCCCTCGCTCGAGGTGTTGTCGCCCATCGCGGGATAGGCGAAGATTTCTTCCCATTCGATACCGGTTTCGGCGCATTTTTCCTGCATTCTGGGCAGAATTTCCGAATTTGCACGCGTTTTCAGAAATTCCAGCTCGGCCTGTGCGTCGTGGGTCGGTAGGCTACGGATTTCAAAGGTGAAACTGCAAAGATCCGGCGTCACATTGGTGGCGACGCCGCCGGAAATCATTGTTGCCAGCATGGTGGAGTGCGGCACGGTGAAATCGTGGTCGAAGGGGCCGTTTTCAGCAATCTCTTCGGCGCGCTCGGCGATCATCGCGATGATGCGCGCGGCATTGTCGATCGCATTGACATGATCCGGCGCGAAGGAGGAATGGCCGGACGTGCATGAACATGGCAGCGCATGGCGATCTTGCCTTTCTGGCCGGTCACCAGCTTCATGTCGGTCGGCTCGCCGATGATCGCAAGCATGGGCGGCACGTCGAGCGCGGCCAGCCATTCGGCGATGGCCGGCGCGCCAAGGCAGCCCACTTCCTCGTCATGCGAGAAGCACAGCCAGACAGGGCGCTCCAGCTTCGCGGCGACAAGCTGCGGCACCATCGCCATGACACAGGCGGCAAAGCCCTTCATGTCGCAGCTTCCGCGGCCATAGAGCTTTCCGTCGCGCTCGGTCAGATCGAAGGGCGGGGAGGTCCAGCCCTTTTCCAGCGCCGGGACCACATCGGTGTGACCTGACAGAACGACACCGGGAACGTCGGCAGGGCCGATGCGGGCGATCAGGTTTGCCTTCTCGCCTGTCTCGTCCAGCAGAATGACCGGCTCGATGCCGTATCCCCGCAGGAACGCCGCCATGTGGTCGATCAGCGGCCGGTTCGAGTAGCGGCTCGTCGTATCGAAGGCGACCAGATCCTTTAGGTGCTTCTTGGCATTCTCAAGCAGTGACATGGTGGACTTTTCGGCCTCAGGCATTCTTTGCAGCACGGTTCTCTCTGAATTTTTGCCACTCCCGGCGGATCGTCAGGCCGACGAAGAACACGATGAGGCCTGCGAAAATCCAGGAAATGGCGGACTGGAAAAAGACGGACGGATCACCGCGCGAAATGGCCAGCGCGCGGCGCAGATTGTCCTCGAACATCGGCCCCAGAATGAAGGCGATGAGGAACGGCGCCGGGGGATGTTCAGGAGCAGCATGATGAAGCCTACCACGCCCATGACGAGCAGGACGGTGACATCGAACATGCTGCTGGAAATCGAGTAGATGCCGTAGATGCACAGCATCAGAACGACCGGCGTCAAAAGCACCTGCGGAATGGAGGAGATGTGCGAGAAGAAGCGCACTGTGAGCTTGCCGGCGCCGAACAACAAAACGGAAGAGAACATCATGCCGATGAACAGCATGTAGACCTCGTTCAGATTGTTCTGGAAGAGAAGCGGGCCGGGGGTGAGCCCCTGAATCATGAACGCGCCAAGCATGACGCCGGTGATAACGTCACCGGGAACGCCGAGCGCCAGAAGCGGGATCATGGTCGCGCCGCAGCAGCCATTGTTGGCCGATTCGGATGCCGCGATGCCTTCCAGCTCGCCCTTGCCGAAATTCTCGCTGTTGGGCGAGGAGCGGCGCGCCTCGCCATAGGAGAAGAAGGCGGCGGCTGACGGGCCAATGCCGGGAATGGCGCCCAGAACCACGCCGATGAAGCTGCCGCGAATGATGGATTTCAGCGAGCCGCGGAACTCTGCCAGCGTCAGCCGGTTGTCGCCGAGCTTCATGGCCTGACCGTGGTTTTCCTCACGGAACATGATGAGGCGCAGCAGCTCTGGCAGGGCGAACAGGCCAATCAGCACGGGCGCAACCGAGAGGCCGCTCTTCATGTCTTCCGTCATCGCGAAGCGGAACGAGCCGTACATATCCTCACCAACCGTGGCGAGCAGCAGGCCGAAACAGGCCGACACAACGCCGAGCAGGAGCGAGCCGCCGGAAATGGAGGCGACCATGGTGAGCGCAAAGGCCATCAGCATGAAATATTCCGGCGGCCCGACGCGCAGCGCCAGAAGCGCCAGCGGGGCCGCGAGGAAGATCAGCGAGATGTTCGACAGGAAGTCGCCGATGCAGGACGAGATGAGCGCCATGTTGAGCGCCTTGCCGGCCTTGCCCTTCTGGGCGAGCGGCCAGCCATCGAGCACCGTACAGGCGGCCGACGCCGTGCCCGGCGTCTTGATCAGGATCGCCGAAATCGACGCGCCGTAGGTGCTACCCTTGTAGAGCGCGACAAGCAGCAGAATGCTGGTAACGGGCGGCAGATAGAAGGTGAAGGGCAGAGCAAGCGTGACCGCCATTGTGCCGGTCATGCCCGGAATGGCGCCGATGACGACGCCGGCCAGGATGCCCGCGCCCATGGCCAGCACATTGGCGAGCGTGGCGACGGATTCGAATGCGAAAAGAAGATCGTTCCACATGTGTTGAGCGGTCCCGGTGGCGGTCGGTCAGTTGAGGGTGGGGAAGATGCTCCAGCTTCCCGACGGAAAGGGTGTGTGCGTCACATTGCCGAAGAAGAGCTGCAGGCCGAGCGGCAGAAGAACGGCAAGAGCCAGAACGGCAACCCACCGCCCGGATGCGCCGGCAAGCAGGAAACAGGCAAGCGCCAGAAGCATGGAAGACGCGAGAAAACCCAGCAACGGCACAAGAACGACAAAACCTGCGAATGCGGCGAGCGCCAGCGCGAGCCGGATGAGCCGATTGCGCCATTCAACCGCCGACGCCGGTCCCCGCTCCGGCTCATCGCTCGTTTCGTTCCCGCCGCCAAGCGCCGCGAACGCCATCGCCAGCAGGCCATGGGCGAGCCCGAGGATCGAGACAGTGCGCGGCCACATGTCCGGCGGCGGCGCGAAGCCCGGAATGAAGGAAGGACGCGGCACATGAACCGGAATCAATGCGAAAAGCACTGTGCCGAAGAACAGGGCTATCAGCAGCCCCCGGAGCATGGCCTTGTTCAACATGCCGCGTCCTCCTTTGTTGTGCCGGCTTACTTAATGTAGCCGAACTCGCGTGCGAGCCCGTTGAACAGCTCGTACTGCGACTTGGCATAGGCTGCCATGTCTTCCTTGCCGGCGGTGGAGATGGAGCCACGACGCTCGGCGAGCTCCAGCCATTTCTCGTCCTCGGCAACCTTTGCAAGCGTTTCCTGCCAGCGGGTCACGATTTCTTCCGGCAGGTCCTTCGGGCCGTAGAGTGCGCTCCAGCCGGTGATCTGGCCAGCCTTTTCAAAGCCAAGCTCGGCGGCGGTTGGCACGTCGGGCAGCGTGTCCATGCGCGACGGTGCATAGACCATGAGGGCGCGCATCTTGCCGGACTCGATGTGCGGCATCAGCGAACCGGCCGCGATGGCGAGGAAGTCCACATGGCCACCGAGAAGTGCAGTCGCCAGCGCGCCGCCGCCCTTGTAGGGAACGAGGGTTGCTGCCGTCAGCGGGTCGAGCTCGTTGTCGGCCAGCAGCGCCTGAACGGTGAAACCGTCAATGGCGGTGGCGCCCGATGCGCCATAGGTGAGGGCGCCGGGGTTG
Organism: Nitratireductor aquibiodomus NL21 = JCM 21793; assembly: GCF_000615975.1. Taxonomy (GTDB): domain Bacteria; phylum Pseudomonadota; class Alphaproteobacteria; order Rhizobiales; family Rhizobiaceae; genus Nitratireductor; species Nitratireductor aquibiodomus. The sequence goes on along the minus strand of NZ_BAMP01000024.1, from coordinate 39,665 downwards.
GCCTTCAGGCCCTCGACCAGCTCTTCAGCGGTCTTATAGGGAGAGTTTTCCGCCACGGCGAGGATCATCGGCGTGGCTTCCAGAGAGCCGAGGAAGGTGTAATCGTCCCAACCGACCGGCGAGCTTTCCTGCACGGCGGGGTATAACGCCATGCCGACGCGGGCGAGCAGCAGCGTGTAGCCATCGGGTGTGCCTTCGGAAACGAAGCGGGCACCATTCATGCCGCCATTGCCCGGCTTGTTCACCACCACGACCGGCTGATCGCCGAGATATTCGCGGGACGTTTCGGCCAGCGCGCGGGCTGCAAGATCGGAAGCACCACCAGCGCCATAAGGGGCGACGATGGTCACGGCCTTTTCCGGATAATCGGCGTGGGCAGTGCCGGCAGCAAGGGCGACAACCGCTGCCGCCAGAACGGTTTTCATCAGAGATTTCATGCAAATCCTCCCAGGGAGAGTGAATCCATTCGCCCGAAGGGTTCGAGCGCCTTGAGGTTTTTACACAGTATGCTTTCCTCTGCAAATTATGCCTGTTAGTATTACATTTATGAATACTGACTATTGAGGATACGCAGATGAACCTGAAGCAGCTCGAAGCTTTCGATGCGTTCATGAGCCATGGCTCGGCGACACGGGCAGCGGCCGCGCTCAAGATCAGCCAGCCAATGGTGAGCCGGCTTCTGGGGCAACTGGAAGAAACGATCGGCTTTCCGCTGTTCGTGCGCAAACGCAACCAGCTGATGCCGACACATGAGGCGATCCTTTTTCACGCCAATGTCTCACGCTCGCTGACCACATTTCAGGAGCTCGAACGCGAGGCGCGCGCCATCGCCAACCGTCAGGTGGGGCGCATCGTGGTGGCGGCGCAGCCGATCTATGTGGACACGTTTCTCCTCGATGTGGTGGCGCGCTTCAAGGAGACCCATCCCGACGTGGCGGTGAAGATCGTCGATACGGGACTGGAAGAACTGCTGCGCATGTTCAACGAGGGGAGCTGCGATCTGGGCGTCGGCATCACGCTCGATGCGAGCCCCTATGGCGCACGCCTGATACCGCTCGGCGCCTGCGAGGCACGTTGCCTGATCCCGCGCGGACACCGGCTGGCGAGCCGCGACGTTGTGCGCCTTGAAGACCTGCGGCGCGAGGTGTTTGTCGAGCTGGCCATTGGCAGCCCGCTGCGCACGCGTGTCGACTACATGATGCAGACGGCAGGCGCACAGCGGCGCATTGCCGCCGAAGCGCGCACGTTGCGCGCGGTGCACGGTCTCGTGCGACGCGGCGTGGGCATCGCAATCGTCGACCCGTTCAGCATTCTCCTGCCATCGGGCGATGATGTGATTGAACGGCCACTGGAGCCTTCCATTCCCTGGGAAATGGCGATTTTCCACCATGAAGACCGGCCGCTGAGCCGCATCGAGAATGCCTTCATCGAAACGATCAGAGCCGAAATCGGCGAATTGCGAGAAGAGGGTGTTCTTTCGTGAAGGTCGCAAGTTCCATAATGCATATTATGCGAGCTATTGTTGAATGGGGTGATTGCAACATTGCAGCAAACGTTGCCGTCGCATTCACAGCCCACTTGGCCATAAGGCAAATGGGCAAGGCCATCTGCAGGGAAGAACACGAGAGCTTTTTCTAGCCTCCCCCATGGGGAAACCCGGTGGGCACCAGCCGTGCGGTATCTTTTCTCAGCCCTGCCCGCGCTCGGGCGCCGGACCGGTGGTCGAGCGCACGATCAGATGGGTCTCCAGAACATAGGAAGCATCGCGCACCGCCTGCGAGCCCAGCACCTCCAGCAGCAGAGACACAGCCAGTTTTCCTGCTTCTATCGAGCGGCTGGAAACGGTTGTGAGGCTTGGCACGGTCAACGGTCCCAGCGCATCGTCGCAGCCCACCACCGAGAATTCACCGGGCACGCTGACGCCGCGCTCGCCGAGGCCGGCCAGAATGCCCTGCGCCGTCACGTCGTCGAAGGCAATCGCCGCCGTCGCACCCTTTGCGAGGATGGCATCGACCGCCTGCAAACCGGCCTCGAAACTTGGAACGCTGGCCGAGACGAAGCTCAGATCAAGGCCGAGCTTCTTTGAGGCCTGGCGCACGGCAGCACGGCGCTGCTTGTTGGACCAGGATGTGGATGGGCCGCTGACATAGACAATGTTGCGGTGCCCGAAATCCGCCAGATGCTGCGTTGCCTCGGCAATGCCCGTGCCGCTGTCAATCAGCACTTTCGGGATGCCCTTCACATCGCGGTTAATCAGAACCAGAGGGCGCAGAAGCGCATGAGCCGCAATGCGCTCGTCGGAAAGTCGGGGCGATGCCAAGATGATGCCCTCGACCTGCCCGGAAAAACGACCGAGAAGCTGGTCCTCTTTTTCCGGATCTTCGTCGGAATTTCCGAGAAACACGCAGAAATCGGAGCGATCCGCCTCAACCTGGGCGGCGCGGATCATGGGCGGGAAAAACGGATTTGCGACATCCGGCACGATCAGCGCCAGATTGCCATAACGCCCGGTGCTGAGCGCGCGGGCCGTATGATTTGGCACGTAACCGAGCCTGCCGGCGGCCGCCTTGATGCGCTCGACCGTCTCCGGGCTCAGCATATCGGGTCGCGTGTAGGCGCGAGACACGCTCGAACGCGCCACCCCGGCCTCCTTCGCCACCTGACTGATCGTGACGCCGCCTTTGCGTTCCGCTGCCACCGCCTGCCCTCGAACCCTGTGCTTTTCTGGCGACAAGATGCACCGCCGCGAGGCGTCAGGCAACCGGTTGACATGCAACCGGTTGCACAGCATAGTGCCCGCATTCTTGTTCTACTCTGCCGCAAGGCCCCTGCGATCAGCGGGCGCAATCTTCGGAGACATGATTTGCAGCATAGCCAAGCCGCGCTCGAGCCAACTCCGCTCGTTGACCGAAAGATCGACAGGCTCACCGTAAAAACCTTTGCAGACCGCGACGCGATGGGAGCCGCCGCTGCCGCCGACATCGCCAAAGCGCTGCGCGAACGGCTGGCCAGCCAGGAGAATGTGCGCGTCATTTTCGCCTCCGCGCCGAGCCAGGCTTCGATGATCGAGCAGCTTCGCGCCATGCCCGACATCGACTGGTCGCGCGTGACCGCCTTTCACATGGATGAGTTCATCGGCCTTGCGCCGGATGCGCCCCAGCGCTTCGCGCACTGGCTGAACCGGCACATTTTCGATGCGCTTCCACTGGCTGCCGCACACCGGATCGATCCCGGCGCAGACCCGGAGAGAGAAGCGCAACGCTACGCGGCGCTGCTTAACGAAGCGCCCATCGACTTTGTGTGCCTCGGCATCGGCGTCAACGGCCATATCGCGTTCAACGATCCGCCCATCGCCGACTTTGACGATCCGCTGGACGTCAAACTCGTGGAGCTCGACGCGGTCTGCCGCCAGCAGCAATATGATGATGGCGGCTTTGAGAGCCTCGATGCGGTGCCGCGCACCGCGCTGACGCTCACCATTCCAAGGCTGTTGCGCGCCGACCGCATGTTCTGCATCGTGCCCGGCGCTCACAAGCGCGACGCCGTGCGCGGAACGCTGCACGGAGAGCGGACAACGGCTTGCCCGGCAAGCATTCTGCGCGAGCATGAGAACTGCACACTCTATCTGGACAAAGAGGCCGACCCCGATGCCTGAGATCAACGCCGACGCGATCTGCGCAGACTATCTCGCAACGAGCCACGCGCTCATGCAACGCATCCTTGTCGAAGAGCGCGACACTCTGGACAAGGCTGCCGAGCGCCTCGCCTCCCAGATCGAGGCAGACCGGCTTATCCACATTTTCGGCCCCGGCGGACACTCCAATCTCGCCAGCCAGGAGGTGTTTTTCCGGGCCGGCGGCCTGATGCATATGAGCGCCATTCTCGATGAAGGCACGCTGCTTTCCAACGGGGCATTGCGCTCCATGGCGATCGAACGCACGCCGGGCTATGGCCGCGTTGTCATCGCCGATGCCCGCCTTGGCGAAGGCGACGTGCTGATCCTCGCAAACGCCTACGGCATCAACGCAGCCCTGATCGACGCTGCACTGGAGGCGAAGTCTCGCGGGGCTTTCCTCATTGGCGTGAGCTCGCGCGAGCATGCCGAGAGCACGAGCCCGGACCACCCGGCGCGCCACCCGGAAAAGAAGAACCTGCATGATGTGGTCGACATCGCCATCGACACGAAAGTTCCGATCGGCGATGCGGTGGTCAGCCTGCCGGGCATGACGGAAAACATCTCCGCCATCTCCACATTTGCCAATGCGTTCGCGCTCAACTGCCTGGTGATCCGCACCGTCGCGCAGCTGCTCGACCGTGGCGTCGAACCGCCGGTTTGGCGCAGCGGAAACGCACCGGGCGGCGATGAAGCAAACGCCCGCTTTCTGGCCCGTTTCCGCGACCGGGTTCGCGCGCTGTGAGCACGGAGAAGACCATAACCGGGCGCGATCCCGTTACCGGAGGCGGCATCGCCATCACGATGCGCGACGGGCGGATCGCGGCAATTGCCGAGACGGATTCGCAGGATGAAACCTATCTCACGCCCGGCCTGGTCGACCTTCAGGTCAACGGCTATGCGGGCCTCGACCTGAATGACGGCGCGATGACGCCGAAGCGTGTTTCCGAGCTCACCCGCATCATGGCCGGGCTCGGCGTGACCACCTATCTGCCAACCTTGTGACCGGATCGCGCGGGCGGCTGCTCGATGGGCTTGACGCCATCGCTACGGCGCGGCGCGAAGATCCTCTCTGCGCGCGCATGATCCCCGGCGTTCACATGGAAGGCCCGAGCATCGCGCCCGAGGACGGGCCGCGCGGCGCGCATCCCGTAGAGCATGTGCGGCCGCCTTCCCTCAAAGAATTCGATGCGTGGCAAAAGGCGAGCGGCGGCCTTGTCCGTCTCGTGACCCTTGCGCCCGAATATGAAGAGGCCCCGGCCTATATTCGCGCCATCTCGGCGCAGGGCGTTCATGTCGCCATTGGGCATTCCTCTGCCACACCCGAGCAGGTGCATGCGGCAGCCGAGGCAGGTGCGCGGCTCTCGACGCATCTGGGCAATGGCGCAGCCGCGCTCATGCCGCGCCATCCGAACCTGATCTGGGCGCAGCTTGCCGATGACCGGCTGACGGCCACGCTGATCGCCGACGGCCATCACCTGCCGGACGACACCTTCAAGACCATGTTGCGCGCCAAGGGGCTGGAACGCGCCTTGCTCGTTTCCGACAGCGTGGCGCTGGCCGGCATGGAGCCCGGCATCTACCGGCAGCCGATTGGCGGCGATGTCGAAGTGCGCGCCGACGGGCGCGTGGGCATTGCCGGGACACCTTATCTGGCCGGAGCCGGCCTGCCTTTGATTGAGAATGTCTCGATTGCCATGCGCATGGCCGGGCTTTCGCTGGCGCAGGCGCTGAGGCTCGCCACGGCCAATCCCGGCGCGTTTGTCGATGGGCGGGGCGTGATGAAGCTGGATGCACCGGCCGATCTCATCCGTTTTTCGATTGACGGGAAAACCGGCTCCTTTGAGCTGAAGACCACGCTTGTTCACGGCGAGGAGGTGTTCTCCGCATGATCCGCGCAGGCGTCGCCACGGTAGACATCACCCCGCCCGCGGGCTTGCCGCTTTCCGGCTTTGCCGCCCGCACCCTGCCGGCCACTGGTGCACATGACCCGCTGACAGTGCGTGCGCTGGCTGTCAACGATACGGCGATGGTGGTTGCCGATGTGATCGGCCTGCATGGAGACATGAGCGCGCGCATTCGCCGCCGCTGCGCCCTTCCTGACGCGAATGTCATCATCAGCGCTTTGCACAATCATGGCGGCCCGGTTTCCATGGCCGGACGCCTGACGATTGAGACCGACGAGGCCTATCTGCAAAGGCTGGAAGACGCCTGTGTCGAGGCCATCGATCAGGCTGTTGCCGCGCAAAGGCCTGCAACGCTCTCGGTCGGGCTCGGATCCGACCCCGACATTGCCCGCAATCGCCGCCATCCGGACGGCCCGGTGGATCGCGCTCTGCCGCTCTTGCGTGCGCGCGACGAGAATGGCGGCATGATTGCCTTGATGACAGGCTATGCCTGCCACCCCGTGGTGCTCGGCGCAGACAACCGGCTGTGGACCGCCGACTATCCGCACTATGTGCGCCGGGCGCTTGAGACCGCGCATCCCGGAGCCACCGCCCTGTTCGTTACCGGATGTGTGGGCGACGCGAACACGGGGCACAGCGCCCATGCCTCGATCAGCCTTGCCGCCAACCCGGATCGCAGCTTTGCCGCCGCCGAACGGATTGGCGAAGCGATTGCGAAAGCAGCGCTGGAAGCACCTGAACTGGCGCTTGGCGGGGATGTGATGGCACTGGAAGCGCAGGTTTCCCTGCCGTTCGAGCGGCGTGAGACAGAGACGCCGGCAGAACTGGCAGCGCGGTGGCGCGCTGAGCGCGCTGGGGCTGAACCCGCGCATGCAGCGCTGCTCGACGCCTGGACCCACTGGGCGGAGTCCATTGCGCTTGAGCCAGCCGACGCCCTGTCGGGCCGGGTTTCCGTGCTCGACTGGGGTGGTCTGCCCGTAATTGGCCTGCCCGGAGAGATCTTTGCGGCGACCGCGCTTAGCCTGCGGGCTGCATGCGGCGAGCGCCCGGCCTTCATCGCTGGGTTTGCGGAGGACAATCCCGGCTATATTCCGCCGTCAGAGGAATTTGCTTTCGGCGGATATGAGGTGGATGAAGCGCACCGCTATTACGGCCAGCCGGCGAGTTTCGCACCCGGTTGCGCAGAAGCACTCGCTGCGGCCAGTGTAACACTTTTGAAGAAAACGCGCTCTGGCAGGGAATAGAGGGAGACGAGGCGACGCCTTCGCGAAATGCGGGCGGCCCATGCTGATGCAAAAGGAAGTCGGCTTGACGCGCAACCGGTTGCATGGCAGTTTTTCATTGGGAACGAAATTGCAGTCTGCTCACGTCGAAAGGGAGAACAAAAGATGAGAGCGTACAGGTCCAGCAACACAAAATCCGGCAGCACGAGCTTCACGGCTCGGGTGGCGGCGCTGTCACTGGGGGCGGCGATCACCGCGATCTCCGGTTCAGCATTTGCCCAGACCATCAATGTCTGGAGCGGCTACCCCGAAATGGCGCCGTTTTATGAGCATGTCGCGGAAGGGCTGAAGGAAAAATATCCTGATCTCACGGTCAACGTTGAAGCGATTGCTCTGCGCGAGCATGAAAAGCGCATTGCGCTCGGCCTCACCTCCGGCTCCGCCGGCGTGACCGTGATCGAACTCGCGGGCTCCACGGCCAGCCGTTACATCGAAAACGATCTGCTGCCGGCGGCACCGGAAGCCGTGGCGAATTTTGTTACCAGCAGCGATAATTTCGGCGAGTTCTTCGTCGACGCCGCTTCCAAGAACGGCACCGTTTACGGCGTTCCGCTTTTCCGCGGACAGGGCGCGCTTTTCTACAATGTCGACATGTTCGAAGCGGCGGGGCTCAAAGAGCCGCCGCAGACCATGGAGGCCTACACGGAGTATGCCGAGAAGCTGACCCAACGCGACGCTGACGGCAAAGCGACCGTTTCAGGCTGGAGCCTGCGCCTTTCGGGTGGGGGTCAGGGCATTGCCGAGAAATTCTGGATCAACCTGTTCCAGTATGGCGGCTCGGTTATCGAGGAAGTGAGCGAGGGCAAATGGCAGGCGAACTACGCCAACGAGGCCGGCCGCAAAGCGCTCAAGCAGTATCTCGAGAACGTGCATGTTCTGAAGACCGTGACGCCCGAAATGCCGGCAGACGCCGAGGCTTTCGAGCGCGGCCAGACGGCCATGTTCATTCGCGAATCCTGGGTTATCGCCGACATCGCGGCCAAGGCACCCGACCTGAACTATGCGACCGCACCGCTGCCGGTCGGCTCCATCGCCCTGCCGGCCAATCTCTATGTGAACTCCGTCGAGGGTGAGGACGCAGAGGCCGCATGGGCCTATGTGCAGGCCGCCAACGACCCGGAGAACCTCGTCTGGCTTCTGGACAATATCGGCTGGCTGCCCAACCGTTCGGGCGTCGACTACGGCGTTGTCACGGAAAAGGTTCCCGCCTACGGCGCATTCGTCGACTATCCGGCCGACTACAAGTTCTTCACCCTGCCGGCCATCGGTCCGATCGAGGAGGTGCTGACCCGTCTCGCCGCCCAGCTTACCAACGCCTATGGCGATGCCTCGCTTGCCGAGGATGACGCCGCCATCGACGCCGTGCTTGCAAAGGCTGCCGAAGAGACCAACAACATCCTGAAGCGCGAAGGCCTTCTCGCCGAGTAAGCGCTTCAACGATACCCTCATCCCGGAAACGGCGTCCGCGCCGTTTCCGATCAGTGACTTCAGGCGGACGGGAACAAAATGCTGCAACAAAAGCGATGGCGCTTTGCCATTCTGGCGATCCTACCGACGCTGGCGATCTTTGCCTGGGTGCGCATGTACCCGATCGTCGAGACATTGCGGCTGAGCCTGCATCAGTGGAACATCCTGTCGAAGAACAAACCGTTCATCGGCCTGGCGAATTTCCGCGAGCTCTTTCAGGACCAGCTCTTCCTGAACGCCCTGACAAACACGTCGATCATTGCTTTCGGCGTGGTCATTCTCACGGTGCCCACCGCCATGGTGATCGCCGGGCTCATTCACCACCGCACGCATTCGCGCTTCTCCGGGTTCTACGAGACATCGGTCTTCATCCCGCATGTCGTGTCGCTGGTGCCGGCGGCGATGGCCTGGAAATGGATTTTCGACGCCAAGCTCGGCCCGCTCAACGCTTTGCTCGAATTCTTTGGAATTCCGGCGCAGGCATGGCTTTTCGATCCCGTTCTTTCGGTGATCTGCATCATCGTTCTGTGTTCCTGGCAGGCGCTCGGCTATGCCGTGCTGATCTATCTCGTCGGATTCAAGAACCTTCCGGTCTCTCTCTTCGAGGCTGCCAAGCTTGATGGCGCGTCCGGCGTCCAGCGCTTCTGGCATGTTTCGGTGCCCATGCTGAAACCCATCACGCTCTATGTTTCCGTCGTCACGCTGATCTCCGGCTTCAATGTCTATGCGCAGGCCTTCGTCCTTGCCTCGGATTCGCAAGGCGCGCCGGGCAGGCAAGTGCGGGTTCTGGTGCTCGACATGCTCGAGAACAGCTTCCGAAATTACCGTGTCGGCTATGCGGCATCCGAAGCCGTGGTGCTTCTGGCCATCGTTCTCGTGCTGACCCTCATCCAGTTCGGTCTTCTTCGGGAAAAGGGGCGGAAATGACACAAACGATAGCCGCTTCCACACCACGCCCGAAAGCAGGTGGGCGCATGAAAACGCGGGGCAAACTCATCGATTTCGCCATCGATGTGTTCCTGTTCTGCTTCTCAATCCTGATGATCCTGCCGCTGGTGTTTCTGGTGTCGAACGCGTTCAAGACACCTGAGGAGATCGTCGCCTGGCCGCCACGCATCATCCCGAGCGATCCGACGCTGGAGAATTTCCGCTCGGTGCTGGCGGACACACCGCTGCCGCTGTGGATTTTCAACAGCGTCGCCTTCTCCACCCTTTCCATGGTGGCGATTGTCATGACCTCGGCAATCGCCGGTTATGTGCTGGCCAAGTTTCCGTTTCGCTCGCTCAACATCATCTTCATCCTGATTCTCGCCACAGCCATCGTGCCGTTCGAGGTCTATATGATCCCGCTCTATTTCCAGGCACAGGCGCTGGGTGTGCTCAATTCTCTCTGGGGCCTGCTGCTTGGCTATCTGGTGATGAGCTTCGGCATCTTTCTGATCCGCCAGAATGTGATGCATTCCATTCCAGACGAACTGCTCGAGGCTGCGCGCATCGACGGGGCGGGAGAGTTCTGGATCTTCTGGAGGATCGTCCTGCCGCTCTTGCGCGGCGCGCTCGGCGCGCTTGCCGTTCTTGCCTTCTTCCAGGCATGGACGTCATTTGCCTGGCCGATGATCGTGACGACGACCCGCAACAGCTACACGATTGAGGTTGGCCTCGCTCTGTTCCAGACCGGATTCACGGTCGATCTCGGCCGGTTGAGTGCAGCGTCTGCGGCCGTGCTCGTGCCCTCTATCACCCTGTTCGTAATCCTGCGTCGCAACTTCGTGCAGGGTGTCGCAAGCACGGGGATGAAGGAATGACCGCCGCGAACGCCTTCTTTCCAGAGGCCGCCGACCGCTATGCATCGGCAAATGCCGGCACGCTCAGGTGGATGCTGGATCGCCCCCTGCTTGGGGCGGGCTTCCTGAACACCAAGGTCAACAGCCTGACGCTTGCCGATTATGGCGAGGCCGACGGGCTGCGCGGGCCCGACTACACCTATGGCTGGATTCAGGGGCGTGGTCTCGAAGCGCTGGTCACGCATGCGGCTTTCTTCGAGACGCGCGATGCGGCGCTGTCTCAGCGGCTCGATGATGCCGGACGCTCGCTCTTCGCGCGCATCAAGGCGCTTCAGGCGCGCGATGGCCATGTCTATTTCCGCTACGATGCCGGGCTTTGCCCTGTTCGCGCGGACGGCGATGGCACGGTGACCGCTCAGGAACCGGCGGGAGACGTGTTCACCTATTCCGATGCTTTCGCCGCCAAGGGACTGGTGGCTGCGGCAGCCCGCTATGCGCCTGAAGAACTGCCCGGATATTTGCGCTACCTAGCCGATGTGATTGCTGTCATCGAGGATGGCCGCTTCCAGATGAGTGAGGAAAAACCTCTGGGGGGCGAAGCGCTCGCCAGCGAACCGGACGATTTCGGGCCGCGCATGATCCTGCTCGGCGGTGCCGGCATGCTGGAGCGCTGCGGCCGTTCAGATCACACCGCCTATGCGCAGCGTTTCATCGATCATGTCATCGAGAACCATCTGGACGCGAAAACCGGATTGCTGCGCAATGTGCCCGGCGGCGATGAGTGCAATGTCGGACACGGCATCGAGTTTGCGGGCTTTGCGCTGGACCATGCGCCCGTTCGCCGGAACGCGGCGCTGGTGGCCACGCTGGAGCGCATCCTGATTGCGTCCTTTCGGGCAAGCTTTGCCGAATGCGGGCTGCATCTCACCGTCTCGGTTTCGTCCGGCGAAAAGCTCAGCCCCTACCGGCCATGGTGGTCGCTGCCGGAAACGATCCGCACCGCCGCGCTCTGCCACCAGCTGACCGGAAGCGCCGACAGCCTCGCCATCTGGCAAGAGGCGGACAGTGCATTCTTCGACCATTACTGGCGCGGTACGCCGGCCATCGCCTACCAGACCCGAACGGCAGATGGCCCGACGGACTATGTGCCCGCCACGCCCGATCTCGACCCCGGATATCACACCGGTCTGAGCCTTCTTGCCGCGATCCACGTTGCGGAGGCTCTTTCAACGTCACACACCGCTTACGCCTCGAGGTAACCATGGCTTCAGTCGACATCCAGGATGTCCGCAAATTCTACGGACAGCTCGAAACCATCAAGGGCGTAACCGTCGACGTGCCGGATGGCGCCTTCGTGGTTCTGGTCGGGCCTTCCGGCTGCGGCAAGTCCACGCTCCTGCGCATGATCGCCGGGCTTGAGGACATTTCCGGTGGCACGATCAGCATTGGCGGGCGTGTGATCAACGATGTGGAACCAAAGCACCGCGACATCGCCATGGTGTTCCAGAACTATGCGCTTTATCCGCACATGACGATTGCCGAGAACATGGGCTTTTCGCTCAGGCTCGCCAAGCGCCCGAAAGACGAGATCGACCAGCGGGTCCGCGAGGCCGCCGCCATTCTCGGCCTGTCGGACTATCTCGACCGGTATCCGCGCCAGCTTTCCGGCGGTCAGCGCCAGCGCGTCGCCATGGGCCGTGCCATCGTGCGCAATCCGCAGGTCTTCCTGTTCGACGAGCCGCTTTCCAACCTCGACGCCAAACTGCGCGTGCAGATGCGGGCTGAACTGAAGGACATTCACGCCCGGCTGAAGACAACCACCGTCTATGTCACGCATGACCAGATCGAGCCATGACCATGGCCGACCGCATTGTTGTGATGCGCGATGGCATCGTGGAGCAGGTGGGCGCGCCGCTGGACCTTTACGACCGACCGAACAACACCTTTGTGGCAAGCTTCATCGGCTCGCCTTCGATGAACCTTCTGCCGGGCCTCCTTACCAATGGTGGCAAGAGCGTCCGTGTTGAAAGTGGCGCGGAACTGCCGCTTGAAGGCACATCACCTGCCGCCGGCAAGGTGATCTACGGCATCCGTCCCGAGCATCTGCACCTGGCCACTGACGGCGAAGGGTTTGAGGCCGTTGCGACCAATGTCGAGCCGACAGGGTCTGAAACCCTCGTTCAGGTTCGCGTGGGGGAGCAGATCGTCTCGGCGCAGCTTCGTGATCGCGTCCACATTCGCGCGGGCGACACAGTGCGCCTTGGTGTGCAGGCGGCCAAGGCGCATCTCTTCGACGCGGAGACAAGCCAGAGGCTTGGCTGATCCGTGATGGCGCAGCGTCTTAACCGCTCCAGTCTTTCGCATCTGGCGGGCACCGTTCAGGGTCCGGCCTACGATCCAACCGGATTGGTCGCGGGCATCGTGCATATCGGCATCGGGGCGTTTCACCGCGCTCATCAAGCTGTTTATGTGGATGCCTGTCTCGCGGAGGGAGATGCCAGTTGGGGCATTGTCGGTGTCTCCCTCCGCAGTTCCGCCATGCGCGACGCCCTCGCCCCGCAGGACTGTCTCTACACACTTGCACAGCGTGATGGTTCCGGTGAAACGCTGAAGGTCATCGGGTCCGTGATGAAGGTGCTGGTGGCGCCGGAGGACCCGCAGGCCGTTCTGACCGCCATGAGCAGTCCGCAGACGCGGATTGTGACGCTGACTGTGACGGAGAAGGCCTATCCGCGGAATTCGGACGGCACGCTGGATGCGCAGGATCGCACAGTGGCGGCGGACCTTGCCAACCCCGACCGGCCGACCGGCATACTTGGTTTTCTGACCGAAGCCCTCTCCCGAAGAAGGGCTGACGGCATCCCTCCCTTTACCGTCCTTTCATGCGATAACCTGCCCGCTAACGGTAAAACGCTACACGGCTGGTGACCGAATTTGCGACCCTGCGCGATCCCGAACTGGGCCGTTACATCGAGCAGAATGTGGCTTTCCCTTCGAGCATGGTGGACCGCATTGTTCCGGCAACCACCGATGACGACCGCGAACGGGTTGCGCAGGCACTCGGCGTTGAAGATGCCTGGCCCGTGGTGACAGAGCCCTTCATGCAATGGGTGGTGGAAGACAATTTCCCGATGGGCAGGCCCGCCTGGGAACGCCATGGCGTCGAGATGGTGGCCGATGTCGCTCCTTTCGAGGAGATGAAGCTTCGGCTTCTGAACGGCGCGCATTCGGCCATCGCCTATGCAGGACAGCTGCTCGGGCACGAGACGGTGGCGGATGCTTTTGCCGATCCGGTTATCCATGGTTTCGTGAAGGGGCTTTGGCGGGAATCTGCCCGGACACTTTCCGGCGACGCCGGCCTGAAGCCGGATGAATACATGGCGCGGCTTGCAGACCGTTTCGCCAATCCGGCGCTGCGCCATCGCACGGCGCAGATTGCCAATGACGGTTCGCAGAAACTGCCGCAGCGCTTCATCAATCCGCTGCTGGAGCGGCTCGATGCGGGCGAAGATGCACCGCATCTTTCCGCCGGTGTTGCACTCTGGATTGCAGCACTCGCCGATAGAGGCGAGCCGCCGGCCTTTACCGATCCGCTGGATGAGGCGCTGAAAGCGGCCATCGCAAACACGACCAGTCCCGCCGACACCGTCGCCGCCGTTCTTCAGGCTGCCCGTTTCGACAGGGTCGACCGATACCTGCCTGCCGTCCTCGAAGCCTGTCAGCGCATCTCGGATCATGGCGTTTCGGCGACCCTTGCCCATTACGCTCGAGGAGACATCCCCCAATGAAAGAGACCTGGCGGTGGTTCGGTCCGGACGATCCGGTGACGCTCGCCCATGTGCGGCAGGCGGGTGCGGCAGGAATCGTCACCGCCCTGCACCACCTCAATGACGGCCGCGCCTGGCCGCAGGACGAGATCGACAAGCGCAGGCAAGAAATCGAACAGGCCGGCCTTGAATGGTCGGTCGTCGAAAGCGTGATCGTGCATGAGCATGTCAAAACGCGCAGCGGCGACTTTCGCGCACTGATCGACAATTACAAGACCTCGATCCGCAATGTCGCCCGCGCCGGGGTGCGCACCATCTGCTACAATTTCATGGCCATCACCGACTGGACGCGCACGGATCTCGACTATCCGATGCCGCATGGCGGGACGGCGCTGCGCTTCGATGCAATCGAGTTCTGTGTCTACGATGTCTTCATCCTGGCGCGTCCGGGCGCCGAGGCGGACCACCCGACCGAGCGGGTGGAGGCCGCGCGCGCGCGCCTGAAGAAGATGAGCGAAAGCGATCTGGCGCGGCTGGAGCGCAATCTCATCGAATGGGTTCCGGCCCGCGAATTCGTCTATGACCGCGAGAGCTTCCGGCGCATGCTGGACACATACCGCGACATCTCGGCCGATGGTCTGCGCGAAAATCTGGCAGAGTTCCACCGGGAAATCATGCCGGTCGCGGAGGAGGAAGGTGTGGTGATGGCGATCCATCCCGACGACCCTCCGTTCCCGCTGTTCGGCCTGCCACGCATCGTTTCAACGCATGAGGATCTGAAGGCATTGCTCGAGGCTGTCCCCTCAGAGGCAAACAGCCTGACCTTCTGCACCGGCTCGCTCGGCGCGAACCCGGCAAACGACCTTCCGGCCATGGCGAAAGCTCTCGGGCCCCATATTCACTTCGCGCATCTGCGCAACGTGAAGCGAGAGCCGTGCGGCTCTTTCCATGAGGCCGAGCATCTGGAAGGCGACACGGACATGATCGCCGTGGTGGCTGCCCTGATGAATGAAGAGATGCGACGTGGCGGGCAGATACCCATGCGCCCCGACCATGGGCACGCCATTCTGGACGATCTCGGCAAGCGCGTGAATCCGGGTTATTCGGGCATTGGCAGGCTGAAGGGGCTGGCCGAGCTACGCGGCGTGATGCGGACACTTGAGTACGTGCGGACGTGACACCGATGGCTTCCCGCGCCGCAAGCCCGCTACGGATTCTCTACAAAGAAGAACCACCCGCATCCGCGATAGAACGGATGCGGGCGGTCTCAGGAACCGAAACCTGACGTAAAAACCCTAGCGCCTCCAGCGCACGAAATAGCGCTCGAGCAGTGTCACGAAACCGAACACCGAGAGCCCCATCAGGCTGAGCAGCAGGATCTGTGCGAAAACACGGCCAACGCGCAGCTGGCTTGCCGCGACACGAACCAGCTCGCCGAGCCCTTCGCCGCCGCCCATATATTCGCCGACGACAACGCCGATCACGCTCCACACCGCCGCCAGCTTGAGGCCCGCGAAAATATAGGGCGTCGCATAGGGCATCTGCAGCTTGATGAGCGTCTGCCAGCGGTTTGCCTCAAGAGACTTGAACAGCATCGACATGTTGCTGTCGGTTGCCGCCAGACCCGCCGCCGTGTTGATCGTCACGGGGAAGAACGAGATGAACGCGGCCATCATGATCTTCGATTCGATGCCAAAGCCGAACCACGCGACGAACAGCGGCGCGAAGGCCACCTTCGGCATGGTGTTGATCGCCACCACATAGGGCATGATTGCCTTGCGGCCGAACGTGGTCGCGCCGATGATCATGCCGAGCGTGAGACCGATGGCCGAAGCCAGCAGGAAGCCGAAGACAACCTCGACCAGCGTGATCCAGGTGGCATGTGCCACATAACCACCAGTGAACAGGTTGTTGAGCGTGAAGATGAGATCCTGCAGAACCTGATAGGGCCCCGGCAGAACCAGCTGCGAGATGCCGCTATAGGTGACAGCCAGATGCCACACAGTGACAACGGCCGCACCGAACAGCAGCACGAGCAGCCATTGCGGCGTGCGCTCGATCAGCGTCTTGCGCTCATTTTCGGCAAGCGCGATCAGCACCTCGGGATCGACAGTTTGCTGGTCAGTCATGGCTGGCCCCCTCTCCGCTTCCGAACAACAGGTCGTGAATTTCGCGGACATATTCGTTGAAGCGGTTGCCGGTGATCATGTCGGGCGTACGCGGACGCGGCAGATCGATGTCGATGCGCTTGACGATCCGGCCCGGTCGCGGCGACATCACGAAGACGGAATCCGCCAGGAAGATCGCTTCCTGGATGGAGTGCGTAACGATGATGGCCGTGGCCTCGCGCGAGCGACAGATCCGTTCGAACTCCACATTCATCTGCTCACGTGTAAATTCATCGAGCGCGCCGAACGGTTCGTCCAGGAGAAGGATTTCCGGCTGTGTCACCAGCATCCGGCAAATGGCCGCACGCTGCGCCATGCCGCCGGAAAGCTCCGATGGCACCGCACTGGCAAATTCGGCAAGCCCCGCCATCTCGAGAAGCTGCGTAGCGCGTTCGCGCGCAGCGTTCGCTGCTTTTCGCCCCTCGCGGATTTCGATGGGAAGCAGCACGTTTTCCATCACGCTGCGCCAGGGCAGAAGCGTGGGCTGCTGGAACATGATGCCGATATGCTCATTCGGCCCGGTCAGAGCCTCGCCTCTGAGCGTGATTTCTCCGCCCGTCGGCGGGATCAGGCCGGCAATCATCTTCAGAACAGTCGACTTGCCACACCCACTCGCGCCGACGAGAGAGGCCATTTGGCCCCTCTCCAGCTCAAACGACACATCCTTGGCGGCATGGATGATGTCAGCCTGGCCTGATCGTGCGCGGCGGTAATGCTTGTTCACATTATCAAGACGAAGGATCGCGTCCCCGTCCGACCGCACATCATGCATCACTTGGCCTCCAGATTTTCGACGAACTCGTTGGTGTAGACGACCGACAGATCCTCGATCGCTGCATCAAGCTCGCCCGTGTCGAGCAGGCTCTTGTGCCATGCGTTCCAGCCGCTCTCCGGCAGGTAGCCGAGCGTGTTGTCGCCGATGGGCGCATATTGCTGGTTCACGGTGTCGAGAAGAGCACGCGCATATTCACGACGTTCGACTTCCTGCGGATTGTAGGTCTCGCCGTCTTCGAGAACGCCTTCCGGGTTTTCCATGCCCCATTTGGTTGCCTTGTGGATCGCTTTTGCGAAGCCGGCCACCATCTCCGGGTTGTCACGGTAGATCTCGCCACGAACAGCCAGACCATTGCCGAAAAGGTCGAGGCCCTCAGGCGTGAGGTCGACCACGTCAACACCACGGTCCTTCAACACCGCGATACCGGTGAAGGATGCCGCAAATGCGTGGATCGTGTCGCGATCGAACGCCGTTACGGCCATGCCTTCCTGGCCGATGGTGACGAATTTGTATTCGTCCGGCTCGACACCCACGGATGCAAGCGCGCTGCGGGCGAACGAAACCTCGGCGCCGTCAGCCGTTGAGACGCCAATCTGCTTTCCACGCAGGCCTTCTGCGCTTTCGATGCCGTCATTGCGGTCACCGGCAAGCACGAACAGGCCGCGCGAGAACAGATTGTAGAAGAATTTTACGTCAGCGCCGCGCGCAACGGCATTGAGCACCGGGCCCGGTCCAGGCGCGCCGAACTCGGCACGGCCGGCTTCCATAGCCTGAAGAACGGCGCCCGATCCATCCAGGCTCTTGATCGTGACTTCAAGGCCTTCTTCCTTGAAGAACCCGCGCTGCTGCGCGACGATCATCGGATACCAGGCCATTGCGGAAGAGCCCGGCAGAACCACCGTGACCTGCTTCAGCTCCTGGGCCATGGCGACCCCGCCGGTGATTGCGAGCGCGGCAGCCGCCACGCCCATATGGCGCATCCAGCGCGATGCCTTCTGTGCCATTGTCTTGCAGTCGTTAAACATTCGGTCCTCCCTGTTTTGCCTACGACCAGTCAGATGCCGGGAGCACGGCTCCACGGCACTCGCCAAAGCCAATTGCCCGGAAACCCTCCCGTTCGCATCGGCCTTCGAGTACGATTTCATCCCCGTCCTGCAGAAAGCCGCGGCTCTCTCCATTGCCCAGATCCAGCGGCTCCGCGCCGCGACGCGTCAGCTCAAGCAGGCTGCCCTGCGAGCCCTGCGTTTCACCGGAGATCGTGCCACTGGCAATCAGATCACCCGGCATCATCGGACAGCCATTGGACATGTGGTGGGTGATCATCTGCGCGAAGGTCCAGTAGAGCCCCGCCGCATTGGTGCGTGTCACGGTGAGCGGGGCATCGCCGCGCTCCCGCATCGCCGCGCTTTCAAGACGCACGGCCAGATCGATGGTCAGAGCGCCGCCCCTGGCCTCGTCCTGATCGGCAAGATAGCCGAGCAGCGCCGGATCGTCGGCCAGCCTCTCGCGCGCGGCCACCCGGAAAGGAGCCAGCGCATCCATCGTCACCACCCAGGGCGAGATGGTCGTCGCAAAGCTCTTGGAGAGGAACGGACCAAGCGGCTGGTATTCCCAGGCCTGAATGTCACGCGCGCTCCAGTCATTGACGAGGCACACGCCAAATAGCCGTTCGCGTGCTTCCGGCAGACGGTGCACGCCGCCGTCATTTTTGCCACCGCCGATGAAGGCACCCAGCTCCAGCTCGTAGTCGAGCATGCGGCTTGGCGCGAACACGATGTCGCCATCCACACGGATCTGACCGTTGGGACGACGCACCTCCGCTCCCGACACAATAATGGACGACGCGCGCCCGTGATAGCCGACCGGCAGGCTCTTGAAGTTCGGAAGCAGCGGATTGTCCGGACGAAACACCTTGCCGACATTGGTGGCGTGCTCGACCGAGCAGTAGAAATCCGTGTAGTCGCCGATTCGCGCCGGCAGGCGCATCCGCAGGGTTTCGATCGGCAAAAGGAAGCCTTCAATGCCGGACTGCATCTCGGAGCCGGCACGCAGCGCGCGGTGCAGCCACAGGCGCAGCGCATGCCATTCAGCCGGCGAACGCGCCATCAGCCCGTTCAGATCGTCCCGGCACAGAATGCCGCATGCATCCACACCGAAGATTTCATCGAGAAGCCCCGCTGCGGCACAGGCCGAGAGATTGAGCGCCTGGTCGCCAATCGCAACTACGATCACCGGTTCCGCGTTATTGCCCGCTGTGGCAACACCATAAGGCAGGTTCTGCAGGCCGAACGCCGAGCTCTCCAGATTGGCGCTGGAAATCCAGCTTTCCGCGTTGGGATCATGCGTTTCGTCGAGCGTCCAGATAGTCATTGATTGTTGTGCCGATGAATAGTTACAAAGTTTGCATACAAAAAAGCATCCAAATCCGAATACGTCAAGGGATGCAAATATTGGTTTGAAGGCAGAACGGTTTGTGGAATATTCATTCCGCACCGGCAGGCCGGATTCCGCAGGCTGGTTGAGGAGCAGTTTGAGCCGTATGAGCAAGTCTCGGGAGCAGCATCACATGAACGGAGCCTGGATCATCGATGGGCCTCTGCCGCGCGACCGCATGGCGCCTGCCGGCCAGACATCGCCTTCCTGGTTGCGTGAGCTGGAGGAGCGCGTCATTGCCGGCGATGATTTCTGGCAGATCGCCGGGGAGCTGCGCCACGACAAGGCGCAACAGGCCGACCCTGTGAAAACCGGTGCGCAGGCCGTTCCCTTTGTCGAGATCGTCTACGAAATGCTCCGGATCGCAATTCGTACCGGTGCCCTGGCGACCGGTACGCCGCTGATCGAAGCCGAGATCGGGGACGCACTGGCTGTCAGCCGCACGCCTGTGCGCGAAGCGATGCAGCGGCTTTCGGCCGATGGTCTTCTTTCCCGCCGCAAACGTGGCTGGGAGGTTCGAAAACTGGATCTCGTCCAGATACGCGAATCCTATGAAGTGCGTATGGCGCTGGAGGGTTTCGCCACGGCGCAGGCGGCCATTCGCGCAAGTGAAGAAGAGATCGCCTTAATCGCGGCTGCCACAAAGGCCCGCTCGGAACTCGATTTCGACGATATCTCGGATCGCCTGACATCGAATCGGGAACTGCACGGGCTGATCTTCGCTGCTTCCGGCAATGAACGCCTGGTGAGCTCGATCAGAAAAAACATGCAGTACTATTTCGCGCATCGTTTTGCGCAGTTCGTGTCTCGAGAAGAGGCTGCACTTTTTCAGCAGCAGCACGAGCTGATCACCGATGCGATTGCCGCTCGAAACCCGGCGGAAGCCGAGCTGGTCGCCCGTCAGCACGTCAAATCGACCTATCTCGCATTCGAAAAGTTCTACAAGCTGCTTTAGGGTCAGGATGACAAAGCCCGAGGCCCGGATACTGCACCAGACAATTTGACACGCCCCTTGTACAGGGTGTTTTCGCCAGGGGGGTTGTGTGATGAGCCGCCATGTTGTGTGATGCATCGCCATACGGATAGCGATGGGACTGCGCCCGGACCGGACGACCGGAAACATTCCCCTCAATCGCATTCCACAAAAATGTTGAGGGTGCGGGTAGCCAGTAGCCTCAGGTTGTATTATGCAATCCAGCGTAGTGCATTTCAACTTTAACGCGGCATAGATATTGCAAGCTTCTTCGTGGTGGGGAACGGGTGAACATTCTCGCTTTTGACGATCCGGAACGTCTGCATGCCGAAAAGACCGTCAGAAAACCCCGGCTTCCTGCCATGTCGGCGGAAGAGTTCAGCGCGTGGCTGAAGCATGTCGACTTCAGCGAGCGGCATGCGGCGAGAATATTGCAGATATCCAGAACGACAATTGCCAAATACCGCCAGGAAGGCGCTCCGGCGCATATCGGTTTTGCGTGCTCGGCGATCGCGCTTGGAATGCCCATGTGGAAGCCGCACACGGACTAGAGCATCGGACCGAAAAGTGGGATCCGGTTTTCGGTTTATTCCGATGCTCCATCAACAGTTTAAATCGTCCTTTGTGCGTCCGGATGGACGCGCGGCGATCTAGTCTGTGGCACCGCACGCGAAAGACCAGGCGCCATTCCTGCCTGCCCGATAGACCGTTGTTCCATTGTGTTCACCGCGACAGACCGAATTGAATTTCGATGCGCTGATAGCCCACGCCGGGACCACGCCAGTCATGATAAACCTCGCGGCTTTCGCCGGAAAACGCATGCCGTGACATGTGTATCTCCTGCACCAGCGGTGCATAGCCCTGCGTGAACAGAGTTCGCAGCGAACCCAGATGGGTGCGTGCCGCAACCATGATCGGCTCCAGGTGAAGCAGTGGGATTTTGCCCCGGTAAAGGTCGGGCTTCGCCACCGGCCTGCATATACGCCAGTCGAACAGGGTCTTGCTGTCTCGCGGAAGATTCGAGGATATGAATGTCCAGGGGCCCGAAGCCGTGAGCCCTTCCTTCTCGATCGAGCTCTCGATCTCGGCGGCACAATGGGCAGTTGCATTCCTGATATCTGGAATCTTTAGCCGCTGCTGCAGGCTCAAAACCCACATGTCGGGCGTTTCCTTGATGTCCATCGTGTTCTCCTTGTACGCGAGGGTTAGGCCGGGATGAGTTTCGCCACAAGACAATTTGCAGGATGGATTTCCAATTTACCGCTCCATGAAAAGAAGAATGAGAATTTCATTCCCATTTATGAATGTGCGACATCACGTCAGTTGAGGCGGGTCATTGGAATGATAAAAGAGGTATGTAAAATGCCAGTTTAGGAGGGTTCCATGAGCGACACCTATATCGCCCGGCCAAAGCCTCGACCGGAGGAGGCTTTGAAAGACCCCGCCGTGAACAGGGACTTCATCGGCCGGCTGGTGCGGGAGTTCTATCGACGGGTGCGCAGCGATGCGCGGCTTGGGCCGATTTTCGCCGGCGAGATAAAGGACAACTGGGAACCGCATCTCGAGAAGATGACCGATTTCTGGTGCGCCGTGATCCTCAAGGACGGCAGCTATCATGGCCGGCCGGTGCCCGCGCATCTGAGGCTCAAAACGGTGGTGGAAGCGGATTTCGATATCTGGCTCGGTCTTTTTCGGCAGACCGTCGGAGATCTTTGCACGCCAGCGGTTGCCGCGGTGTTCATCGAACGGGCTGAGCGCATTGCAAAGAGCCTGAAACTCGCAATGTTCTTCCGCCTGCCCGCCACGCTTGGCCCCGATGCCGCACGAGCCCGGACCAGAGATGATGCGTAACACCGAAGGGGAGAAGGCCAACCCCTATGCGCTTGCAGGTTATGGACTGGTAGCGCTTTTCTGGCTGGGCATGGTCTGCGGGGTCTCTTTTCTTGCGACCCCGGTGAAGTTTCAGGCGCAGGCCCTGTCGCTGCCCGTGGCGCTGGAAGTGGGCAATGTCACCTTCGCGGCGTTCTCCAGGGTCGAGTGGGGATTTGCGGTCCTGCTGATGATGGCGACGGTTTTCGCTTACAGGCAACGCTCTCTTCTGGCTGCGACGGGCCTTGTGGTGGCAATCGTCCTGGCGCAGACATTCTGGCTTCTGCCCGCGCTGGATGCACGGGTCGCTGCCGTGATTGCCGGCAATCCACTGCCGGCCTCTATGCATCATTTCCTCTATGCGGGAGGTGAGGCGGTGAAGGCACTTCTGCTTGCCGGAGCAGGCCTTGTTGCGCTTGCCACGCTCGCGCGACCCGAAAGGTAGTGCGATGCGCATGACGCTCCACACGGACTATGCACTTCGGATGCTGATTTATCTGGCGGCAAAACAGGGTGCGCCCTGCACCGTGAGCGATGTTGCCGAGACCTACGGCCTCTCGCGCAATCACCTTTTGAAAGTGGCGCGTCGGCTGGGACAGCTGGACGCTGTGAAAACGCTGCGTGGCCGCGCAGGCGGGATCGCGCTGGCGCGCGCGCCCGAGGAAATCGGGCTGGGTACGATCATTCGGGGGATGGAAGAGAGCCTCGCCCTGGTCGAATGCATGGGGACCGGAGAAAGCGCCTGCGTCCTGACGCCGGCCTGCCGGCTGAAAGGCGTCGTAAAGGAAGCTCTCGACGCCTATCTTGCCGTGTTCGACCGCTATTCCCTCGCCGATCTTGTGGCCAATCGACAGACTCTTGCCGGCCTTCTCGGGCTCGGAGCAGAAGCCCCGATGGCAATCACATCTGGATGAAAACCGCCCCCTGCCCGCCCCTGGGCCCATAATTCCAGGCGGGCCTCCATGGTTCCTGAAATTATTTCGCGGCAAGTTTTTCCGGCAACGCCTCGAAGAGCGTGGCGAAATGTTTTTTGGCCTTGCCGGGGTGCTTCACCCTTGCGGCGGCCTCCCCGTTCACGGGTTCGCCCACGGCGATCAGCGCGATCATGCCCATGCCATAGTGCGGAGTGCATTTGACGCCGTAGACGCCTTCTTCCGTGAGTGTCACGGAGAAATCCTTGCTCACCTTGCTGCGAAACGCGGCTGCCCCCTCCGGGAGCATACCCTTGATGGTCTCGGCATTGTGGCCGGGATCGACAGACACGAATTTGATGGTGTCGCCGGGCTGGGCGCGGACAAAATCCGGCTCGAAGACCATCACCCCCTTCTCGCCCTTGTTGAGCATCCTGATCTCAAAATCGGCTGCATAGCCAGGCGCTACAGTGATGCCAAGAGCAAGGCCTGCCGCCAGAAAGGCGGCGGTTTTGATCGCAGTCATGAACGGTCTCCGTTTCTGACAATTCCAGGCGGGAAACCAGTTTCCACGCTTCCTGGAATTGCTTTTTGGTTCGACGGTTCTTTCTAGCCGCCGTTATGGAGACACGCTTTGCGATGGGTCAAAGAGGCATCGCGTTTTCCCGATCGAAGATGTCTTCGGCGATGGGCCAGATCGGGCGCGCGAGCTTCCTGTAGCCGGCCGTCTTCGGGTTGTTCGGGTAGCAACCCTCCACCGCCGCATAGACGATCTCTTCTGCAATGGGGGCGAAGCCCGCATGGAAATGATTGGTCGACTTGACCAGAAGCACCTGTTTTTCGAGCGGATCGACACCGAGATTGGAGAAGATGTCGGGCTCGAAGGTCTGGGTGCGATTGGTGTTGAGCACGATGTCGATTTCGGTGCCGACAAGCCGAACCACCGCGGCAGGGCCGAGCGTGACGCGGCTTGTGCCAAAGGTCTGCCAGCCTTCCCCAGCCAGCTTGCGGATCTCGAATGACCCGTCGAACGGCGTGCCGCTGGCGGCGTTTGCCTTTCCGCCAATGCGCATGTCGAGAATCGTGCCCTCGCCCGCGCCATGCGCAAAGCCGACGGCCTGCGGGTCCCAGATGGTGGCAACACCTGCACGTATGATGCCGCTTTGAACGAGCGCATGCAGGAGAACGGTGTTGTCGCCCGCCGTGCCGCCGCCGGGATTGTCCCACATGTCGGCGATGACGAGTGGCTTGCCACCTGCACCGCCGGCCCTCGCCCTAGCGATGGCATCTGCGGCGGGGAGGCTTTTCATGGCGGTCATGCCGCGCATGCCGCGCACTTCCTGCCCGATCTTTTCGGCCAGCGCCGCACCTTTCTCCGGCACATTGTCGGTGACGACCATGACCTGTGTGCCAAGCTCGGGCACATCACCCGCCATGAAGCCGTGGATGAGCGAGACGGAGAGAATGCCCTCCCTGCCCTGCAGTGCCTTCATACGGTCCACGAAGGAGCGCATGGGCTCGCGGCTTGTCGGGAAGACGTCGATCATGCGGCAGTCGAAGGTGGAGATAACCGGGCGGATTTCGCCGCGCGTGGCACGCAGGGCGAGATCCACCACATGCTCGGCACGTTCGAGAAAATCGGTGTGGGGGAATTCGAGAAAGGCGGCGAGGATGTTCGCCGCCGCAACGCGCTTCGCCGTCAGATGGCTGTGCGGGTCGAGCTCGGCGGCGACGATCACCTCCGGGCCGACGATCTCGCGCACACGGGCGAGAAGATCGCCCTCGCAATCGTCGAGCCCGCGCGCGACCATTGCGCCGTGCAGGCCAAGCACCACACAGTCCACCGGCATGGCGTCACGCAACTGATCCAGAATCTCATCGCGCAGCGCCTCATAGACATCGAGCCGGACATAGCCGCCCGGCTCCGCCCAGGTGGCAGTGCCCTCGATCAGGGTGAAACCCTCTTCCCGCGCCCGCCGCCGCAAAACCGGGATGGGCGCCGAACAGAGCGTCGGAGTCTCGGGGTGCTCCCCCGGCCCGGCATAAAACGCCATCTCGAAATCCCCGCGATCGGTCGGGATCGGCGAGAAGGTGTTGGTTTCGGTGGCGAGCGAGGCGGTAAAGACACGCATGCGATGAGGTTCCGGCTTTATGGATCAGAGCGGCTTGTAGGCGACGGCCTCGACTTCGATCTTGATGTCGATCATCAGCCGCGATTCAACCGTGGTGCGCGCCGGCGGGTTCTTGGGAAAGTACTTGCCGTAAACTGCATTGAACGGGCCGAAATCGCGTGCGTCTTCCAGCCAGACGGTCGTTTTCACCACATCGTCGAGTGTGCAGCCGGCGAGCGCCAGCGCCGCCTTGACGTTTTCCATCACCTGCCCGGTCTGCTCGGTGATGCCACCCTTGACGACAACGCCATCGGCACCCACCGGAACCTGGCCGGAGATGTAGACGAAATCGCCGGCGCGTACGGCGGGGGAAAGCGGCACATGGGAGGTGCCGAAGCACTGCTTGGTCATGAATATACTCCGTTCCTGGAATTGCTTTATTTCACCGCACCGATGGCCAGGCCGCGCACCAGATAGCGCTGCAACCAGGCAAAGATGACGGCGACGG
Source organism: Nitratireductor aquibiodomus NL21 = JCM 21793 (assembly GCF_000615975.1). Classification (GTDB taxonomy): domain Bacteria; phylum Pseudomonadota; class Alphaproteobacteria; order Rhizobiales; family Rhizobiaceae; genus Nitratireductor; species Nitratireductor aquibiodomus. The sequence continues at coordinate 14,036 of NZ_BAMP01000024.1, read as the reverse complement.
GGATCGTGGCGACAAAGGTGGCCGCCATGACATGGTGCCACTCGACCGTGTAGCGGCCGGCGACGAGAGAGAAAATCTGGATCGGCAGCGTGTAGCTTTCCTGACGCCGCAGCATGGTGAGCGCGATGACGAACTCGTTCCACGCATTGATGAAGGAGAAGATGGCGGTGACCGTCATCGCAGGAAGGGCGAGCGGCAGGAACACCATCACCAGCGCCTTTGCCGGGCTCGCGCCCTCGATCCACGCGGCCTCTTCCAGATCCTTCGGAATGGTAGAGAAATAGCTCTGCAGCATCCACACGGTGAAAGCGACATTGAACGCACCATAGACGAAGACGATGGAGTTCACATTGTCGAGCAGGCCGAGCCACACCACCAGCCGGAACAGGCCGATGACAAGCACGATGGGCGAGAGCATCTGCGTGACGAGCAGGAACTGGCGGAAAAAGCCCTGCCCCCTGAAGCGGAAACGGCTCATGGCGTAAGCCGCTGGAATGGAGACCGCGAGCGCCAGAACGGTCGACAGCACCGAGACATAGATCGAATTCCAGAGCGCGGTGCCGAAATTGGTGACGGCCCACATGTCTATGAAATTCCGCCATGCCGCCTCACGCGGCCACCAGGTTGGCGACAGCACCTCGTTGGCCGGCTTGATCGCAGTGATGAACATCACGGCAAACGGAAACAGGATCAGCACAATGAGCGGTGACAGCAGCGCCCAGTAGAGAAGCGATTTCTTCAGTTTGGGGTTCATGTCCGCTCCCTGCGCATGGCCAGCGCGACATAGAGGATGGTGAAGACCAGAAGCAGCGCGAACATCATCACCGACAGGGCGGACGCCTCGCCCAGTTTGCCGAAGCGGAAACCGAGCTTGTAGAGATAGGTAACAAGAATATCGGTCGAGTTGGCGGGCCCGCCCTGCGTGGTCGCCCAGATGATCGGGAATGAATTGAACACATAGATCATGTTGAGCACGATCGAGATATTCAAAAACGGCTTCATCAGTGGCAGGGTGATCTCGCGGAAGGTCTGCCAGCGCGATGCACCTTCAAGCTTCGCCGCCTCATAAAGATCGTCGGGAATGGATGAGAGGCCGCCGAGAAAGATGGTTGTCGTGAACGGGATCGTGACCAGAATGCCGATCATGATCTGCACCGGGAAGGCGGTCGAAGCGCGGGCAAGCCACTGGATGTTCTGATCGATCAGGCCAATGTTCTGCAGCCCCGAATTGAGCATGCCGCTCTCGCCATTCAGCGCCCAGCGCCAGACGATGGCGGTCATGGTGAGCGACACGGCCCAGGGCAACATGACGATGACGCGCGCAAGTGAGCGGCCATAGAAATCCTCGTTGAGGATCATGGCGACGGGCACGGAAACGATGAGTGTGCCGAACACGATGCCGCCGGTCCAGATGAAGGTGCGCCAGAGCGCGCCCAGAAAATCCGGATCGGTGAAGACGGCGACATAGTTTTCGACGCCGTTGAAACCACGCAGCTGGCCGAAGCGGTTGACGTCGTTGAGTGAAATCGTGCCGAGCTGGTAAAGCGGCCACAGGATGATGAACGCGGCGAGAAGAAACCCCGGCAGGATCAGAAGATAGGGATTTGTCAGGGGCGAGCGGATCATGGTCCCGTCACGGTTGTCCGGCGCCTTGCCGGATGGACGTCAGGAGAAGCATGCGCGGTTTCTCGCCGCGCATGTCTGTTTCACCGGATTTTTGGCCTACTGACCAAGAATGCCATTGATCTCCCCAGCGGCGGCATCGAGCGTTGCCTTGGGCTCGCCATTGCCGAGATAGATGGTCTGCACCGCATCCGACGTGGTGGCGGCGATCTCCTCCCAGCCTGCAATGACCGGGGCAAAGCGCGCGTCCGGCAGAAGCCCCGTGAAGGCTTTCAGGTCGGCATTGTCGGCAAAAGCCGGCTGCGCCGCGACCTCCGGATTGACCGGCAGGAAACCCTCGCCCGAAGTGAACTTCGCGCGCCATTCGGTGGTGAAGAGCTGGTCGAGGAATTTCCAGGCCATCTCCTTGTTCTCTGAGTTCTCGAACATGATGATGGAATCGGTCACGCCATAAGTGCCGCGGTCTCCATCCGGTCCCGCCGGAATGGCAGCAACACCATATTCGAGATCGGGCGCTTCTTCCTTGATCTGGTTCGAGAGGAACGGCGCGGTGATCATCATGCCGACCTTGCCCTGCTTGAACAGGTTCTGCACATCCTCGCGGTTATAGGAGGTGACACCGGGCTGCGTCGCGCCGGAATCGATCAGCGATTTGTACATCTCCGCAGCCTTGTAGCCGGCATCGCTATCGAGGCCGGATGTGCCGTCCTCCTCAACAAGCTGGCCGCCATAGGCCCAGAAAGCGTAGTAGAAATAGACGTCGGTCTCGATCTCCTTGCCCTGAAGGCCGAAGCCGGCAATGTCGTCACCCAGCGCACCGATTTTCTTGGCCGCTTCGGCAAGCTCGTCCCATGTGTCGGGAACCTCGCGATGCCGGCCTGCTCGAACAGTGCCTTGTTGTAGTACATGGCGCGGGCCGACGCGGCGATGGGCAGACCATAGGTCTTTTCCTGCATCACGGAGGGCTCGAGGAAGACCGGGAAGAACCGGTCCCTGAAGTCCTGTGTCATGTAATCGTCCAGCGGCGCAGCGATGCCCTGATCGACAAAGTCGATCAGCCAGCGTGTGCCGATGATCGACAGATCGGCATTGGCGCCGCCGGAAATGTCGGTGGTCAGCTTCTGCAGAAGCACATCCCAGGGCACCACCTCGATCTGGATATCGGAGCCGGGATTGGCCTCTTCGAATGCCTTGGCGGCCTCTTCGAAATAGGGGCCGGTTTTGGAGCTGTATTCAGCCACGGTGACGCGCACGGTCTCGGCCTGCACCCACCCAGCCATGGATAGAAGCGCGGCACCGGCGACGGTGGCTTTCAATGCGGTCCTGTTCATTCCTGTCTCCCTGTTCCTCTCTCGGGTTCCTGATGCGTGCCCGGTGAAGGGCACCTGCGCCTTGACTGTTCTTGCGGATTGCCGCATGGCGCGAGCAGCGATCTTTCGTGTAATTTTTTTACAGAAATTGGAAATAAGCAAGTGAAATCACACATTCATGTTGCTAAATTACGATTTATCGGCAAATCTTTGGCTGCCGGCCTGTGTTTCAGGCAGCGCCAGATTGCTGGAAAGAACGAAGAGACCCCACGAAAGCGGGCGGATGAGGGGAAGAACGGGAGCGCAATGATCGATCTCAATGGTCACAGAACTGTCGTGACGGGTGCGGCCGGTGGCATCGGCCGGGCCATGGTGGACGTCCTTTCGGGGTTTGGCGCCTTTGTGGTCGCATGCGATCTAGAGGAAGCCGACCTGTCTTTTGACGGAGTTGGAGAGGCCCAACGCTTTGACCTGCTGGACGACAGTGCGGTCGAAGCGGCGGTCAGGCGCATCTGCGATGGGGGCGTTCCGGATGCCGTGATCTCCAACGCCGGCTGGACGCGTGCCGAAACGCTGGACGATGTGACGCCCAAGGCGCTCTCCCATGAACTGGATCTCAACCTGCGCAGCGCGGCGCGGCTTTCACAGGCTTTCCTGCCTGCCATGCGCGCAGGCCGAAAGGAGGCGGCCTTCGTGTTCATTTCCTCGATCAACGCGCTTTCGCACTATGGCAACCCCGCCTATGCGGCAGCCAAGGCCGGCTGATCGCCTGGATGCGCGCCATCGCCACGGAGGAAGGCAGACACGGCATCCGCGCCAATGCGATTACGCCGGGTTCGGTGCGCACCATGGCCTGGGATCACCGCATCGAACGCGACCCGGGCATCTTAGCAAGGTGCGGCAGCTCTATCCGCTGGGGCGCATGGTTGAGCCTGTGGAAGTGGCGCGCGCTGCCGCGTTCCTCGCCTCCCCGCTTGCAAGCGGCATCACCGGCACGGTGCTTCCAGTGGATGCGGGCATTTCCGCCGGGAACCTGCCCTTTCTTGAACAGATAGCCGGCTGAGGAGACCCTTCATGGCAGAGCTGAAACTGAAGGACATTTCCAAGCGCTACGGTTCGCTGACCGTGATCGAGAAACTCTCACTGGCGATTGACGATGGCGAATTCGTGGTTCTGGTCGGGCCGTCTGGCTGCGGCAAGTCGACCTTACTGCGCATGATTGCCGGGCTGGAGCCGATCACCGGCGGAGACCTCGTCATTGGCGGCGCACGCGCCAACGACGTGCCACCCCAGAAGCGCGACACCTCCATGGTGTTCCAGTCCTATGCGCTCTTCCCGCATATGAGCGTTCGCGAGAACATCAGCTTCGGGCCGCGTGTGCGCGGCGAACCGAAAGACGAGACCGAGCGGCGCATCCGCAAGGCGGCGGAAATTCTCAATCTCGATGCCTATCTCGACCGCAAGCCGGGCCAGCTCTCCGGCGGCCAGCGCCAGCGCGTCGCCATGGGCCGGGCCATCGTTCGCGATCCGAAAGTGTTTCTCTTCGATGAGCCGCTTTCGAACCTCGATGCGAAACTGCGCATCCAGATGCGTACCGAGATCAAGGCGCTGCACCAGAAGCTTGGCACGACCATCGTCTATGTGACGCATGACCAGATCGAGGCTATGACCATGGCCGACCGGATCGTTGTCATGAATGGCGGCAACATCGAGCAGGTGGGCACACCGCTGGAACTCTACGACCGGCCCGCCAACACCTTCGTTGCCGGCTTCATCGGCTCGCCGGCGATGAGCTTTCTGCAAGCTGAAACGGGCATGGTGGGCGCGACACCGGTGGCGGTGCTTCAGGATGGGACGAGCCTCCCCATCGCGCAGGGGTTCGGCCATGAGACCGTGACGGTTGGCATTCGCCCCGAATCCTATCAAAGGGACCCGGAAGGGCCGCTGAAACTCCATGTCGAAGTCGTGGAGCCGACCGGCCCGGAGATCCATGTGTTCGGCACCATTGCCGGAGAAGACGTGCGCGTCGTGCTGCGTGACAGGGAATTGCCGAAACCGGGGGAAACGCTGGCGCTTTCCGTGCCGGTCGAACATGTGCATTTGTTTGACCACGATGGCGGACAAAGGCTGGAGGCGCACTGATCATGGACAAGCGCGTGCCCGATGACAGCGAACGCACGGTCGATATCATCGCCCGGTTGCAGGATCGCCTTGAGCGCGGGCGCGGCGCAGAAATCCGCCTGGTGGAGAGCATTCTGGCCGATCCGCAACTTGCCGCCCATGCGCCGATCGCGCAGATCGCCGAGCGCGCAGGCGTGAGCGAGCCGACCATCACGCGGCTGGCGCGGGCGCTGGGGTTTCCCGGCACGCGGGAGATGCGGTTTCATCTGGCGCAGGCGCTCGCCATTGGTGGCGCCTATCTGCGCGAGCCGAGCGCACCGGTGGAAGAATTGCCACTCTCCGGACAGGTGGTGGCCAAGGTTGCCTCGGGCGCCCATGCCGCGCTCGACCTCATGTCGATGGCGCTCGCAGACATTGATCTTGAGCCCATGGCGAAAGAGATCAGCCGCGCGAGCCAGATCCTTGTCTATGGCACGGGCGGCAGCTCTTCCTTTGCAGCGGTGGAATTGCAAAACAGGCTCTTCCGGCTCGGGCTCCATGTCACCGCTCACACCGACCCGCAGCTCCAGCGCATGAGCGCCTCCGTGCTGGAGCCCAAGGCGGTGGTGATCGGCTTTTCCGTTTCGGGGCAGGCCGCCTCGGTGATGGATGCGGTGACGATTGCCCGGCAATATGGCGCGCGCGCCTTTGTCGTGACCACACCCAATTCGCCGCTGGCCGCTGCCGGCGACGACATTCTGCCGCTCACCTTCAAGGAGGACGGCAATCTCTACAAGCCGTCCTCCATGCGCTATGCGCTGCTCTCGGCGGTGGACATGATCGCCATGGCGACGGCGCTCACGCTCGGCAAGAAGGTGCTGGAGCCGCTCCGGCGGGTGCGCCACAGCCTGGCGAGCCAGAACATCAAGAACCCCAACCTGCCCATCGGAGACTGATGCCTTGCGCATTCTCGACCTTGAAACGCCCGCCGTGGTGATCGACCTTGCGAAGGTCAGGGCAAACCTTGCCCGCGCGCAGTCCCATGCAGACGCTCATGGGCTGAAACTGCGCCCGCACATCAAGACCCACAAACTGCCCCTGTTCGCGAAAATGCAGTGCGAAATGGGGGCGACCGGCATCACCTGTCAGAAGGTGGGCGAGGCCGAAGTGATGGCCGATGCGGGGCTGACCGATATCTTCATTCCCTACAACATTCTGGGCACTGCCAGGCTCGACCGGCTTCTGGCCCTGCACAAACGTGTGAAGCTAACGGTGACGGCGGACAGCGCGGTGACGATTGCCGGCTATGCCGGGCATTTCACCGATCCCGGCCATCCCCTCCCCGTGCTCGTGGAATGCGACACAGGCATGGGCCGTTGCGGCGTGCAGACGGTGGAAGAAGTCGTTTCGCTGGCGAAACAGATCGATGCAGCACCGGGGTTGCGCTTCGAAGGGCTGATGACCTATCCGCCGCGCGGCGAACCGGAAAAGGTGGAGCGTTGGCTGGCCGATGCCATCGCCGCGCTCAAGGAGAGCGGGCTGGCGGTCAACACGGTTTCCAATGGCGGATCGCCCGATTTTTACCAGGCTCAGAAGATCACCAGCGCCACCGAACACCGGCCCGGCACCTATATCTATTCCGACCGCATGCAGGTGGCTTTCGGTCATGGCACGCTGGAAGACTGCGCGCTGACAGTGCTGGCCACGGTGGTGAGCCGGCCCACGGAAAACCGCGCGATCATCGATGCCGGCTCCAAGGCGCTTGCCGCCGACACGGCACCCGTTCCCGGCCATGGGCACATCGTGGAGTATCCCGATGCGGTAATCGCCTCGCTTAGCGAGGAGCACGGCATTGTCGACCTTTCGAACTGTGCGACGAAGCCTGAGATCGGGGAGAAACTACGCATTATTCCCAATCATGTCTGCCCGGTGTCGAACCTTTACGACGTGGTGAACCTCGTCGATGGCGACCGCGTGACCGAAACGGTTCCGGTGGCCGCACGCGGCCGCCTGACCTGAGAACCAGTCATTCCGAGGAACAAGCAAATGACCTATGACAAGAACCCCTTCCCTGAAGGCGATGCCGACCGTCACTATCTCTGGGAGATGCTGGTGCGGCGCGACATCGACGCGTTTCTCGCGCAGGACTGGTCGATGGTGGAAGGGGATTTTGCCGAGGACCGGTTCTTTGGCATGCATGCGCATTTCCTCAACGACGCGGATTCCTGGCGGCTCCAGTTTCCCGATGTTAAAACCTATCGCGACGAATGGCTGCGTCAGGGCAGGGAAACGGCGGCAACGGAGTTTGCCGAGCCGCTGCGCGATGCGCTCTTCCGCGTGACGAACATGCGCGACATCGACATCGATGGCGACCGCGCCGTGCTGCACAAGAAATTCAACGGCAGTGTTGCCAAGGCCGATGGCAGCGTCGACCGGCTGAACTGGCAGACGCTCTATTTCTGCGCCAGGATCGACGGGCGCTGGAAGATCACCGGCTTTGTCGGCTACATGCCGCATCCGCTGGGCGGCTGAGGCTCAAACGCGTTTGCCCGTCTCCGCATCGAAGAGATGGGTCATATCCTTCTGGACGGTCAATGGCAGTGTGTCGCCGGGCGCGACCCTGGCGCTGCCGGGAAGCCGGGCAATCAGCTCACCGCCGGCACCATTGGCGCCTGACAGCGTGCCGTGGGCCAGTGTGTCGGCTCCCAGCGTCTCCACCGCCGTGACGGAAAGGTTGAGCGTCGCCTCTTTCGCCGCGGCGATCTGCAGGTGCTCGGGACGCACGCCGAAGAGCAGCGGACGGCCGGTCTCGGCCGGCTTCGTGTCGAGCGCTAGTTTTCCACCGCCCTCCAGCACGAAGTCGGAGCCTGAAACGCTTCCCTTCAAAATGTTCATCGCCGGGGATCCGATGAAGCCCGCAACGAAGCGTGTCGCGGGGCGTTCATAGACGGCCATCGGGGTGTCGATCTGTTCGGCAATGCCGGCATTCATGACCACGAGCCGGTCGGCGAGCGTCATCGCCTCCACCTGATCATGCGTCACGTAAAGCGCGGTGGTGCCGACCGAGCGCTGCATCTGCTTGATCTCAAGCCGCATCTGCACGCGCAGCTTCGCATCGAGATTGGACAGTGGCTCATCGAACAGGAACACGGCCGGGTTGCGCACGAGCGCACGGCCCATAGCAACACGCTGCCGCTGCCCCCCGGAAAGCGCGCGCGGCTTGCGGTCGAGATAGGGTTCGAGCTGCAGCATGGCGGCGGCCTGATCGACCCGCTGGCGGATTTCGTCCTTCGTCTTGCCGGCGATCTTCAGACCATAGGCCATGTTGTCGAAGACCGACATATGCGGATAGAGCGCATAGTTCTGGAACACCATGGCGATGTCGCGCTCGCGCGGCTCCAGATCGTTGACGACACGCCCGCCGATTTCCATCGTGCCGGCGGTGATGCGCTCAAGACCGGCCACCATGCGCAGGAGTGTGGACTTGCCGCAGCCGGACGGGCCGACAATGACGATGAATTCGCCATCGGCCACATCCAGACTCACACCATGGATGACCTCGGTCTTGCCGTAGGATTTGCGAACGTCGCGTATGGAAATCGTCGCCATGCCGACTTCGGTCCTTCTATTTTTCTGTCTCGACAAGGCCTTTGACGAAAAGGCGCTGCATGAAGATCACCACCGCCACCGGCGGCAGAACGGCCAGCGTCGCCGCCGCCATGGTCACGGGCCAGTTGCCGTAGTCGTCGGCGGTCGGCATCATCTGTTTCAGACCCATCACGATGGTATTCATTTCCGGCCTGGTGGTGATGAGAAGCGGCCAGAGGAACTGGTTCCACCCATAGATGAACAGGATCACGAAAAGCGCTGCAATATTGGTCACCGAGAGCGGCAGCAGAATATCCTTGAAGAAGCGCAGCGGCCCCGCGCCATCGACGCGCGCGGCCTCGACGAGTTCATCCGGCACGGTCATGAAAAACTGGCGGAACAGGAAGGTGGCGGTCGCCGAGGCGATCAGCGGCAGGATCAGGCCGGTGTAGGAATTGAGCATGCCGAGCGAAGCCACGACCTCATAGGTCGGCACGATGCGCACCTCGACCGGCAACATCAGCGTCATGAAAATCGCCCAGAAAGCGAACATGCGAAACGGAAAGCGGAAATAGACGATCGCATAGGCCGACAGGATCGAAATGGCGATCTTGCCGATGGCAATGCCCATGGCCATGACAAAGGAGTTGAACAGCATGCGCCCCACCGGCGCGGTGATGCCGGAAGTGAGCGCTTCGCTGTAATTGTCGATGAAATGCGGCCCCGGCACCAGCGGCATGGGCGGGCGGATGATTTCGAAATGCGTCAGCGTCGAGCCGACAAAAGTGAGGTAGATCGGGAAGCAGACAATGGCGATGCCGATGATCAGCACCGCATGCATCAGGATCGTACCAAAGCCCTGTTTTTCAACCATGCTCCGCCCCCCCTCAATAGTGCACGCGCCGCTCGATGAAGCGGAACTGGATGACGGTCAGGATGCCCACAACAACCATGAGGATGACGGACTGGGCGGCGGAGGAACCAAGGTCCTGCCCCACGAACCCGTCAGAGTAGACCTTGTAGACCAGGATGGTGGTGGACTGGCCCGGCCCGCCGGACGTCATCGTGTGGATGATGCCGAAGGTCTCGAAGAAGGCGTAGACGATGTTGACCACCAGCAGGAAGAACGTGGTGGGCGACAGAAGCGGGAAGATGATGGTGCGGAAGCGGTGCCATTTGCCCGCGCCATCAATGGCCGCCGCCTCGATCAGGCTTTTGGGGATCGCCTGCAGGCCGGCCAGGAAAAACAGGAAATTGTAGCTGATCTGCTTCCATGCGGCGGCGAGAATGACCAGCGTCATCGCCTGACCGCCATCAAGCACGGGGTTCCAGTCGATCCCAACGGCCTTCATGTAGAAAGCGATCACCCCAATGGAGGGCTGGAACATGAAGAGCCACATCACACCGGCAACGGCAGGGGCCACAGCATAGGGCCATATGAGCAGTGTCTTGTATGCCCCCGCCCCCTTGATAACCTGATCGGCCATCACGGCAAAGAGCAGCGCGACCGACATGGAAACCAGCGTCACAAAGAAGGTGAAGACGGCGGTGGTGACGAAGGACTGAAGATAGTACCGGTCGTTGAAGAGATATTCGAAATTCGAAAACCAGACGAAGCGCGCTCCAAGCCCAAACGGATCGGGCAGAAGCAGGGACTGGTAGAGGGCCTGCGCGGCGGGCCAGAAGAAGAAAACAATCGTAACCACCAGCTGCGGTGTCAGCAGCAAGTATGGCAACAACCGGTTGTCGAAAGTGACGCGCTTTTCCATGGGCCGACCAGATGATGCGGGGCCGGCACATGCCATGCCGGCCCCCGCGGAGTTGACGGGATTAACGCGTCGACTGTTCGAAGCGGCGCAGGAGCTCGTTGCCGCGGCTCACGGCCTCGTCGAGCGCAGCCTTGGCGTCTTTCTGACCCTGCCACACGGCTTCCAGCTCCTCATCGATGATCGCGCGGATCTGGTCGAAATTGCCAAGACGGATGCCCTTGGAATTCTCCGTCGGAGCCTTGCCGGTCATCTGCAGGATAGCGACGTCGGTGCCGGGGTTCTCGTTGTAGAAGCCCTGCTCCTTGGTCAGGTCGTAGGCGGCGGTCGTGATCGGCAGATAGCCGGTATCCTGGTGCCACTGAGCCTGCACTTCAGCGCTGGAAAGATAGTTCAGAAATGCAGCAACGCCGGCATATTCCTCGGCCTCGTGGCCCGACATGACCCACAGCGAAGCGCCACCGATGATGGTGTTGTAGGGCGCGCCTTCCGCCTCCGGCCAGTAAGGCAGGTTGGTCACGGTGAAGGGGAAGTCCGCCTCGGCCTTCACGCCGGCGTAACCGGCCGACGATTCGGTGAACATGGCGCACTCGCCCGAGCGGAAACGCGCACCGCCCTCATTGCGGCGGCCCGAATAGCTGAAGAGGCCATCCTTCGCCCACGCACCCATCTTGTCGATGTGCTTCACCTGCAGGTCACCATTGAAGGCGAGCTCGGTGTTGGTGCCGGCAAACCCGTTGGCTTCGGTGGCGAAGGGCGCGTTGTGATAGGCGCTCAGATTCTCGAGATGAACCCATGACTGCCAGGCTGTGGTGAGCGGGCATTCAGAGCCAGCTTCCTTGAGCTTGACGAGGATTTCCTCAACTTCCGGCCAGGTGGCAGGCTTCGCCTCGGGGTCGAGACCGGCCTCCTCAAGCGCGTTCTTGTTGATGTAAAGAACGGGCGTCGAGGAGTTGTAGGGCAGCGACAGCATTTCGCCATCGGTGTTGGTGTAGTAGCCGGCAACCGGAGCAAGGTAGGCGCTCGGGTCGAACTCGGCTCGGCCTCGGCCATCACTTCATAGACCGGCTTGATCGCGCCCTTGGCAGCCATCATCGTGGCCGTGCCGACCTCGAACACCTGCAGTATGTGCGGCTGCTCGCCGGCGCGGAAGGCGGCGATGCCGGCATTCAGGGCTTCCGAGTAGTTGCCTTGAGCGTGGCAACGACTTCATAATCATCCTGACTGGCGTTGAAATCAGAGACCTGCTTTTCCAGAAGTTCACCAAGACGACCGGTAAAGGCATGCCAGAACTGGACCTGGGTCTGCGCCTGTGCGACGCCGACCATTGCCGGAAGCGCCACAGTCAACGCTGTGGCTGCGGAAAGCATTGCGCGAAGTTTCATGTTTCATCTCCCTGTAGCGTCGAACGCCGGTTTAGGACCGGTCTCTATTGGTCGGCTATTGTTACGGTTGGATGACAGCATCTGCAGAATGCATTGTCCATACCTTTTCCGTTATAGAAATTTCATGCCGGGGTCATGTTTTGACGCGGTTGGCCTTGTTCACGGCGGTCCTATACAAGGGCAGGAATCGAATCGGTTCAGGGCTTGAGAGACAATGGCAATCATAGCGCGTCTGGCAGCGGGTGCGATTACGCTGTTCGCACGCTTCATCACCGCCGTGCGGGCCGACTGGGAGGGCATTGAGCCTGTCCCGCGGCAACGGGTCTATTTTGCCAACCATGTCAGCCACGGAGACTTTATCCTGCTGTGGACAGTTCTGCCTGCCCGCATGCGCCGGCAAACCCGACCGGTGGCCGGCGCAGACTACTGGCTGAAATCCCCCACGCGCCGTTTCATCGGCCGAGACGTATTCAATGCAGTGCTGATCGACAGGAACCGCGACACGCGCGCAAGCGATCCCATAGGCAGATGGCCGACGCGCTCGATGGAGGCGCTTCCCTCATCATCTTTCCCGAAGGCACGCGCAATGAAACCGATGCCGCTCTTCTTCCTTTCAAGAGCGGAATCTTTCATCTCGCAAAAGCGCGGCCCGACGTGGATTTCGTGCCGGTCTGGATCGACAATCTGAACCGCGTCATGCCCAAGGGAGAGTTCGTTCCCGTGCCGCTTATCTGCACGGTTACCTTCGGTGCGCCGTTGCGTGTCGGCAAAGACGAAGCCAAGGACGCTTTCCTCACCCGCGCGCGCAACGCGCTCTTATCCCTGTCCGGCGTCAAACAAGGGAACGCGTGATGACCGAGCACCAGATCGATCTTCTGAAACTGCTTGGCGGACTTGCCGCCGTTCTCGTTGCCGCCTCGCTTGTGGGTCATCTCCTCCAGCGCAGGCTTTCACCCGACGGGTCCAATGCCGTCGTCGAAAACCTCAACGACCGGGTAAACGCCTGGTGGGTGATGATCATCCTGATGGGCGGTGCGCTGCTCTTCGGCCGGATGGGTGCGATCCTTCTCTTCGGCTTCGCCTCCTTCGCTGCCTTGCGCGAATTCGTGACGCTGACCGACACGCGGCGCGGTGATCACTGGGCGCTCGCTTCCGCCTTCTTCCTCGTGCTGCCGCTTCAATACTATCTCGTCTATATCGACTGGTATGGGCTCTATTCGATCCTCGTACCGGTCTACGCATTTCTCCTGATGCCCATCGTCTCGGCACTGCGGGGCGACACGGATCATTTCCTTGTGCGGGTCGCGGAAGTGCAATGGGCGCTGATGATCTGCGTTTTCTGCGTTTCCCATGTGCCGGCACTGCTCACGCTGCAGATCCCCGGCTATGAAGGGCGCAACCTGCTCCTGATCGCCTTCCTGGTGGTCGTCGTGCAGTCGAGCGACGTGCTGCAATATGTCTGGGGCAAGCTCATCGGGCGCACCAAAATCGCGCCGAAGCTCTCTCCATCGAAGACGGTGGAGGGGTTTGTCGGCGGTGCACTGAGCGCCACACTCGTCGGTGCGGCCCTCTTCTGGATGACGCCGTTCACGCCAGTTCAGGCGGGACTGCTGTCCTTTGTCATCGTGCTCATGGGCTTTTTCGGCGGGCTCGTCATGTCGGCCATCAAGCGCGACCGTGGCGTGAAGGACTGGGGACACCTGATCGCCGGCCATGGCGGCTTCATCGATCGGCTGGATTCGGTGATCTTCTCGGCCCCCATCTTCTTCCACCTCGTGCGCTACTGGTGGTCTCTTACATGAAAACGGCGCTGGCCCGGCTGGCGAAAAGCAGCGCCGTGCACATGGGTTTTGCGTTTCTCGCCATGGGCGTGTGGGCGGTGTTTGCCAACCGGGGTCACGCAATGCCCGACCCATTGCTGGCAGGCGTCGTTCAGGGGAGCCTCTCGGCCTGCATAACCCTTTTCCTCAAGCGGTTCATCGAAACGCTGGTGACGCGCCATGAGGGGCTTTCCGGCCTCGTTCTGCCTCCGTTTTACGCAGGCCTCACCTCGCTGACCCTTCTCTACGCCATCCACAGCCTTGCCGGGACGCCCGAAATTCTGGCAACGATCACCGTACCGTTGACGGTCGCAACATCCTATGCGGCCCTCTACACCTACACCCTATGGAGTGCCCGACCGTGAGCGAGACCGAAAACCGCCGCCCATTGGCCAGCCGCGACACCGGCTGGGCCCACACCGTGACGCGCTGGCTGGCCGCGAC
>NZ_BAMP01000025.1 GCF_000615975.1 Nitratireductor aquibiodomus NL21 = JCM 21793 | reverse complement strand
TGATTCGCGGCGCGTCCTCGATGTCACCCGAAAGCGTGGTCAGCGCCACCGCACGCCCCTTGCGGGCCTTGCGCGAGGCCGCCTGGGGCCCGGAACCGATCCCGCTGGAGGTGCCTTCCTCCACCAGCGTGTTCCAGGCGCCGCAGCCATCGCACTTGCCGGCCCAGCGCGCGTGCACCGTGCCGCAGTTCTGACAGATGAACTGAACGCGCGCGCGGGCCATCAGATGCGGTCCCCGCCGCGCACATAATGGCGCTCGAAACGATGCCCCAGCGCGGTCAGAAGCTCGTAGGAGATCGTGCCGCAGGCTGCAGCCAGCTCGTCCACCGGGAGGTTGGGGCCCATGAGCTCGATGAAATCGCCCACCTGCAGGGCGTCTGGTCCAAGGTCGGTCACATCGAAAAGCGTCAGGTCCATGGTGACGCGGCCGAGCACGGGCACGCGCTGTCCCTCGATGAAACCGAATGCGCCTTCAGGCACGGCAGCGCGCAGCGGCACGCCGGCACCGGAGCCGGAGCGATGGTAACCGTCTGCATAGCCCGTGGCGGTTACGGCAACGAGTGTGTCCCGGTCGAGCGGGGTCGCCCCATAGCTGACGGTGCCGCCGGCCGGCACATGGCGCAGTTGCGCGATGCGCGAATGCACGCTTGCCACAGGGCGCATGGGGTTATCGGTGCCGTTTACGGGATTGCTACCGTAAAGCGCCACGCCGGGGCGCGTCACATCGCACAGGAACTCGCCACCCAGGAAGATGCCTGCGGAGTTCGCCAGACTTGATTCAGCATCTGGAAAAAGCTCGCAAAGTTCCTGAAATGATTCGAGTTGTTGCCGGTTCATCGGATGCTCGGGCGTGTCGGCGCAGGCCAGATGGCTGAGGATCAGCCTCGGCGACAGAGCCCCGGTCAGCGCGTTCTCCTGCGCCAGGATGCGGGCGCGTTCGGGGCTGAGCCCGAGCCGGTTCATGCCGGTTTCGAGATGCAGCGCGCATGGGCGTGGCGTGTCTTCGTCGTCCCAGCCATGGGCTTCCCAGATGGCGAGGTCCGATTGCGAGTTCAAAACCGGCAGAAGGCGCCCTTCGCGGTAGAAGGAGGTCGCCTCAGAGCTGAAAAGACCATTGAAGACGTAGATGTCGGCTTCGGGAGCGGCCCTGCGAACGGCAAGCCCCTCTTCGGGGAGGGCAACGAAGAATTTGCGGCATCCTTCGGCAACCAGCGCCTCGACAACCGGACCGGTGCCGAGCCCATAAGCGTCGGCTTTCACCACGGCGGCGGCTTCGGCCGGTGTCGATTGTTCGGCAAGGAACCTGTAATTGGCAGCCACCGCGTCGAGGTCGACCGTCAGCCGTCCCCCGGCCACGCGGGGATCGGCGCCGCGCAAATGCGGGTTGTTACGGGTCATGGCGCTAATCCCTGTGCAGAGGTGCTGTTACTCGAAACGCTCGGGCATACGGTCCTCTTCGGCAAGGTCCGAGAAGCGTGTGAATTCGCCCTGGAAGGCAAGCTGTACGGTGCCTGTCGGGCCGTGACGCTGCTTGGCAATGATCACTTCGGCCTTGCCGCGCACTTCGTTCATCTCGGCTTCCCACTGAAGATACTCCTCGGTACCGGGTTTCGGCTCCTTGTTCTTCAGATAGTACTCGTCACGATAGACGAAAAGCACAACGTCGGCGTCCTGCTCGATGGAACCCGATTCGCGCAGGTCGGCAAGCTGCGGGCGCTTGTCGTCGCGTGACTCCACCTGGCGCGAGAGCTGCGACAGTGCGATGATCGGCACCGAAAGTTCTTTGGCGAGCGCCTTGAGGCCGGTGGTGATCTCGGTGATCTCCTGCACGCGGTTCTGCGCAGACTTGGCGGACGAGCCCTGCATGAGCTGTACGTAGTCGATGATGATGACATCGAGGCCGCGCTGGCGCTTCAGGCGGCGGGCACGGGCGGCAAGCTGGGCGATAGAGATGCCGCCTGTCTGGTCGATGAAGAGCGGAATCTTCTGCATCGTCTGCGCACAGGCCACCAGCTTTTCGAAATCGGTTTCCGTGATCTCACCGCGGCGGATCTTGGAGGAAGGGATTTCGGTCTGCTCGGAAATGATACGGGTGGCGAGCTGCTCCGACGACATTTCCAGCGAAAAGAAGCCGACCACTCCGCCATTCGCGGCCGCAAAGGAGCCGTCTGCCTGCTGTGCCGGCTCATAGGCGGCTGCAATGTTGAAAGCGATGTTGGTAACGAGCGAGGTCTTGCCCATGGCCGGGCGGCCGGCAAGGATGATCAGGTCGGAGGACTGGAGCCCGCCCATGCGCCCATCGAGGTCGCGCAGGCCCGTGGAAATTCCCGAGAGATGCCCGTCGCGCATGAAGGCGGCATTCGCCATGTCGACGGCAATCTTGGTGGCATCGCCAAAACTCTCGAACCCGCCATCATAGCGCCCGGTTTCCGCCAGTTCGAAAAGACGCCGCTCCGCGTCCTCGATCTGCTTGTTCGGGGCCATGTCCACTGGCGCGTCATAGGCGATGTTGACCATGTCCTCGCCGACCGTGATCAGTGCGCGGCGGATAGCAAGATCGTAGATCGCACGGCCATAGTCGGCGGCATTGATGATGGTGACCGCTTCAGCCGCAAGGCGCGCCAGATATTGCGCAACAGTCAGTTCGCCGACCTTTTCTTCGGCGGGCAGAAACGTCTTGATCGTGACGGGGTTGGCTGTTTTGCCCATGCGGATGAGCTCGCCCGCAACTTCAAAAATCTTGCGGTGCAGGGGCTCGTAAAAATGAACTGGCTTCAGGAAATCGGACACGCGGTAAAGCGCGTCGTTGTTCACCAGAATGGCGCCGAGCAGCGCCTGCTCTGCTTCGATATTGTTTGGTGCTTCCCGATAAAGCTGGGTTTCCGCCGTTTCAAGTTTGCGGACTGCCGCCTCTGCCATCATTTTTGTTCCGGTGTTTCTCTGTCATTCGCGCCCGGACAAACGAAAGACATGAACGTCCCGGCACCCCCAGCTACTTTCGTACCTTCTCTTCGGAAAAGGTGAAAGTGCGGAGATGGTATGTGACCGCGATTCACAGTCGCGTGCCGCAGTTGTGGGCAACTCTCAGGATAAGCTTGACCGTGATTGCTAAGCCGCAGCGGTCGAATCGCATTGGGGAACGATTATACGTCTATTCGGCCGCCTGCGTGAATTTTCCGGAGCCCTTGCCATCCGCATCGGCGAGCTGCTTCTCGGTTTCGCCGATATAGGTTCGGGTCACGGGCAGGGTTTCACGCTTCTTGGTGAGCTGAATCTGGAAGACCACCATCTCCTGCCATCGGAACGATGCTTCCGAGCCGGCCAGGTAGAACTCCCACATGCGGGCGAAACGCTCGTCGTAGATCTCCACCGCCCTGGCGCGGTTCTTCTGAAACCGTGCCTGCCAGTGCTTCAGGGTTTCGGCATAGTGCAGGCGGAGGATTTCCACATCGGTAACGATCAGACCGGACCGTTCGATCGCCGGCATCACCTCCGACAGCGCCGGAATATAGCCGCCGGGGAAGATGTATTTGCGAATGAACGCGTTCGTTGCCGCAGGCGGCGCGGAGCGCCCGATCGTGTGCAAAAGCATCACGCCGTCATCTGCGAGAAGACGGGCGCTCTGGTCGAAGAAGGTGCGATAGTGGTTGATGCCCACATGCTCGAACATGCCGACCGACACGATTCGGTCAAACGGCCCCTTGAGCGAGCGATAGTCGACAATTTCGAACCGCGCCCTGTTTGAGAGCTTCTGTTCACGCGCGCGGCTGCTGGCCACCCGGTGCTGTTCTTCGGACAGCGTGACCCCGAGCACATCGGCGTCGAACTGGCGTGCAATATCGAGGCCCAGTCCGCCCCAGCCGCAGCCGATGTCCAGCACCTTCTGTCCCCGCTCCAGCGCCAGCTTCGCCATGATATGGCGCTTCTTGGCCCTCTGTGCTTCCTCGAGCGAGACCTCGGGTGTTTCGAAATAGGCACAGGAATACTGCATGTCCTCATCGAGGAAGAGACGATAAAGCTCTTCCGAGAGATCGTAGTGACGGTGGACGTTTCGCTTGGCGCGCGCAGCCGTGTTCCATTGCTGCAGACGGCGGAAGGGATGGCGCAGCGCCTCTCCCAGCTTGACGAGAAAGAGCTGCGAGCCTGTTTCGTCCATGTTGGAGTACACGAGCTGAAGGAAGGAGAGAAGGTCTCCTTCCACGATGTCGATCTCGCCATCCATGTAGCGCTCCGGCACCGCCAGCATCGGGTCGATCGCGATGGCGCGTTCTGCAGCCGCCGTGTGAATGACAATATGGACCGGATCGCCGCTCCCATCGCCGAAAACACGCAGTTTCCCTGCCGCATTGGTGATGGAAAGCTTCCCTTTGCGGACGAGGCGAGAAACGAATCTTTCGAGCAACCAGTTCATCGCATAACCCCCAAAAAGTCTCGGGAGGCTGTAAGTATGAAACAATTCTGCGATGGTTGAAAAGGGGCCAGACCTTCATTGGCCGTTAGCCGGATGAATACTCTTGCCGCTTCTTGCCATTGTGATCTCGCGGAAGCGTGGAAATCCGGGCTCTTCGTCCAAGATATTCAAAGTATAAAAGTCACCATCAAAACAATTGATGGCGCAATCGCTGGCAACAAAAAAGCCGGGCGCGCGCCCGGCTTTGAGAGCAATTCCAGGAAGAGTGGAAACCGGATTTCCCTTCGGAACTGCTTGAAAACAGATGGCTGGTTCCGGACCGCCTCAGCGGTTCCTTGAAGCGCTGAGGCGGTCGGAACCAGGTTGCGCGTGAATTACGCGTTCTCGTCGGTCTCTTCGGCAGCCGTCTCGTCGGAGGCTGCTTCGACATCCTCGTACTCGGCTTCCGGATCGAAGAACTCGTCCGGACGCGCGCTGTCGTTGATGTCCTCACCGTAAATGCTTCCGCCGAATCCAGCGTCTCGCCGCGCGCCTGGCGCTCGGCCTCGTCGCTCGAACGCGCAACGTTGAGCGTCACGGTGACCTCGACTTCCGGGTGAAGCGCGATGGCGACATTGATCAGGCCAATGGTCTTGATCGGCTGGTTGAGCTCGACCTGGCTGCGGCCGATCTTGAAGCTTCATCGGCCAGAATCTCAACAATATCGCGCGTGGCGACCGAACCGTAGAGCTGACCGGTCTCGGCGGCGGAGCGAACGACGACGAAGGACTTACCGTCGAGCTTCTCTGCAACAGCCTCGGCTTCCTTCTTCTGTTCCAGATTGCGTGCTTCAAGTTCGACACGCTGGCTCTCGAACTTCTTGCGGTTGGCTTCGTTCGCGCGCAGAGCCTTGCCCTTGGGCAGGAGGAAGTTGCGTGCGTAGCCGTCTTTGACCTTCACCACGTCGCCCATCTGGCCGAGCTTGGTGATACGCTCAAGGAGAATAACGTCCATCGTTTCTGTCCTTTGTCATCGGCGCCCTGCGCCGGAATTTCATAAAGGCAGGTCAGAAACGGAAATGCCGAGGTGCGGCATGAAAGTCGCTGTCCTGCCCATGGCGGCAGTTAGGGGCATCCGCCCCAACTCGGGATTTGAAAAGCCTCATCCGCGCCCGCCGCGGGGAGGGAGCGGGCGGAAAACCGCCCGCGCCGAAAGTCTTACTTCACCACGTAGGGCAGAAGGCCCAGGAAACGGGCGCGCTTGATGGCCTTGGCCAGCTCGCGCTGCTTCTTCTGGCTTACCGCCGTGATGCGGGAGGGGACGATCTTGCCGCGTTCGGAAATATAGCGCTGCAGGAGCTTCACGTCCTTGTAGTCGATCTTCGGTGCATTGGCGCCGGAGAACGGGCAGGTCTTGCGGCGACGGTGGAAAGGACGCCGCGTCGGGATCTGATTGATGTCGACCATTATTCGGAGCCTTCCTTGTTGCTGTCGCGGTCATGGTCGCGGCGCGGGCCACGATCGTCACGGCGCGGGCCACGCGGGCCACGGTCGTCACGGCGCGGGCCACGGTCGTCGCGGCGCTGCATCATCGCGGAAGGGCCTTCCTCATGCGCGTCGACGCGAACCGTCATGAAGCGCAGAACGTCTTCCGACAGGCCCATCTGGCGCTCGACTTCCTTCACGGCCGCAGCCGGAGCGTCGATGTCCATGAGCGTGAAATAGGCCTTGCGGTTCTTCTTGATCCGGTAGGCGAGGGACTTCTGTCCCCAGTTTTCAACCCGGCCAACGGAGCCGCCGCCAGCTTCGATCACACCCTTGTACTGTTCAACAAGGGCATCGATCTGCTGCTGCGAGAGATCCTGCCGGGCAAGGAACACGTGTTCGTAAAGTGCCATTGTCTTGCCTTTCTTCGTTTCCATCCACCGGCCCAGCGGCTAAGCCTCTGCGACTAGTCTTGTCCCCGAGGGGCCGAAGAAAAGCGCGTTGGACGGTCGAGAGCGGAGACACGGGAGGCGGAAGAACCTGTCTTCACAACGCACACTTCCCGATATCGGGAAAAGCGCACGGCCCTCCGTTCAGCCCCCAGCTGAGACCGGCAGATCGCGCGCTTATACAGGGTTTTCCGAAGGATGCAAGGGACACTAGGACCGGAAGATCATACGATCAGGATAGATCACCCCTCGCGGAGGGGGAGGCACAAAAAAGAGACACATGGCCACGACATGCCAGATGACCCAGAAGCTGCTGCGCACGTGATCTTCTGTGGAAGTGTCGTCTTCGGCTGTGATGCTGCGCAACAGGTCGATGGCGGTGTTTGCTTCCTGAGAAGGAACACAGATTGGCATGCCGCCAAACGCCGTCGTGTGACTCCATAGGACCGAGCAAATTTGGAAACCCAATACAACGGGATGGAGGCCATATCCCTCCAAAAATGTCACGAGAGCGCAGGTCTCGCCATGGCCGGAGCCTGTCGCGATTTGCACAAGCGTACCGCCGCGGGAAGATGGTGACGTGGGCATTTCAAATATCTCGTTCAAATGACCGCTAAAAATTGCCAATGCGGTGTTGGTGTCGAAATCAGGGTTATGGAAAAACCATGGCGTATGAAGTCGCACGCCATGGCGGATACAATAAGAGGGGAAACTATCAATTACTATGGGTTGTGAAAATGAATAGTTCTCCCATAGATTTATTTTCTCCAGGTTGGAGAGTTTCGGAAACCTCGACGGATGGCCCGCAGGAGGAGGTTTTCAGGCGAGCAGGTACCAGAAATCAAGGTCCAGGCTGGTGGGGGCGCACAGATCGAGTAGCGGCTGGCAGACCCGATGCCCGACATAGCCTTCGCACATGCGTTTTGTTTCGCCCAGCGAACGTCCGAAAGTGACCTCGCAAAAGCGGTTTTCCGCATCTCGCCCGATGTAATGAAGCCTCGTATTGTCGGATTGGCCGAGATATTCGCTTTCGATCCGATCCGAAATCGCAAGCACGTCCTGCTCACTCGCATTGCTGCCGTCAGCGACCTTGAAGGTCCCGAACTCAACGCAGGAAAACGCGTCTGGTGGGGATGCGATCTGCTTGAGTATCTGGTTGCGCGACAGCCGGACGGTGCCGGGCTCCAGCAATGCCATGAACGCCTTCGCGCTTTCTGCGTCGTCATAGGCTTTGAGCATCCCCTCAAAGCTCTGGTCGTCACGGGCCAGAATGATGTCGGCAAAACCGCCGTTCAGATTGCCGAGAAACGCATGAAAGAGGATGCCGTCCATCGGGCGCAGAAAGGTTTCCTGCCAGGCAAGGGCGGCTTCGATCAGGCGGGCCGTTTCCACGTCCGCGCGCTTGTTGTATCGGGCAAAGCCCATCACCCTCACAGGGCCTTCGGATTTTCTCAACATTGACTGTTTTCCTCTTGATAGGGGCAGCGGCTGCGGTCGGGCTTGCCGAACAGGCCGACGTGACGTAGCTATCCCGAAGGATTGACAGTTTCTGTCAGGGTGGAGCATGCGCGCATCACGACTTTTCGGATTGCTTGAACAGTTGCGAATGCACCGCCAGCCGGTCAGCGCTGCCCAACTGGCAGAAACGCTGGGCGTTTCGGTCCGCACTGTCTACCGCGACATCGCCACGCTTCAGTCCATGGGGGCTCCCATCCGGGGCGAGGGCGGTGTTGGCTATCAGATCGAGCGCGGCTACTTCCTTCCTCCCCTGCACTTCGACGCCGATGAACTCGACGCGATCACACTTGGCATGCAGTTGATTTCAGCGCGCGGCGATGGCGATCTGAAGCAGGCCGCCGCCCGCGTGGCCGCAAAGGTTGATGCAATAGCACCCGACGGCCAGCATGGGCGTGTGCAGCAAGGGGACATGATCGCATATTCAAGGGCGTCGGATGCACAGCGCCATCTCGCTGCTCTTCGCCGTGCGGTACGTGGGCGCCGGCGTCTTGAAATCGTCTATCTCGACCTGAAGAAGAGGCAGAGCACGCGCAGGGTTCGCCCGTTGGGACTGACCGCATTCGACAATGTCTGGCTTTTGACGGCCTGGTGCGAGGAGCGCGACGACTTTCGCAACTTTCGCATCGATCGGCTGGTGACGGTCGCCGAAACCGGCGACCGCTTTGCGCCAGAGGCTGGCAGGGAATTCAAGGATTACCTGAAGACCCTGCGTTAACGCATGTCTCCCGAAAGTGGGCACCGGTTTCGGGACAAAGACATGCGTCAAATCAAGAACCTAAAGCGCACAGAGCGAATCTGAAAGATCGCGACGCGCTTTAGCGTTCACGTCTTGAGCTTGTAACCGGTCTTGAAAATCCACCAGATGGCGCTGAGGCATAGGACAAGGAAGAAGGTGATCATGGCGATGCTCACGCCGATCCCCACATCCGCAGTCTCATAGAAGCTCCAGCGGAAGCCGCTGATGAGGTAGAGCACCGGGTTGGCAAGCGTCACCTTCTGCCAGAATTCCGGCAGCATCTCGATGGAGTAGAACGAGCCGCCAAGGAAGACGAGCGGTGTGATCACCAGCAGCGGTATCAGCTGAAGCTTTTCAAAATTGTCGGCCCAGATGCCGATGATGAAGCCGAACAGGCTGAAGGTGACCGCCGTCATCACTAGGAAGAACAGCATCCAGAAAGGATGTCTTATCTCTATGGGGACGAAGAGATGCGCCGTTGCCAGGATGATCAGGCCGAGGATCAGCGACTTGGTCGCCGCTGCCCCCACATAGCCAAGCACAATCTCGAAAAAGGAGATCGGTGCCGAAAGCACCTCGTAAATCGTGCCGATGAACTTTGGAAAATAGATGCCGAACGATGCGTTGGAGATGGAATTCTGCAACAGTGTCAGCATCATCAGCCCGGGAACGATGAAGGCGCCATACTGGACGCCGTCGATCTCCTCGATGCGCGAGCCGATGGCCGCGCCGAAGACAATGAAATAAAGCGAGGTGGAGAGCACGGGCGAAATCACGCTTTGCAGAAGCGTGCGTTTCATGCGCGCTATCTCGAAGAGATAGATGGATTTGACGGCTTCGAAATTCACTGGTTTTCCTCCACCACGAGGCTCACGAAAATGTCTTCGAGCGAGCGTTGTTCCGTGTCGAGATCCTTGACGATGATCCCGGCTTCGCTCAGCGCTGAAAGCAGGGACGCAATGCCCGTTCGCTTCGCCTGTGTGTCATAGTGATAAATGACCCGCTCGCCGCCATCGGCGAGCTCCAGGTCATATTCGGAAAGCTGGTCCGGCAGATGCTCCAGCGGCTTCTGCAGGTCGAGCGTGAGCTGCTTCTGTCCGAGTTTGCGCATCAACTCGGCCTTTTCCTCGACCAGAAGCAGCCGGCCCCTGTTGATGACGCCCACGCGGTCGGCGATCTCTTCCGCCTCTTCGATATAATGCGTGGTCAGGATGATGGTGACGCCGGTGTCGCGCAGGCGTTTGACCAGCCGCCACATATCCTTGCGCAGTTCCACGTCGACGCCTGCCGTCGGCTCGTCGAGGAACAGGATGCGCGGCTCATGTGCGAGAGCCTTGGCGATCATCACGCGCCGTTTCATGCCGCCCGAGAGCGCCATGATCTGGCTGTCTTTCTTGTCATAGAGCGAGAGGTCGCGCAGGATCTGCTCGACCAGCGCCGGCGCCGGCTTCTTGCCGAAAAGGCCGCGGCTGTAGCTCACCGTCGCCCAGACCGTCTCGAAGGTTTCGGTGTGCAGTTCCTGCGGCACGAGACCGATGAGTTGGCGGGCCTGGCGGTAGTTCTGAACAATATCGTTGCCCTCCACCGTCACCGTGCCGGTGGTGGGTTTCACCAGGCCGCAGATGATGGAGATCATCGTCGTTTTACCGGCCCCGTTTGGGCCGAGCAGGGCGAGTATCTCCCCGCGATTGATGTCGAGATCGACTGAATTCAGGGCGGTCAGGCCGGTGTCATAGGTCTTTGAAAGGTCTTTGATGGAAAGAGCTGTCGTCATGGGAAAATTCCGTCATGTCGGGGGCTTTGGCAGGCCGCGCACATATAGGCAATATGCAGCCCGCTTGCCAGCGCGCTCGCTCGCTCGCTGACATTTCCTGACACGCCGGACGTTTTCGTTTCCCGTGGCCGGGTCAGTTGTTTTCCGGGTCGGTCTCCGCTGCGAAGGCGAGTTGGCCGCAGCGCACCATCGCAAAGAGCGCCGGAATGCCGACGATCGCCGTCAGAATGACCTCGCCGAGGGGCTGAAGGTGCAGCAGTCCGGAGAGACCCCAGATGCCCGCGGCGGAAGCGGCGGCCACTTCCGTGGAAATAAAGAGGGTTACGGAAACAAAGCCGACCGCCTGCGCAAGCGTCAGCCTGCGACGAGGCGCAATTTCCTGCGGTCGCGGCTCTTCTGATTCAAAAGACATGTCTGAAAATACCCATACACGCCACCGGAAATGGGGCGGAGCAGCGATACATCTCTCTTCAATTATGGAGTTTTCATGTCATCGGGCGTCGGATGCCGAAAACGCCCAAAAAGCTTGACGCGCCGGTTGTGTTGCGTCACCAGATGCGCCCGATAAAGACGAATACCGGAGATTTGGCGATGAGCATCGCTTTCACCTTTCCAGGTCAGGGAAGTCAGGCTGTCGGCATGGGGCGCGATCTGGCCGATGCGTTTCCAGAAGCGCGCGACGTGTTCCAGGAGGTCGATGACGCGCTGGAGCAGAAACTTTCCAGGATCATGTGGGAAGGCCCGGAGAACGAACTGACACTCACGGCCAATGCGCAGCCTGCGCTCATGGCCGTTTCCATCGCCGCGATGCGGGTGATGGAAAAGGGCGGTCTCTCACTCAAGGACAAGGTGTCCTACGTGGCCGGTCACTCGCTTGGCGAATATTCCGCGCTCTGCGCTGCCGGCACATTTTCCCTGGCCGATACAGCTCGGCTGCTGCGCATTCGTGGCAACGCCATGCAGGCTGCCGTGCCGGTGGGCGAGGGGGCTATGGCCGCGATCATTGGCCTCGAGGCGGCAGACGTGGAAGCGGTCTGCTCCGCTGCCGGCAAGGAGGGCGTCTGCCAGATCGCCAATGACAACGGCGGCGGACAACTCGTGATCTCCGGTGCCAAAAGCGCCGTGGAAGAAGCCGCGAAGCTCGCCTCCGAAAAGGGCGCCAAGCGCGCGATCATGCTGCCGGTTTCCGCCCCCTTCCATTCCGCGCTCATGCAGCCGGCGGCCGAGGCGATGCGCGAGGCGCTGGCCGACGTGAAGAAGCAGGCCCCGGTCGTGCCTGTGATCGCCAATGTCACCGTCTCGCCTTTGAGTGATCCCGAAGAGATCGCCGAACGGCTGGTCGAGCAGGTCACGGGCCGGGTGCGCTGGCGCGAAACCGTCGGCTGGTTCGGCGAGAATGATGTGGACACACTCTATGAGATCGGCTCCGGCAAGGTGCTGTCCGGTCTCGCCCGTCGCATCAACCGCGATCTTGCCGCAGTCCCGGTCAACACACCGGCAGATATAGAAGCGGCAATGGCGGCGCTCGGCTGAGCCCGCCAAATCAAAAGCAGGAATTCAGGTGATTGAAAAGGACAAGGCCATGTTTGATCTGAGCGGCCGCAAGGCACTGGTGACGGGGGCGTCCGGCGGCATCGGCGAGGCCATCGCACGCATTCTGCACTCCCAGGGCGCCATTGTCGGCCTGCACGGCACGCGGGTTGAAAAGCTGGAAACGCTGGCTGCCGATCTTGGCGATCGCGTCAGGCTGTTCCCCGCCAACCTGTCTGACCGCAATGAAGTCAAACAGTTGGCCGAGAAGGCGGAATCGGAACTTGAGGGTGTCGATATCCTCGTCAACAATGCCGGCATCACTCGCGACGGCCTTTTTGTGCGTATGAGCGACGATGACTGGGATCAGGTGCTGGAGATCAATCTCGGCTCTGTTTTTCGGCTCACCCGCGAACTGACGCACCCGATGATGCGCCGTCGATTCGGCCGCATCATCAACATCACTTCCGTTGTGGGCGTCACCGGCAATCCCGGTCAGGCAAATTACTGTGCCTCCAAGGCAGGTCTGATCGGCTTTTCCAAGTCGCTCGCCCAGGAAATCGCCAGCCGGTCGATCACCGTCAACTGCGTTGCCCCCGGCTTTATCGAATCGGCCATGACCGACAAGCTCAACGACAAGCAGCGCGACGCGATCATGGGTGCCATTCCCATGAAGCGCATGGGCAGCGGTGATGAAATCGCATCCGCCGTCGCATATCTGGCATCCAATGAGGCCTCCTACGTCACGGGCCAGACCGTGCACGTCAATGGCGGCATGGCGATGATCTGAACGCGGTTCGGGCAGGAGGAACGATGGACGGGCGTGCCACACGGCGCTTTGTGCTGCGCGACTTCGAGCCCGCCGACGTTACGGCACTGGCCGCCTACCAGTCCGACCCGCGCTTCGTTTCCGCCCGCAAAAAGGCCGGGCAGGAAGCGGGCGATCCCGCCGAACTCGTGGCGCTCTTTCGCAAATGGGCGCAGGAGCACCCGCGCCGGAACTACCAGTTTGCCGTCATTGAGCGCAAAACCGGCCGGCTCGTCGGTTGCGCCGGTGTTCGCACGGCAAATTGTCCACAGGGCAGTGGTGAGTTGGGTATAGAGCTTTCGCCGGATATGTGGGGGCGCTACGGCAGTGCCGCCGAGATCACGCGCGGCCTGCTCGACTTCGGTTTCTCCACACTCGCCCTCTGCGAGATATTTGGTGAAACCACCGCAGAAAACCATCAGGCGGCAAGACTTGCTTCCTTTCTTGGCGCTCGTCTCGAAAGACCTGTACGACAGGGAAACAAAGGGGTCGAGGTCCCGGGAGAGCCTGTCATTTGGCGTTTCCTGCGCCGTGACTGGCGCTCCGGGCCTGGTGTCTGATGCGACTGGTCGCAGGAGTGGCGGGACGTGGAATAACGCTTGGCGCGCGCGCCAAAATCGTGATAAGCGCCCGCTCGAAGCCGTTCCGCACGCCGCATGCACGCTGTGCATCGTCATCGGAGCATAACAGACTGGGCGTCGATCGTATCGGCGCTTTAGTCGTCATTTCGCTTGATTAGCGGCATTCGTGCGGCTAACGAAGATCGGAAATTCAGAAAGTCGAGGGTTCTCTCATGAGCGATACTGCAGAACGCGTTAAGAAAATCGTTGTCGAACATCTGGGCGTCGAAGGCGACAAGGTGACCGAAGGTGCAAGCTTCATTGATGATCTTGGCGCTGACAGCCTCGACACGGTCGAGCTGGTCATGGCGTTCGAAGAAGAGTTCGGCGTTGAAATCCCGGACGATGCAGCCGAGACGATCCTCACCGTCGGCGACGCTGTGAAGTACATCGACAAGGCGACCGCCTGACGCCGTCCGGCGTTTTCGCTACGAAACGTAGTCAAGGCGGATAATCAGCATATGAGACGCGTTGTCGTCACCGGTATGGGGCTTCTTTCACCTTTCGGCCTCGGTGTTGAACATGGGTGGAACAGCCTGCTTTCGGGCAAGAGTGCGGCCAGCCGCATCGATCGTTTTGAGGTCGATGACCTGGCCTGCAAGATCGCCAATTCGATCCCGCGCGAAGGCGATGGGGCATTCGACCCCGATGCCTTTCTGGAGCCGCGCGAGCAGCGCAAGATCGGTGAGTTCATCACCTACGGCATTGCTGCGGCAGACCAGGCGCTTGAGGATTCGGGCTGGAAACCGGAAACCGACGATGAGAAATACGCCACCGGCGTGCTCATCGGCTCGGGGATCGGCGGCATCGAGGGCATTGCTGAAAACGCCTTGACGCTTGCTGAGCGCGGCCCGCGCCGCATCAGCCCCTTCTTCATCCCCGGCAACATCATCAACCTGGTTTCGGGCCAGGTGTCGATTCGCCACGTTGAAGGGACCGAACCACGCGGTGGTGACCGCCTGTTCCACAGGCGCGCATGCCATCGGTGACGCAGCCCGTCTCATCATGCTCGGCGACGCAGACGTTATGCTGGCGGGTGGTGCAGAAGCACCGATCACCCGCCTCTCCATTGCCGGCTTTTCGGCCTGCAAGGCGCTTTCCACCAGCTTCAACGACACGCCTGAAAAGGCTTCCCGGCCCTATGACCGCGACCGTGACGGTTTTGTCATGGGCGAGGGTGCCGGCGTTGTCGTTCTGGAAGAGTTGGAGCACGCAAAGGCGCGTGGCGCAAAGATTTATGCGGAAGTGGTTGGCTACGGCCTCACGGGCGACGCCTATCACATCACCGCTCCAGCCGAGGATGGTGACGGTGCCTATCGCTGCATGAAGGCAGCGCTGAACCGCGCCGGCCTGACCGCGGCCGATCTCGACTACATCAACGCGCATGGCACATCGACCATGGCGGACACGATCGAACTTGGTGCCGTGGAGCGTCTTCTGGGCGATGCCGCGAGCAAGGTGTCGATGTCGTCCACCAAGTCGTCGATCGGTCATCTATTGGGTGCAGCCGGTGCGGCAGAAGCCATCTTCTCCGTTCTGGCTATCCGCGACAACATCGCTCCGCCGACCATCAATCTCGACAATCCACAGGCGGAAACGCCCATCGATCTGGTGCCCAACAAACCGCGTGAGCGGCAGATTGACGTGGCGTTGTCCAACTCGTTCGGCTTCGGCGGTACCAACGCGTCTCTCGTTTTCAGGCGTTATGACGCCTGAAGCTTTCCACTAACGGGCTTGCAGTTTTGCCATTTTCGCAATTCAGTCTGACGGACACGAATCGAAATGGCGGACGCCAGGCCCGGGAAATGTTTTTTTCCGAAGCCTGCGTGAACGTTCAACGCACGAATATTTAGGACAGGACCGGCGACCATTGGCGCCGTTCTGAAGGGAGCGGTCCAAGAGGCATGACAGGGACTTCCGGCGACAATTCCGGCTTCGGCCGTCAGGCAGGCGAGGAACGTGGTCGCACGTTCAAATCGGCCAACCAGACTTTGCGGCCGGAGGCCGGCACACCGCCGCCGCGGCGCTCCAGGCGCGCGCGCAGTCAGTTCGTGGTTTTCCTGAACTTCGTCTTCTCCTCCATAGTCTTCCTGGTCATTCTTGCCGGTTTCGCCTTCTATTTTGGCAAGCGTGAGTTTCATCAGCCCGGTCCGTCTCGCACGGCCGATACAGTGATGATCAAACCGAACACCGGTGTGCGCCAGATCGCGAGCCTGCTTGAGCGGGAAGGCGTCATTTCCGATGCCCGCATCTTTTCGCTCGGCGTTCGTGCCTATGGGGCGGATTCTGAACTGAAAGCGGGTGAATACGCCATTGATGCCGGTGCATCGATGCACGAGATCATGGAACTCCTGAAGAGCGGCAAGAGCGTTCTCTATTCGCTCACCATTCCCGAGGGGCAGACCGTATTCCAGGTGTTCGAGCGGATCCGCGAAACCGAAGAGCTTTCCGGCACGCT
The DNA here is from genome assembly GCF_000615975.1 of Nitratireductor aquibiodomus NL21 = JCM 21793. GTDB lineage: Bacteria > Pseudomonadota > Alphaproteobacteria > Rhizobiales > Rhizobiaceae > Nitratireductor > Nitratireductor aquibiodomus. The sequence goes on along the minus strand of NZ_BAMP01000025.1, from coordinate 32,044 downwards.
GCCCGAGGAGATGCCGGCAGAGGGCAGTCTCGCCGCCGATACGCTGCGCTTTACACGCGGTATGGACCGTGGCGCCGTTGTTGAAAAACTGCTTGAGGACCAGCAGGAGCTGGTGGACAGCATCTGGGCGCGCCGCGACGAGGACCTGCCCGTCAAGGACAAGAACGAGTTCGTGACGCTGGCTCGATCGTTGAAAAGGAAACCGGCATTGCCGACGAGCGTCCGCGCGTCGCGGCCGTGTTTATCAACCGTCTGCGCAAGGGCATGCGGCTGCAGTCGGATCCCACCATCATCTATGGGCTGTTTGGCGGGCAGGGAAAACCATCCGATCGGCCGATCTATCGCTCCGATCTCGACAAGAAAACGCCCTACAACACCTATCTGATCGACGGTCTTCCGCCCACACCCATTGCCAATCCCGGCCGGGCAGCGCTGGAGGCGGTGGCCAATCCGTCCCAGACCGACGAACTCTATTTCGTCGCTGACGGAACGGGCGGGCACGTTTTCGCCAAAACGCTCAAAGAGCACAATGAGAATGTCGCACGCTGGCGCAAGATTGAGCGTGAGCGTCGGGCAGAGGAAGAAAACGCGGGCGAGAACGGTTCGAACTGAGCCGGACATGCGCGCAGGGAACGACTGCACGAGGGGACGCATGAGCAGGCTGCAGAGCATGACGGGTTTTGCCCGCGCCGCGCGTGATCATGATGCCGGCGGTATCGTCTGGGAGATCAAGTCGGTCAATGGGCGGAGCCTTGAAGCCCGTTTTCGCCTGCCGCCGGGGTTCGAGCGTATCGAGCCGATGGCCCGCCAGCGCCTGCAAAAGTGCTTTGCCCGTGGAAATGTACAGGCTTCCCTGACCTTTACGCAGAGCGATGCCCTGCGCCGTCCGGTCGTGGACGAGGATTTTCTGAAAGAGGTTGCAGCACTTGCCGGCCGGCTTCAGGAGCAGTTCGGCACGGCTCCGGCGACAGCCGACGGGCTCCTTGCCCTGCGCGGGGTCCTCGATTTTGCCGATCCCGTGGCTGACGAAGACCTGCGCGCCTCCCTCGACGAGGCGATCCTTGCCGCCCTTGACGATGCTCTCCGGGGGCTTGAAGAAGCCCGCCGTGCGGAAGGTGGGGCACTGGAAGCCATATTGCTCGATCAGGTGTCGCGCATCGAAGCGCTGACCGATCAGGTCGAGGCCGACCCGTCGCGCTCGCCGGAGGCCATCCGGGAGCGTCTGCGGGAGCAGGTGGCCCGTCTCATGGATGCGACCACCGGCTTCGATGCGGACCGACTGCATGCGGAAGCCGCCATCCTTGCCGCCAAGGCCGACATCCGCGAGGAGATCGATCGCTTGCGCACGCACATTGCAGCCGCGCGGGCCCTGATCGCGTCCGGCGGTCCCATCGGCCGAAAGCTTGATTTTATGGGCCAGGAATTCAATCGCGAATCCAACACGCTTTGCTCAAAATCCAACGCGGCAACGGTGACGGCCATCGGCCTGGAGTTGAAGGCCGTGGTTGATCAGTTTCGCGAGCAGGTGCAAAATCTGGAGTAGACCATGTCCTCGGAAATATCTCCTGCCGCTTTGACCGACGTCGCGCGCCGCGGCCTGATGCTGGTGTTGTCCTCGCCCTCGGGTGCCGGAAAATCCACCATCGCGCGCACGCTTCTGGCGCAGGTTCCCGGTTTCGAGCTTTCTGTCAGCGTGACGACCCGCGCGCGCCGCGGCAGCGAGATCGAGGGCGTGCATTATCATTTCAAGTCGCAGCGCGAATTCGAGATCATGCGCGACAATGACGAATTGCTCGAATGGGCAGAGGTTCACGGCAATTTTTACGGCACGCCCCGGGCGCCGGTTGAAAAGGCGCTGACCGAGGGCCGCGACATGCTGTTCGACATCGACTGGCAGGGCGCTGAGCAGTTGCGCGAGAAAATGCGCGGAGATGTCGTGTCCATCTTCATCCTGCCGCCGACCATGAAGGAGCTTCTCGGTCGCCTCACACGCCGGGCCGAGGATACGCCGGAGATCATCCAGACGCGTCTCAGGAACGCGCGCACCGAGATCGAGAAGTGGATCGATTACGACTACGTGGTCATCAACGAACAGCTCGACCCGGCCTTTTCGGCCGTCCGCTCCATTGTCGAGGCGGAGCGTCTGCGCCGCGACCGGCGTCCCGGCCTGTTTGATTTCGTGGCAGGGCTTCTCGCAGAAGAGCCAAACTGACGCTCAGGCGTTGTTTGCAAGCGCCACGAATTCCGCCACCGAAAGCGTCTCTGCCCGGCGCGTGGCATCGATGCCCGCCCGCGCCAGAAGCGCCTCCCCACCGAGCGATTTCAGGCTCTGGCGCAGCATTTTGCGGCGCTGCCCGAAGGCCGCTTCGGTGATCTTCGCCAGTTTCGCCGGCTCGACGGCCAGCGGCGCCGCGCGCGGGACGATGTGCACCACCGAAGAGGTTACCTTGGGCGGCGGGGTGAAGGCCTGTGGCGGCAGGTCGAAAGCAATCTTCGCCTCCGTGCGCCACCCGGCCAGAACCCCAAGCCGGCCATAGGCCTTGTCGCCGGCACTGGCAACGATGCGTTGCGCGACTTCGCGCTGGAACATCAGTGTCATCGACGCATAGAAGGGGGGCCATCCCCCGGGCGTAAGCCAGCGCACCAGAAGCTCGGTGCCGATGTTATAGGGCAGGTTCGCCACGATTCGCACCTCGCCCTGCGCGTTCGTGGCCAGAGCGGCAAAATCCGTCTCCATGGCATCGCCACTCACAACGTCGAGCTGTCCCGGATAGTGCGCGGCGACCTCTGCCAGCGCGTCAAGGCAGCGCTCGTCTCGCTCCACGGCGATAACCCGCTCCGCGCCCGCCATCAGCAATGCACGCGTCAGCCCTCCGGGGCCGGGCCCGACCTCGATCACAGTCGCGCCTTCGAGATCGCCGGCAGCACGCGCCACTTTGGCCGTCAGATTGAGATCGAGTAGAAAATTCTGGCCGAGCGATTTCTTTGCCGCAAGGCCATAGCGGGAGATAACCTCGCGCAGCGGCGGAAGCCCGTCCGCGCTCATCGCGCGCCACCGGCATTGTCCGCCAGCTCACGCGCGAGCCTGATCGCCGCAATCATGCTGTCGGCCCGCGCGATGCCCTTCCCGGCAATGTCGAAGGCCGTGCCATGGTCGGGAGAGGTGCGGATGAAGGGAAGACCGAGCGTGACGTTCACCGTCTCGTCGAAGGCGATGGTTTTCACCGGGATCAGTGCCTGATCGTGATACATGCACAGTGCCGCGTCGTAGCCTGGCGGGCGCGCGCGTGGAACATCGTGTCGGCGGGCAGGGGACCGAACGCGTTGATGCCCTCCGCCTGCAATGCGTGGATTGCCGGCGCGATGACATCGCGGTCTTCCGTTCCCATCGCTCCGCCTTCTCCCGCATGCGGGTTGAGACCGGCAATGGCGAGGCGGGGTGCGGAAATGCCGAACCGTTCCCTGAGGTCACGCGCCGCAATCCGGGCCGTCTCTTCCACCAGCGATTGCGTAAGGGTCGTGGGAACGCTTGCCAGCGCCTCGTGCACGGTCACAGGCACGGTGCGCAGTTCTGGCCCGGCAAGCATCATCACGGGCGTGGCCGCGCGTCCGGTGACCTCCTCTGCGAGATGGCCGAGATACTCGGTATGGCCGGGAAAACGGAAACCGGCATCATAGAGCGGCTTCTTGGCGATGGGCGCGGTGATAACAGCCGCCGCGCGCTTCTGCATCGTGTCGTCAACGGCGCGCGATATCGCCTCGATCACGCCCGCAGCATTCACCGTTTCGGGATGCCCGGGATTATCTGCCAGCCTGTTCTGGAGCGGCGACACGGGCAGACGCTCGGAAAAGACGGCGGACGCCGCCTCCGGATCGGCTTCTGAGAGCGGAACGTCGAGGTCCAGGCGGCGTGCACGCGCTGCGAGCAGGCCAGGATCGCCCAGTACATAGAACCGGGGCAACCCGAGCCTGTTCCTCTCAAGCCAGGCCTGAAGGATGATCTCGGGGCCTATCCCGGAGGGATCGCCGATGCTGAGCGCGAGCGGGAGCACGAGCCATCTCCTCTTGGAGAAACACCTGGGTGAAAGAAAGGGGCCCGGTCAGTCCGGGCCCTTGACCGATCAGCGCTGGCTGATACGTGCGTTCTTGCGCAGCTCGGCGAGATACGCCTGCGCTTCCTTTTCCATGGCGTCGTTCCCGGAATTTTCGTTCTGGAACACCATCTGCGCAACCCGGTCGTCGGAGACCTCGCGCGTGCTGCACACGCCGATGAACTCGACACCCCGATCTGTCTCGCGCACACCCGTCGCATTGCCGGGGGAGGTCTTCTTGATTTGGTCTTTCCAGTCCGTGGGAAGTTCCGGCTCAAGAACACGCCCCAGGTCGCGCACCGTCACGTCGATCAGCCCCTTGGCAAATTGGCGCGTGCTGTCGCAACCCTGGAACCGGTCGCGCATTGCCTGCGCCTCACGCTTGCGCTTGCCAAGCAGGCTCGAACGTTCGCCTGATGGAACGACAAAAATCACCTGCTGGAGCATGTATTCGGTCGCGCTGGGCTTGCTGCCGCCCTGCTCGAGCATCTTGGCGACGACATCCTGTTCGCTCATGCGGCCGGTCGAGCTGGTGCGGGCCTGCATGACACGGCCCCAGCCGATCTGGGAGCGAATGAACTCCTTGAAGTGATCGGAAGTCACACCGCTTTGTGCAAGCACAGTGTTCAGCTGGCTTGTCGACATCCGGTTGCCGTTGGCGAAGCGGGCATAGGCCTGATTCACCATCTCGTCCGGAATGTTGACATTGCGGCGCTGCATTTCCTGCAGCTTCAACGTCTGCTCGATCATCTGATCCGTGGCCTTCTGGCGCAGATTGCCGCCTTCACGCTGAAGCTTTAGAAACGCCACGCGGCGGTCGATATCGTAGCTCGTAATCGGAACGTTGTTCACCACGTAGCGAATTTCCGTCGCCAGTGCGCCAGCTCCATTGAACAGAGGCATTGCCGCCGCCATGGCCAGCGTCAGAACGCCTGTGCGCAGGAAGCGTCTGCAATTGCTAAACATCGTCATTTTTCTCATCTTTGCACCCCGCAATTGCGACTGAGATAACAGCAAATGCACGGGAGCTACAGTCCCTTAGGCTGTTTTTATCGACAGCGCGTGGGGCAAAAACATGACCTTTGACGCTGCGGCAGGCCATAGACGCTCATGAAGGCGGCCCCGTCGATCAAACGGGGCCTTTCAGAAAAAAACTAGAAGCTGGTGTTCATATCGCCGCTGCTCGTTCCGAAGTCGCCGATCGTGCGCAGTGATATACGGAAGCCGAAGGACTGGCTGACTTCCTGCGTGTCGCGGTTCTTGCTGCGCGAATAGGTCATCGAATAGATGAAGCACTCATCCCCGTAGGAGAACCCGTAGTCATTTTTCACCAGGGTCTGGCTTTCGACGTCATATGTGCCCGAAGCAAAGCCGCTCCAGTTTTCGTCAAAGCGAACCTTGGCCACACCGGTGACTTCCTGACGGTCATCTTCGAAGCCGTAAAGCGGCTGCGCTTCGATATATGCATATTGCAGCGATGTTGTGAGCTGTCCGAAAGTGGCTGCCGTTTTCAGGTCGGTGCGGCGAATGTCGAATGTTTTCTCATCAAACCGTGCACCGGCGGAGAACGCGAATCCGTTCGGGCTGGCAATGCCGATCATGCCGACAAAATCGGAGACATCGGTCTCCAGGCCGGAATAGGCGCCGGCGTGCACAAGATCAGTCTGCGCATACGGGTTGGCGCCGGCCAGATGATACGACTGGCCGAACAGCCCCTGTGTGGTCCATCCATTGGCGAAGCTGCCGGAATAGCGGATGCCGACATTGGCGCGCGTGCCGCCTTCGATCCGGTCATAACCGGAGAATTTGTCGCGCTCGAACAGCGTCGTTGCGTCGAAGACAAGCGACTGGGCGTCTTCGTTCGGAATGCCGAGCCTGTCCTGATAGGGGGCGTCCGGGCGCAGGAAAACCTGCGCCATCGGCTCCAGAACATGGCTGGCGCTCGAGGTGGAGAAGAGGATCGGCCAGCGAGCTTCGAGGCCGGCCGTCGCCATGTAGCGGTAATAGGAAGAGCGCACGTCGCTGCCGACGGCGGTTCCGTTCAGCTCGAAACTCGTGACGCCGTTGACGGTCGTTGCATCGTAGTCGGTGTAGATCGCATCGCCACGTGCCTGCAGAATCGGTGTCACCACCAGACCGCCCGCGCTGACGAAGGAACGTTTCCACTCGGCCTCGGCCGTCATACGGCTGGCCAGACCCTCGACGCCGTCGATCCTGGTGGAATCCGCGTTGACGATCGATTGGCTAAGGCTGTCCCGATAGACGTTCTGCACGTTCACATCGAAATTCAGCTCGCCGCCGGCAACGGCCTCATCCGGTGTGTAGGAATAATCGAAGCTCGGCAGCACCCAGGGCTGCTTGTCGTTCCGCGCGTTGGGCGAGGTATCCAGAACATCTTCCTGAATGTCGAAATGATAGGCTCTGAGGTCGAAGAAATTCCGGTCGTCGAGGCCTGTCAGGTAGAGCTGCGATGTCTGAACCGTGTCGGAAAAACCATCGATGCCATAGGTGCGCGAAAAATTCTTGTCGGTCTGCGCCAGAACATCCCAGCCGAATGACCAGCGCGGATTGATGCGGAACTGCCCTTTCGAACCGATCATGCCGCGGCCGGTTTCGCTGCCATTGACGCTGTTTGCGCCCCAGGCCTCTGGTTCCTGCTGTTTGATGCCCGCGATCTTGATGCTGTACTGGCCGTTGTCGAAGCGCTGGCGCCACTCGGCCTCGCCCAGAAAGCCCTGCCTGGTGTAGTAGGTTCCGGTGACGGTCAGGTCGTAGGTAGGGGAGAATGCGAAATAGTAGGGGACGCTGACGCCAACCCCCATTTCTTTCTTGTAGGAAGCGCCGGGAATGAGGAAGCCGGACTTCCGCTTCACCGTCGGGTCCGCGACTTCGAAGAAAGGCAGGTAGGCGATCGGCATGCCGAAGAATTCGAAGCGTGAGCCTTCAAACCGGACGGTTTTCGATTCGCCGTTCCAGATGATCTTCTGTGCCTTGATCTGCCAGATCGGAGGTTTGCCCGGCTTTTCGCGGCACGGCTCACACGCCGTGTAGACGCCATTGTTGAAGGTCGTCAGACGCCCGCCTGAACGCTCTGCGCTCTCGGCGGCGAAATAGGTTTTGTCGACGGTCTCGATTCGCAGGGCGTTGACGAATCCATCGCGGAAGTCGTCGGTCACGTCGATTTCGTCGGCAAAGATCTTGTTGCCGTCTTGTTCGACGATCTGCACGCGCCCGCGCGCCACCACGCGCGACGTCCTGCGGTCATAGACGACACGGTCAGCCACAAGGCTGTTGCCTGCATACTCGATCTGCACGCCGCCTGCGGCGGTGATCGTGTTGAGATCGTTATCGTAAATGAGATTGTCGGCCGTCAGGAGCATCTGGGCGTCCTGCGGCAGGTCGGCAACGTCCAGACCGCCCGTCTGCGCCAGGGCAGGGGCCTGCGGGAGCAATGTATAGGTGCACAAGGTTGCCAGCGCGGTCGCGCCCATCAAATGCGCTAACCGTGCGGACATGCCGGCTCTGTTTGCCGCAACCCCCACTAACCGTCCTCCTTGTACAATAGGAAAGTCACCCCGTAGAACATCGCCACGACCACAGGCGTCCAAGCAGCCACAACCGGAGGAACAACTCCGGCGCTGCCGAACGCCTTGACCAGGACCGAAACCACATAAAGCAGAAACCCGGCGAGGATTCCACCCAGAATCACCGTTGCTGACTGTCCCATTCTGGTAAATCTCATCGATACCGTAGCGGCAATCAGGGTCATGGCGACCAAGAGCAGGGGCAACACCACAAGTGAATGAAAATGCGTGGCAAACGCGTTCGCTTTAAGCCCGAAGGAGCGGGCAACTTCAATCTTCCCGGGCAGTGCGTAAATCGATGTCGCTTCCGGCCGGGCGAGTTGCTCGCCGACGAACTCCGGCTGCAGGTTGGTCTCGATCTGGATGCTCTCGATTTTTTCTGCCGCAGCGGTACCGCGTCGACGTGCCACGGCCTGCAGGTCCCAGTATCCGTCGCGCAGGAAGGCCCGCTCGGCGTCGAGACGCTCGAATATCCGGCCCTCGGCATCGATTCGGAAGAAAGTCGGGCGCACCAGCACCTGGCCGCCGTTCAGAACGGCACTCGATCCAATAATGGTTTCCTCGTCGCCCGAGCGCTGTTTGAGCCACTGCTCAGCTTCGGAATTGGTGCTGCTCTTGGCCCCGCGCACTTCGGCTTCGACGCTCTGTGCCTGTGCGAAGCCATTGGCCGCCAGCGGGTTGAGCGCTGCCACGGCAAGGACGCCGAACAGGAAGGACCCGAACGCGATCGGCGTCAGGAATTGCCAGGCCGAAACGCCGGCGGCCCGGGCCACCACCAGTTCGTATTTGCGGTTCAGGCTGATCAGCGTCGCCATTGCCGCGATGAGCCCGATAAAGGGAATCGCCTGGAGCAGGATGATCGGGGTCTGCAGCGCGGCGAGTGAAAAAGCCCATTGTGCCGTATAGCCGGGCAATCCGGCCGAACGGCTCGACACTTCTGCGAACGTCACGATGAAGATCAACAGGCCGATACCGAAGAAATTCCAGGCCGCAATGGATGCGTAGCGGCGGAAGAAATAGCCGCCAAGGGTCAGGCCGATCATCCACGCCTCCCGGCCGGTGTCCGCCTGTTTGCGAGCCGGACGCGCCAGTGCGTCATGCCGTCGGTCAGTCGTTGCATGCGCGCGTTCAGCTTCTCGACCAGTGCGTTGGCAGTTCCATCACGCGATTGGTGGCGATGAACACTGCGCATAGTCCAATCATCAAAAGGGGAGCGGCATAAAGCACGAAGGAGAACAGTGGAGAGCTTTCCGCTTCCGTGCCCGAGTAGAAGCCGATCCATCGCACGATCAGCGCAATCGCCATCGTGGTGACGATCGGGTGCAGCCGCGCTTCACGGAACGACCGCGCATCGCCCGCGACCGCCAGCGCCACCATGGCGAAAACGAGCGGGTAGAGCCATTCGGAAAGGCGCATATGCAGTTCTGCGCGGATGATCTGCGGCGACTTCTTGTAGAAACTGTCGTTCACATCCGGGTTCATCAGGAACGCGAGGGATCGGTCCTTGGGATGCAGGGTGGGTTCTCCACCACCCCCGCTTGAGAACTGCGAAAGATCGAACGCGTAAGAATCGAAACGGATAGTCGACACGTCACCATTGGCCGACTGCCTCTGCACCATGCCGTCCTGCATCACGAGAATGGAACCGCCTTCGCGCTCCACGGCAGCGCCGGTTCGTGCGTGATAGACGAGTTTGGTGTTCTCATCGCGAGAATCGGCCACGAAAATGCCGCCGAGCAGCCCGTTCGGCAGGCGCTCCGAAACCTGCACGAAAAGCCCGTCATCCACCTTCTGGAAAGACCCCTCCTGCAGCACAGTGGTGATGAGATCTGCACGCGCGTTGGCGAGCACCGAACGGAACGCCTGGCGCGAGGCTGGCTCAAGCGTGTTGTTGATCAGGAAGGAGGCAACGCTGGCACCGATGGCGATGATGAGGATCGGGCGAATGATGGTGGCGCGCGGCGCGCCCGACGCGTTGATGACCACCAGCTCGGAATCGGAATTCATCGTCGCCAGCGTCTGGGCGATGGCGATCCCGAGTGCAAAGGGAATCACGATGGGGATCACGGACGGCAGAACCAGGGCGGCAACGAAAAAGAACGTGCCGGCGGACTGGCCACTGTCGGTCACGAGGTCGATCCGGTTCAGGACCTGCGTCGTCCACACCAATGCGAGCACCCACAGCAACGCCGCCGCGAAAAGCGCGAAGGTGCGACGCATGATGTAAAGTTCGATCACCCGCATGGATATCGACAATCCGTTTCGTTGGAACAGCCCTTTAATGGCGCGCGCGAACCTAACGGTCCTGACGCGCGCGCACAATGCGCAACTGCCGGCTTTGAAGGGCGGCCCACCATTTCTTATCCCTTGCGAGACTGTGGGTGGGATTGGTTAGAAAATGCGAAACAAACGCGGTTAACAGCTTGCTTATGGAACAATAATCGAGCCGTGCAGGGTGCACGCACCGGTGAAAAATCCGAAAGCCCCCGCGTGCGGGCCTTGCCAATTCGCATAAAACCTCCAAGATCGCCGGCGCCTTCTATCGACCAATCACGGAAATCTGGGAAATATCATGACCGACAGACCGAGCGTCTCCTTCGCCAAATTCGCAATGCCCGGCAAGGGCACCGTCATCGTTCTGGCGTCCGAAGGCGGCGGTCTGGGAAAAAACGCGAAGGCCTGCGATCCGGAGGGCGTGCTCGCCAGGGCCTTCGAGGTGTCGGGATTTTCGGGCAAACTTGCAAAGAGCGTTGAAGTTCTGGCGCCCTCCGGTTCGCAGCTCGACCGGCTGACGGCCATTGGCGTCGGCAAGCCCGATGAGCTTGCGGAAGAGGCGCTTTTGAAAATCGGCGGTGCGGCGCTGGCCGCCGGCAAGTCCGCTTCCGAGGTCACCGTCGTGGCGGATGTTGACGGCGCCGAAATCGACGCCGGGGCAGCAGCCGGCATCGCGCTCGGCATGCTTCTGCGCGCCTACAGCTTCGACAAATACAAGACCACGAACCGCGACAATGGCAACGACAAGCCGGCCAAGAAGCTGAAGATTTCCATCCAGTGCGCCGATCCATCGGCGGCGAAAAAGGCTTTTGCACGCGCCGAGGCTGTCGCAAATGGCGTCGTGCTTGCGCGTGACCTCGTTAACGAACCAGCCAATGTTCTGGGCCCGGTCGAGTTCGCCGCGAAGGCGAAGGAACTGGAAAAGCTAGGCGCAAAGGTCGAGATCCTGACCGAGAAGGAGATGAAGAAGCTCGGCATGGGCGCGCTTCTGGGTGTTGCCCAGGGCTCGGTGCGCCCCCCGCGTCTGGCGATCATTGAGTGGAACGGCGGCAAGGCCAGGGAAAAACCGGTCGCCTTCGTTGGCAAGGGCGTTGTCTTCGACACGGGCGGCATTTCCATCAAGCCGGCTGGCGGTATGGAAGACATGAAGGGCGACATGGGCGGTGCCGCCGCCGTCGTCGGCGTCATGCACGCGCTCACCGCCCGCAAGGCAAAGGTCAATGCCGTCGGCTTGATCGGCCTTGTCGAAAACATGCCTGATGGCAATGCCCAGCGCCCCGGCGACATCGTCACGTCCATGTCCGGCCAGACCATTGAGGTCATCAACACCGATGCGGAGGGGCGCCTCGTCCTGGCTGATGTGCTCTGGTACTGCAACGACCGCTACAAGCCGCAGTTCATGGTCGATCTCGCCACACTCACCGGCGCGGTCATGGTGGCGCTTGGTCATCATCGGGCGGGTCTGTTTTCCAACGACGACACGCTTGCCGAGCGGCTTTTCTCTGCCGGCGAGGCAACGGGCGAGAAGGTCTGGCGCCTGCCGCTTGGCGAGGACTATGACAAGCAGATCGATTCGAAGAATGCGGACATGAAAAACTCCGCTGGTCGCATGGCCGGGTCGATCACCGCGGCCCAGTTTCTGAAGCGCTTTGTCAAGGACGGTGCCTGGGCGCATCTGGATGTCGCCGGCACGGCCATGGGCGCGCCGCTCGATGAGATCAACCGGTCCTGGGGTTCGGGCTTCGGCGTGCGCCTTCTCGATCGCCTGGTGGCCGACAGCTACGAATAGGCCGATGGATGTTCTCTTCTACCACCTGACCGAATCGACCCTGGAGGAGGCGCTGCCACCTCTGGTGGAGAAAAGCCTCGAGCGGGGGTGGAGGGTGGTGGTCCAGACAGGCACTCGCGAGCGTTGCGACGCGCTCGATAACTGGCTGTGGACATGGCGCGAGGAAGCTTTCCTCGCCCATGGCACGGACCGTGACGCGCATCCCGGGCATCAGCCGGTGCTTTTGACCGATGCCGCATCCAATCCGAATGGCGCGCAGATTCGCTTTTTCGTTGACGGAGCCGATCCGACCGGTGTGGACGGATATGAACGTGCCGTCGTGATGTTCGACGGCCACGATGCGGCCCAGCTCGATGCAGCGCGCGGACACTGGAAATCGCTCAAATCAGCCGGTCACGCGGTCACCTATTGGCAGCAGGGGCCGGACAGACGCTGGCAGAAGAAGGCGTAGGCGGCCGATTCGCTTTCGGCCCGTGGCGCGCGCTGCCTTGCAAAAGCCCTCACTCTGAGCTTGTCGGAGGGCGAGGGCGCCCGGCACCACCAATCCACCGAAATCGCTAACCGATTTCCGCCAGAACTGCTTCGATTTCACCCAGATGTACGATCTTTCGGAAGCGGGGTGCGGCGTCCGGTTCGTCCGCGTGCTCGTGCGACCAGGTCAGGTCGTGCGGCACGAACACCCCCCAGGCGCCTGCCTCGATTGCCGGGATCACATCGGATTTGAGGGAGTTGCCGATCATCATCGCATGGTCCGGCCCGTCGCCATGCGCCGCGAAAATCCGCTGATAGGTCCCGCGCGACTTGTCGCTGACGATCTCGACGGCGTCGAAGTAATCGCCAAGACCCGAAGCCGCCAGCTTGCGTTCCTGATCGAAAAGGTCGCCCTTGGTGATCAGCACCAGCCGATGGCGCCCGGAAAGCGCTTCCAGCGCTTCCTTTGCATGAGGCAGCGTCTCGACGGGATGATCGAGCATTTCGCGGCCTGCGTCGAGAATGTCGCGGATCGTCGCGGCGGGCACACGCCCGTCCGTCACCTCGACAGCGGTCTCGATCATGGAGAGGGTAAACCCCTTGATGCCAAAGCCGTATTTGCCGAGATTGCGCTTCTCGGCCTGAAGAAGCCGCTCGGTCAGATGCCCGGCGTCGGCGAAATCGGCGAGAAGCTCGGCAAAACGGGCCTCGGTCAGGCGGTAGAAGCGCTCATTGTGCCAGAGCGTGTCGTCCGCGTCGAAGCCGATGGTGAGCGGCGGTGCCATCAGGCCATTCCTTCCTCATACTCGCTGGAAAGCGTCAGCCACCGATCTTCGTGCCTTGCCAGCATGGTGGCAAGATCGGAGCGCTCCTTGGCCAGTTCCGAAACCTTTTTCGGCTCCTTGTCGTAAAGGCTCGTATCGGCAAGCCGCGCCTCGATGGCATCGATCCGCTTGCGTGTCCGATCGATCAACCCCTCGGTTGCCTTGATTTCCTTGGCAAGCGGCTCGAGGGCTGCGCGCTTGCGGGCTGCCTCCTTGCGCTTGTCCGCCTTGGAGGCCTTGTCCGTTTCCCGCTTCTCCCGGTTGCGGCTGGCGCCGCCCGTCATACGGGCGCGGTAATCGTCCATATCACCTTCATAGGACGAGACGGTCCCGTCACCGACGATCCACAGCCGGTCCGCGGTCGCCTCGATCAGGTGGCGGTCGTGGCTGATGAGGATCACCGCCCCGTCGAACATGTTCAGCGCCTCGACAAGCGCCTCGCGGCTGTCGATGTCGAGGTGGTTCGTCGGCTCGTCAAGGATGAGCAGATGCGGGGCCTCGAATGTGGCGAGCCCCATCAGAAGGCGTGCCTTCTCGCCGCCTGACAGGTCGCGGGCAGGCGTCGACATCTTTTCGGTGGTCAGGCCGAACTGCGCCACCCGTGCCCGCACTTTCGCTTCTGGCGCGTCGGGCATCAGCCGTCTCAGGTGCTGGTAGGCGTCCTCGTCCGGGCGCAGGTCGTCAAGCTGATGCTGGGCGAAGATCGAGACTTTCAGTCCGGGTGCAACGGTCTTCGAGCCCTTTTCCAGCGTCAGCCGGTCGGCAATCAGCTTTGCGAATGTCGACTTGCCGTTGCCGTTCGCGCCAAGAAGCGCGATCCGGTCGTCATTGTCGATGCGCAGCGAAAGCCCGCGCAGAACGGGCTTGCCGGGCGTATAGCCGACGGCGCCGCCATCGAGCGCGATGATCGGGGAGGCGACCGCCTTTTCCGGGTTTGGAAAGCGGAACGGCAGCACCGTCTCGTTCACCACCGCGGCCATGGGCGACATGCGTTCCAGCGCCTTCAGGCGTGACTGCGCCTGGCGAGCCTTGGACGCCTTGTAGCGAAAGCGGTCGACAAAGGACTGCATGTGCTTGCGCTGCGCGTCCTGTTTCACGCGCATCTTTTCCTGAAGCTCCGCCTTCTCGGCATATTGCCGGGCGAACTGGTCGTACCCGCCGCGCCAGAAGGTCAGTTTCTTGCGCTCCAGATGCACGATGGACGAAACGGCCCGGTTGAGAAGATCGCGATCGTGGCTGATGAGAAGAACCGTGTGCGGATAGCGCGACAGATAGTTCTCGAGCCAGAGCGTACCTTCGAGATCCAGATAGTTCGTCGGTTCGTCGAGCAGCAAGAGGTCGGGCTGGGTAAAGAGCACCGCTGCCAGCGCCACGCGCATGCGCCAGCCACCGGAAAACGAAGAAGCGGGGCGCTTCTGCGCGTCCGCGTCGAAACCAAGGCCGGACAGGATGGATGCTGCCCGGGCCTCTGCCGAATGGGCGTCGATATCGGTTAATCGCGTCTGGATTTCCGCAATTCTGTGAGCGTCTGTTGCCGTCTTGGCTTCATTCAGCAGCGCTTCGCGTTCGGTGTCCGCCCGCAGCACGATGTCGATGAGCGGTTCGTCCGTGCCCGGTGCTTCCTGTGCGACCTGGCCTATTCGGGTTCCTTTCGGCACGCTGACGGTACCGGTCTCTGAGACGAGGTCCCCGGTGATGGCGCGAAAAAGCGTGGTCTTGCCGGTGCCGTTGCGGCCCACAAGGCCAGCCTTGGTTCCAGCGGGGAGGGTAAGCGATGCCTGATCGATCAGAAGTCGTCCGGCGATGCGCAGCGATAGGTTTGAAATCGTCAACATGACGGCGTTTTGACGGCTCGCCGCCAGCCTGGCAAGCCGTGACCGTCAAAGCTGATGCCGGGCCGTGTCGGAAAATGCCTGGTGTTGCCGAAAGCAGACAGGTGTGGCCCAGTCAAAATGGGCCACACCGCTGTTGTTCGCGCTCCTCACCGGGCTGCTGCCTGGCGCAGGAACTTGCACAACTGCACGAGATCGTAGTCCCACGCGTTCGGATTGCGCAGAATGTTCACACAGCGTTTGCGGTAGACGGCGATCTGCTGATCGCTGAGGCCGCTGAGGGAGCGGCGTCCAAAGTTCTTGCTGCCGCGATTGCCGCCTGTAGAGATGCCGCCGCCATTGCCCGGGTTGTGTCCTCCAGGATTGCCTGCATCCGAACCCTTGTCGTCGGAGTTGTTGCGCCTGCCGAGACCGAACCGGAAAAGCGCGCCAAGGCTGCCGGTTCCGACATTCGCACCAACGCCAGCATTCACGCCGCCGCTTCCAATGTTTGCGCCGACATTGGCATTCAGACCGCTGCCGCCATTAATGGATGCGGAGGTGCTTGAGCCGAGGAGGCCGCCAGCGCCGCCGACCGTTGTGTTGCTCGTGGCGCTGACAGCACCTCCGACATTTGCATCTGCGTTGACGTCAGCCAGGCTGCCGCCTCCGCCGACTGAAGCGCCGACACTGGTCGAGGTCGATCCGAGGTCTGCACCTACGTTGGCCGATACGCCGTCGCTGGTTCCAACCGATGCGGAGACCCCACCGACACTGGCGCTGACCCCGCCATTGTCATTCCCGCCAACGCTGACGCCGCCAATGTCGATTGCCGCAGCCGGCAGCGCCATCGCGAGTGCAATCGCCCCGCTCGCCATGATGATGAGCATATTCTTTCGTATAATATTCATTTTCATCCTCCTTTCGGATCGAAATATTTAAAGCGAGGAGGATGCTATTGTTTGTTGTATGTGTGTAATAGTTTTATTGTCTGTATGGTTTATTGAATGAATATTAGAATTAATATACAAAGTGTGTTGATTTTTTATATTAATTATTTCTGTTTACATGATCGAGCATTTGGATCCGGCGCAGGCCCTCGAAGGGCGCACGAAAAAAGCGCTGTCCAGGCAATGCTGATACGGTCGACAGGGCGGATCCTGTTTCAGCCGGGGGTAACGTCTGTTCGATTGGGGAGGGCGGACTTGCTATGGGCGTGGCTGGGTCTCAAATCGTCAACATGGCGCGTGACGGACTACCGCCGCGCTGCGGGCCCGGTCTTCAGGGTCGACTCGACGCGACCACGGATGCTGGCTGGGTGTTGCCGAACACGGTCAGGTGTGGCCCAGGCAAGATGGGCCACACCGATTATACGCGCATTTTACCGGGCAGCTGCCTGGCGCAAAAGCTTGCACAGTTGCACGAGGTCATAATCCCAGCTGCTCGGGCTGCGCAGAATGTTCACGCAGCGTTTGCGGTAGATGGCGAGCTGCTGCTCGCTGAGGCCGCTAATGGCGCGGCGTCCAAGATTTCCACTATTGCCATTGCCGGGGACGTTCACACCGGGGGTGCCGGTGCCTGGCGTTCCGGGTCCAGGCGTCCCAGGTCCAGGGCGGTTGCGAGCGCCCAGGCCAAGATTAATGCCAGCCCCGATGCCTCCGCTTCCCACGTTTGCTTCCACGCCGGCATTCAGCCCGTTGCTGCCGCCAATGGATGCTGTTGTGCTTGAGCCAAAGAGGCTGCCACCGCCTCCGCCAACAGTGGTGCTGCTTCTCGCGCTTGCAGCGCCTCCCACATTCGCGTTTGCATCGACGCCGGCAATGCTGCCGCCTCCGACGGAAGCGCCGACATTGGCTGATGTCGATCCCAGATCGGCATTGACGTCGGCCGACACACCATTGTTCGTGCCGACTGAAGCGGAGACGCCGCCTACGCCAACGCTGACGCCACCATTGTCATTACCGCCGACGCTCACACCGCCAAGGTCAATTGCTGCAGCGGGCAGCGCCAGACTGAGTGCAAGGGCTGCGGACGTCGTTCCAGTAAGTATTCTCCTGTGTACAAGGTTCATCATTGTCCTCCTGATTCATCTGGAGTGGTTTCGACAATGATTATTGTAGGGCGCATCACAAATATTAAATTCCAACATTTGTAATAGAGTTTATGTAAGAAAACAAAAGAGGTATAATTATAATAAAACAAAAATATTTTAAAAATGTAATATTTGGAAATATGTATGATATATATCAACCAAAGCGGGAACCTGTTTTTGTTCTCTGAAAATAGATCAGGTCGATCGAGGGTGCTTCCGCTCCCAGGATAGAGAGCGCGGCGTGGGCGTGCCCCCGATGGTGCGTTTGATGATTGAAGAAGTGGCTCAGTGCCGGTGCAAGGCGTTGGGAAACGGTTCTGACATCGGTAACGGTCACATAGGTGAAGCGGCCGGAAAAAGCTTCTTCTTCAAGGCTTTCGACCCAGTTTATGATCCGCTGGTCTTCACTTTCCCGGGCAATGCGCAGGGCCGGCAGCGCTGAATGCAGGATCGTGTCGAGACGGCCGGGGGCTGCCCCTTCGCCTGTGAAACGTTTCATCCAGATAGGATCGGCCACGAGGATGTGGTTCAGCGTCCCCATAAGCGATTTGAAGTAGACACCCACGTCGCGGTTGAGCGCCTCCGCGTAGAGGGTCTGTGCGGCTTCGTAGATTCTGGCATTGGCCCAGAAATTGTAGGAAGCGAACATTTCAAAATGCTGTTTCATCGTTTTTTGTCCGGAATCTGGAGCAGGAAATCCTGCATTTGGCGCATTGTCACGCGAGCCGAATGTGCAATCGTACGCACCCTGTCAGGTCTCATCCGTAACCGAAAGGACCAAGCGTGACGATTGCATTGTACGATCTCGTGGGCGCGGACGAAACGCGTCCGTTCAGTCCGCATTGCTGGAAAGCTGCCTTTGCGCTGGCCCACAAGGGGCTCGATTTCAGGTCGGTTCCCGTGCGCTTCACCCAGATCGCGGGCATCGAGGCCGGAGAGTTCAGGACCGTTCCGGTCATCCGGGATGGAGAGCGGGCGTTTGTCGATTCCTTCCAGATCGCACTCTATCTGGAGGAAACCTATCCAGAGCGGCCCTCGCTCTTCGCCGGCGAAGGCGGCAGGTCTCTTTCGCGTTTCATCGAAAAATGGGCGCAGACCACGCTTGTCGGTTATATCGGCCCCTCCCTGCTTCTCGAAATTCATGCAGCACTTGAGCCTGCCGATCAGGCCTATTTCCGAGAAAGCCGTGAAAAACGTTTCGGGCGCACTCTGGAGGAAACGGCGAAGGGCCGCGAGGAACGCCTTGAGGGATTTCGGGCGAGCCTGGCGCCGCTACGCCTGATGCTCTCCGATCAGCAGTTCATTGGCGGGCAGGGACCCCTCTTCGCCGACTATATCGTGGCCGGCATTTTTCAGTGGGCCCGCGTCATCTCGCCATTCCCGCTTCTGGCCCCGGATGATCCGGTTGCCGCGTGGTTCGAGCGCTGTTTGGACCTTCACGATGGTCTCGGCCGGGCTGTGCCCGCCGCCGCCTGAAGGGAAGGGCCTTCCCATGTGCGTTCCGGACCGCTATAGAGCGCGCCATCTCCACGAATGAGATCACGCTCTCAATCCAGACAATCGAAGGACAGACCATGGCGATCGAACGCACATTTTCCATGATCAAGCCGGATGCCACGAAGCGCAATCTGACCGGTGCCATCACCAAGAAGCTCGAGGATGCCGGCCTGCGTGTCGTGGCATCGAAGCGCGTGTGGATGAGCCGCCGTCAGGCCGAGGGTTTCTATGCCGTGCACAAGGAGCGTCCGTTCTTCGATGAGCTGTGCGAGTTCATGTCCTCCGGCCCGACCATCGTTCAGGTTCTCGAGGGCGAGAACGCCATCCTGAAGAACCGTGAAGTCATGGGCGCCACCAACCCGGCCGAAGCCGCCGAAGGCACGATCCGTAAGGAGTTTGCCACCTCGATCGGCGAGAACTCCGTTCACGGTTCCGATGCGCCCGAGACGGCAGCCGAGGAGATCCGCTACTGGTTCTCCGACACGGAAATCGTCGGCTGAGGGCAAACGTTTATCGAACGCTGCTTTTTTGGAACCGGGGCTTCGGCCCCGGTTTTTTCATGCACCCTGCCGCGAGTTCGGAAACTTGAGTATCGAGGCGGGATTGCGCTCAAGGACAAATTTGGAAAAGTCTGCGCCCGTCATGGCGCGGCCATAGAGCCAGCCCTGAAAATACGCGCAGCCTGACGATTTCAGAAGCGCTTCCTGCTGCGGTGTCTGCACATGCTCCGCCACCGCCGAGAGGCCGAGTGTCGAGGCCATGTCAAGCATGGTCTGAACAAGCGCGCGGTTGCTTTCGCTGCCTTCGATGTCGGTGATGAAGCTGCCGTCGATCTTGAGTTCGTCAAATGGCAGTTTCTTCAGATAGGCGATGGACGAGTAGCCCGTCCCGAAATCGTCAAGCGAAAGCCTCACGCCGAGCGCCTTCAACTCGTTCATCCGCCGTGTGATCTGCATCTGGTCGCTGGTCAGCACCCGTTCCGTCATCTCCAGCGTAAGGCGCTGCGGGTCGAGGCCATGCGCGTTGAGTCGGTCGTGCAGGAAATCGAGAAAATCGGGGTCGCGCAGCGACTTTAGGCTGATGTTGACCGCCATTCGCAGGTCCGCAAGGCGCGGGTTCTGGTTCCATAGGGAGAGCGTGCGCACGCTGGTCTCGATCACCCCGCGTCCGAGCAGTTCCGCAAGCCCGTGCTGTTCGGCCAGCCCCACGAAATCGCTTGGCGAAAGCGCGCCATGTTCAGCGTGGTTCCAGCGCAGCAGCGCCTCGGCGCCAACCACATGGCCGGCTGCATTCACCTGCGGCTGGTAGTGCAGTTCCAGATTGTTGTCCACCAGCGCGCTGCGCATGTCGTTCAGCAGGCGAAAGCGCTGGCGTTCCTTCTGCAGCACCTTCGGGTCGAACAGGGCGACATTGTTTCGCCCGAGGCTCTTGGCCTGATACATCGCCATGTCGGCATTTTTCATCAGGACTTCGGGCCCCTTTTCGCGGCCGTCGAAAACGAGCACGCCGACACTAGCCGAAGTGTGATGGATCATCTGCCCGAGCACGAATTCCTGCCGCAGCGCCGCAAGCACCCGGTTGGCCGCCACGATCGCATTGCGGGTCGCGCTTGCAGCGGTCGTGTCGCTCAGGGACAGGACAATGACGAACTCGTCCCCGCCGATCCGCCCGACGGTATCCTGAGGCCCGATGGCAGCCTGCAGGCGGTTGGCAACCTGTTTGAGAAAGGTATCGCCGACATCGTGCCCCATTGTGTCGTTGAGGGTTTTGAAGTTGTCGAGGTCGATGAAGAGGATCGCCCCTCGATGACCGGCCCTGCGGCACGTCGTCATCTGCCGGCCCACCTGGTCGAAGAGCCGTCGCCGGTTGGGAAGTCGGGTCAGCGGATCGTAGAATGCCAGGCGCTCGATCTCCATTTCATTCTTCTTGCGCAGGGAGACGTCGGCAAGATAGCCGTGCCAGACTATGCCTTCCTTGGTGGTCTCGGGCATGGCCGCGACGCGCAGCCATTTCTCCGCTCCGTCCGCCGCATGGATGCGGAATTCGCACTCCCAGGGTGTGAGCCGGGTGCCTGATTCCCTCAACGTTTCCAGATAGTGCGCACGGTCATCGTTGTGGACCATGTGAAGAACGGTGTTCGGGTTTTCTGGCACGGTTCGGTCGTCGTATCCGAGCAGGTGGCGGAAGCCTTTTGACACATAGAGAACGGAAAACTCCCCGTCGGTCCGCCGCAGCAACTGGAAAAGCCCGCCTGGCAGCTGCGATGTCAGCTTCTCGAACATGTCCTGCAGTTTCAGGCGCTTCATCGTCTCCGTGATTTCGCGCACGGAGCCTTCATAGTAGAGCGCCTTGCCGGTGCGCCGGTCGCGCACGAGGCGTGCTGATTCGCTGATCCAGATGCGCTCCCGCGTCTTGTGGCGATAGACTTCCGAAATGAAGTTTTCGACTTTCCCCTTGGTCTCAAGCTCGGCCCTGAACGCCTCACGTCGGGTGGGGTCTACATACCATTCCTTGGCGATGTCCTTGACGCCGGCAAGGAGTTCGGCCTCGCTTCCGTAGCCGTTCAGGCGCACAAGCGCCGGGTTCGCGCTCAGCTGGCGCCCGTCCGGCGTTGACCGGTAGATGCCTTCGGAGAGGTGCTCGATCAGCTCCTGGTGATTCTTCTGCTCGTCGCGCGCGCCCCGATAGCGCCGGCTTACGCGAAACAACTGAAAACCAAGCCCCAGGCATCCCAGAATGCCTGCTGCTGCGATCAACCAGGCGGGATGTGCTCCCGCAACCAGCATTGTCTGGAAAGGTTCCGACATTGCTCTCCCACCGGCGTTACCTTGAGGAAGCTATAACCCTGAATGGTTTGTCGAAACGTCTAGTCTTGAGAGAAATGATCGCTATCGTTAGCAAGGCGTAAAGGCCGCCGGCCTCAGCGCTCCCAGCGCTTCATGTCTTCCTGGTCACGGTCTTTGGCTTCCACCCAGCCGGCCCCGGTTTCGCCCGCGGCATGTTCCTTCTTCCAGAAGGGTGCGCGGGATTTAAGATAGTCCATGAGGAAGTCTGCGGCCTCGAAGGCCGCGCGCCTGTGGGCGGAGGCCGCGACCACGAGAACGATGTTTTCGCCAGGTGCGATCCTGCCGAAACGGTGGATAACCGTCAGACCGCTAAGCGGCCAGCGCTGCGCCGCCTCGTCGGCGATGCGGCCAATCTCCGCCTCGGCCATACCGGGATAATGTTCCAGCTCAAGCGCTTCCAGCCGGCCGTCCTCATCGCGGCAGAGCCCGGTGAAACTCACGATCGCGCCCACGTCGCGCCGTCCGTCGCTCAGCCGCCGGGCTTCCGTGGCAAGGTCGAAATCACCGGCCTGAACGCGCACCAGCGGTTCGCAGACGGATGTCATGGTCACCCCCCGGTCATCGGCGGGAAGAGCGCAATCTCACCATTGGCGGGGAGAGGGGCCGCATGGTCCGCATGTTCCTGGTTGATGGCGACGCGAATGACTTCCGGGCGCTCCAGCGCGGTCTCGTAGTTTTCGCCGCGTTCTTTCAGCCAGTTGAGCAGGTCTGCCACCGTCTTGACGTCGGCAGGCAGGTCCACCGTCTCTTCAGGCAGCCCGATGCGTTCGCGCACCCATGCAAAGTAAATCAGCTTCATCGTCATTCCTCCACGATGTGCTTCAGCCCGGCGCGGAAATAGTCATAGCCCGTATAAAGCGTGACGATGGCGGAAATCCAGAGCAGCACGATACCGAGCTGCGTGGTGTAGGGCAGGACCTTGTCACCGGCAGGCCCCGCGAGCAGGAAGCCGATCGCCACCATCTGGATCGTGGTCTTCCATTTCGCGAGCTGCGTGACGGGAACGCTGACCTTGAGGGCAGCAAGATACTCGCGCAGACCCGAAACGAGAATTTCACGGCAAAGGATGATGATCGCTGCCCACAGCGTCCACCCGGCGATGGTGCGGTCCGTGTCGGCTGCAAGCAGCAGAAGGCAGGTGGAAACGAGCAGCTTGTCAGCGATGGGGTCGAGCATCTTGCCGATGTTCGATGTCTGCTCCCAGATGCGGGCCAGATAGCCGTCCAGATAGTCTGTGATGCTGGCGGCGATAAACAGCGCCAGTGCCGACCAGCGGGCGAAATCGCTTGATTGAAGCCTGCCTTCCAGAAAAAAGCACAGGACAATCGCCGGCACCGCGAGAATTCTGCCATAGGTCAGGAGGTTCGGAATGTTGAATGCCGGTGTGCTACGTCTGGCCATGAAGCGCAATCCTGCTCCGGTCTGCCGCGGAGCACCCGCAGGCGCCCCAGTCTGTTGAATTCGACGCTGCCAGCTTGAACCGGCCGCCTGCCAATCACTTCCTGTCAAATCAGAACCCGGCGCCTACGGCAAGCGCCAACCATGCCGGGCGCGACGAAACAACGCCGCCTCAGCCGTTTTCGTGAAAGTGGTTATAGATCTGGCGTGCGATGGCCTCCGAAATGCCATCCACCGCGGTAAGGTCTTCGATGCCGGCGCGGCTCACCGCTTTGGCGGTGCCGAAATGGTGCAGAAGCGCGCGCTTGCGGCCGGGGCCGATGCCGCCGATCTCGTCGAGCGGGTTTTTCACCATCTCCTTCTTGCGTCGGGCACGGTGCGAACCGATGGCAAACCGGTGCGCTTCATCGCGCAGCCGCTGAATGAAATAGAGAACCGGATCGCGCACGGGCAGGCTGAACGGGTTTCTGCCTGCCATGAAAAAGCGCTCGCGCCCGGCATCGCGATCAACACCCTTGGCGACACCGATGGCCGTCACCAGACCGGCAATTCCAAGTTCCTCCAGAACCTGCGTGACCGCCGCCAGTTGCCCCTGTCCGCCGTCGATGAGAAGGACATCGGGCCAGGCAGGCATCTCCGCCGCATCCGTTTCCTGCGTATCGATGTCAGGTGCATCCGCGGAGCCCGGCAACCCGTTCTCCTTGATCAGCCGTGAGAAGCGTCGCTGCATCACTTCGCGCATCATGCCGTAGTCGTCGCCGGGTGTAATGTCGGTCGAACGGATGTTGAACTTCCTGTACTGGTTCTTCGCAAAACCCTCCGCACCGGCAACGATCATGCCGCCCACCGCATTTGTCCCCATGATGTGCGAGTTGTCGTAGACCTCGATACGGCGCGGCGCGCCATCCAGGCCGAATGTTTCGGCAAACCCTTCCATCAGCCGCGCCTGCGAGGAGGTCTCGGCCAGTCGCCGCCCCAGCGCCTCGCGGGCGTTCTGCAGGGCATGGTCGGTCAGGTCCTTCTTTTCGCCGCGCTGCGGGCAGGAGACCTGCACCTTCCGGCCGGCCCGTGTGGCGAGTGCATCGGCCAGAAGGTCCTGCTCCTCGATCTCGTGCGACAGGAGCACCATGCGGGGGCAGGGCTTGTCGTCGTAGAACTGGGCGAGAAAGGCACCAAGCACTTCCTGCGCTTCAAGGCTCGGATCGGCCTTCGGAAAATAGGCCCGATTGCCCCAGTTCTGTCCGGTGCGGAAGAAGAAGACCTGTATGCAGTTCTGCCCGCCCTCCTGATGGATCGCGAACACATCGGCCTCTTCGACACCCTGCGGGTTGATGCCCTGATGGCTTTGCACATGGCTCAGGGCGGAAAGCCGGTCGCGGTAGATCGCGGCGCGTTCGAAATCGAGCGCCTCGGAGGCTTCCTGCATCGACTGGGCGATTTCGGCTTTCACCTTGCTGGAACGGCCCGAAAGAAAGGCTTTGGCCTCCGAAACCAGCTCGGCATAGTCGTCCTCGCTGATTTCGCCCGTGCAGGGCCCGGAACAGCGCTTGATCTGGAAAAGGAGGCAGGGGCGCGTGCGGCTTTCAAACACCGAATCGGTGCAGGTACGCAGGAGAAAGGCGCGCTGCAGGGAATTGATTGTGCGCCCGACGGCCCCCGCCGAGGCGAACGGGCCGAAATAATCGCCCTTCTTCGAGCGTGCGCCGCGATGCTTGAAGATGCCGGGCGCCGGATGGTCGCCGGTCAGAAGGATATAGGGGAACGACTTGTCGTCGCGCAAAAGGACATTGAAGCGTGGCCGCAGCCGCTTGATGAGGTTCGCTTCCAGAAGCAGCGCTTCGGTTTCCGTTCGCGTAACCACGAATTCCATGGACGCCGTCTCGCGCACCATGCGGCCGATACGGTTTGTATGGCCGCGACCCTGCGCGTAGTTGGTCACGCGCTTCTTGAGGCTGCGCGCCTTGCCCACATAAAGGACATCGCCTTCGGCATTCATCATGCGGTAGACGCCGGGAGCGTTTGGCAGGCGCTTGACGGCCGACTGGATGACCTCAATGCCGACAACACCGCCCGTCGTCTCGCCGCTGTCCCACTCCAGCGCCAGGTTCGCCGGCTCTTTCAATGTGATTTTGGCGCTCACTCGGGCACTCCTGCCACGTCCGGCGTTTCCCATGCCAGATGCTGTCCGCCGTCGAGCGCGATCATCTGACCGGTAATTGAACGTGTTTCCCACAGATACCGGATGGTGCGACCGAAATCCGCCAGATCGGGGCCACGCTCCAGAATAAGGGCGTCCGTCTGCCTGTCGAAATCCGCCTGCTGCTGGCGCTGGTTCGGCAGGGTGGGGCCGGGGCCAATCGCGTTGACGCGTATGTTCGGTCCGAGCGCCTGCGCCATGGTTCGCGTGGCTGTCCAGAGGGCCGACTTCGAAAGCGTGTAGCTGAAGAAGCGTGGATTGAGGCGCCACACGCGCTGGTCGATCATGTTGACGATCAGCGCGTCCTGCCCGCCCGGAAGCGCGTGCACCAGCGCCTGTGCGATCAAAGCCGGTGCTTTCACATGCAGGTCGAAATGCGCATCCCAGCTTTCATCCGTGAAATCGGCAATGCCGTCATCCTCGAACACGGAGGCGTTGTTGACGAGAATGGATGGCACGCCGAGCGCGCGGCGGGTCTGCTCGATCAGGTCGCGGGTTGCCGCGCCATCCTGCAGATCGGCCTGCACCACTTCGGCTTCACCACCATCCCTGACGATCTCATCGGCAAGCTTTTCGGCTGCCTCGCGGGAACGGCTGCAGTGAATGGCAACGGCGAACCCGTGCTCTGCCAGATCGCGCGCAATGGCCGCGCCGATGCGCCTCGCACCTCCGGTTACCAGTGCCGTTGCCCTCGATTGAGCCATGTCTTTCCCATCTTGTTCAACTCAGCTGCGAATCCTGACGCCATGCGCCAGCGCATTCTACAACTTTGTTTAAGCCCAATGCCCATGACGTCCAAGCCTGCAGAGCGTTCGACCGTTCACTGCTGACAGGTGCACGCTTTCTCCGCTACCGGGTTTTCGCGCAGGATCAAAAGACCGTGGCAATGTAACCCGCAAAGCCGGCAAGCATCGCGCTACCCATGAGCTTGCCTGACGCAATGCGCAGGAAGCCGAGAAGTGCGAGCACACAGGCGGCGGCGAGCATCACCCACATGTCGATGGAGACAATGCGCGGATCCACGGCGATTGGCGTAATCAACGCTGTCAGGCCCATGATGCAGGCGATGTTAAAGATGTTCGATCCCACGATATTGCCCAGCGCAACGGTGGAATGGCGCTTCAATGCAGCCGCCAGGCTCGTGGCGAGCTCGGGAAGCGAGGTGCCGATGGCAACGATCGTCAGACCGATGACGGCATCGCTCACGCCAAAACTCTCGGCGATCCTGACGGCACCGGCCACGGTCAGCTGGGCTGCGACTGGCAATCCGATCACGCCGGCGATCAGGTAGGTGGAGATCCGTTTGCGGTCGTGTGGGGCCTCGCCGATCTCTTCATGGAAGTCGTGGTCGGCCGGTGCCTTGCCGTTCACCGCATCGCGCGCCTGCCACGCGATGAAGGCGCAGAGACCCGCGAAAAGCACTGCGCCTTCGATCCGGGTGATGATGCCACCCGTGAGCATCCACATGAATATGACGGTCGAGACGAGCATGGCCACCAGATTGCGCCGCAGCCCTTTGCCGTCCGATACGATCGGATAGATGATCGCCGGCAGACCAAGCACCAGCAGGATGTTGGCGATGTTGGAGCCGACCACATTGCCGACCGCCAGACCGGGCGCTCCCGAAAGGGCCGCCTGGATGGAGGTGAAGAGTTCGGGTGCAGACGTTCCGAAGGCCACCACTGTCAGACCGATGATCAGTGGAGAAATGCCGAGGTTTTCCGCCAGTCCCACAGCGCCCTTGACGAATATGTCACCGGCCAGCACCAGAAGGATGACACCGGCTGCAAGTATGAGCAGGCTGAAAAGCATGAGGAACCTCGTGAGAATCGGAACAGCCGCCGGAATATAGGTGCTCGAATGCTGGCCCCCAAGGTGTCCGCCCCGGCATGTTGCTCTTTTGCAACGTCAATTTTCCGCCTTATTGGCGCCCCTGAAAGACCTATTTTTCGGGCACGTTCAGCCTCATTTCGCGCCCAGATAGGTCTCATGCGAGATCGGCCCGCTTCCTCCCAGGATGACCGGTCTCGCCAGCGTGGTGCGTTTGAACGGGCATGATGCCAAGAGGGGCGCCCACAGCTTTGAAAATGCTAGTGGCTTAAGGAGTATGGACCATGAAAGCCCATAAGAACGTCATTCTTTCCGCGGCCGCAGCCGTCGGTTTTGTTGCAGTGGCTGGTGCCGCACAGGCTGCTGACGCAGTCATGGAGCAGCCACCCGCACCGCCTGCCGCGCCGGTGATCTCCACCCCGATCAACGATTGGGAAGGTGGCTATGCCGGTATCGCGCTTGGCTATGGCTTCTCCGGTGAGACCGCAGCTAATCAGCCGGTCGCAGGCAATGACATTGATACCGATGGCTTTGTCGGCAACGGCTTCGCCGGCTGGAACTTCCAGTCGGGCAGCTTTGTCTACGGTGTTGAAGCGATGTCGGTTACAACGGTATGAAGGGCACCAATGCCGGTGTCGAATCCAAGCACGGCGTCGACGGCACGCTGCGCGCCCGTCTCGGCGTTGCCGCGACCGACAACATCCTGATCTACGGCACGGCCGGTGGCGCTGCGCAGCGTCTGAAGATCACCGATGCGGCCGGTTCCGACACCAACACCATGCTCGGCTGGACGGCCGGTGCCGGCGTCGATGCCAAGCTGACCGACAAGGTCTTCGGTCGCGTCGAATACCGTTACACCAAGTTCGGTGACGAAGCGTTCAACACCGGCAGCGGTGCGCAGGAAGTCAGCGACAGCTCCAACAAGGTCATGTTCGGCCTTGGTATGCAGTTCTGATCGAAGCGACAGACTGAAATGGAAAAGCCGGGCCCTGTGCCCGGCTTTTTCTTTATCCGCCCCGCGCCGGCGGCATCAGGACTCGCTCGCGCCGGCAGTCCTTTCGGTCCACGGCCTCGCAGGACCGGAACTCCAGATCCCTGGTCATGCAAATGCGCACTTCGCGCAGATAGCGATTGTCGCAGGTGACGGCGATGGCGTCTTTCTTCAGGCCGGGATTGGCTTCAAGGAAGGCCTCTTCCACACGTTTCGGCGAAACCATCTCCGGCTTCGCCAGCCGGCGGAACTCGGGGGGCGTTTCCACACGCTCCCGCGCTTTGCGGGAGAGGGCGAAATAGTTCTCCTGCGCAAACCCGGTACACATGCCGTGCTTGCGCCATTGATGGCCCATCAGGCCTGCCGAGGGCATGATGTCTCGATACTGATCAACCAGCGCATTGGGCACACGCTGCGGCCGCTTCGAACGGCAGTACTCGGGGTAACTTTTCTCATATTGCGGCCAGAGCCCGTGGACCACGAAGGCATAGGGCCGCTCGCGTCCGCATTGCTGCCGGTTGGCCTCCGCACCTTCGGCGGCGCAGTAGCTGGGCGACCAGCTTAGCGACAGCACATAGAAATCGAACTCACCCGCCGGCGCACCGCGCTCGCCTGCTATGGCCGGGGTCGTGGAGGCTGCAAGATATGCCAGAAAAGCGGCGGAAAGCCGCGATGCCAGACCCATAATTTGCCCCGAGCCCGCCTAGTCTATCGCAGCACGCGGCAGTGGCCGTCATAGACGTTCCAGCGGTCGAAGCCGGAAACGCAGAACTCGACATTGTTGCCGAGTCCGGCAAAGCCCTGGCCATATTCGATCAGATACCAGATCGTCCGGTCGCGCCCATCGGAGAGGCGCGCCGTGGCGCGGCAATAGCGCCGCTCGATCGGGCTGTCATAGGAGGACGGGCTGTAGCGTGTCTGGTAGGACCCGTAGAAATCGACGATGTCGACGTCGGGCAGGTTCGGCACATGGGTGACCTGATATCGGAAACGCTTCTGAATGGTCGAATGAACGCGCGCATCCGCGCAGACATCGTCCACCGCGCCATAAATGCCGACCGGATCGGCTGCCATCGCCTGCATCGAAAGGAATGATGCGGTGAGGCCGGCTGCAAGAGCCAAAAAGCGCGCCATAGGTCTGTCTCCCGGATTGTTGCGGTGCGGTGGATTGAAGTTTTGCGCCAGTGAGCGGTTTGGGTCAAGCATGGTCACGCTATTCTGCCGTAAGCCTTTCGAGTGCCCAGCGGCCCTTGCCCTCTTCGCCAAGAATGCCGGCAAGAACAGGAAGCAGCGTTTCCATCTCCTCGCGCAGCACGAAAGGCGGGTTGACCACGATCATGCCCGTCCCGTCGAGGCGCGGTTCATCGGAGGGCGCGCGCAATTCGAGACGGATGTCGATCACATCGGCAATGCCGCTTTCGGTAAGGTGTCTGCGGAAAGCCTGAACCGCGTCATGGTTCTTGATCGGGTACCAGACCGCATAGATGCCGCCCGGCCAGCGCCGGTGCGCCTTTTCAAGTTTCATGACGATGCGCCCGAACTCGTCTTCTTCCTCGAAGGGCGGGTCGATCAGCACCAGTCCGCGCTTTTCCTTCGGCGGCAGATGCGCGCCCAGCGCCAGCCAGCCATCGAGTTCGATGACCCGTGTCTGGAAATCGCCTGCAAAAACTTCCTTCAGCCGCGCGGCGTCCTGTGGGTGCAGTTCGATGGCGGTCAGACGATCCTGCTTGCGCAGAAGATGGCGCACGAGGCGCGGCGAGCGGGATAGTGCTGGATCCCCGCACCCTGATTCTCCTTATGAACCGCTTCCAGCAAGGGATTCAAAAGGTTCGATGTTTTCTCATCGAGGGAAGCCTCGACCAGTCGGCCGATCCCGTCGCGCCATTCGCCGGTTTTCTGCGCCTCTTCCGAACTCAGGTCGTAGAGGCCGATACCCGCATGCGTGTCGATCACGCGGAAAGCCTTGTCCTTGCGCTTCAGATATTCGACGATGCGCGCCAGAATGGCGTGCTTGACCACATCGGCGAAGTTTCCGGCATGATAGGCGTGGCGATAGTTCATGTTTCCAGCTTCAGTGAGGCCTGCACGTGATTTTCTGTTCACTGGCTCTACGCGTCCGTACAGAAAATCGCTAGTGTTCCCGCCATGAACACACACGCAAACATCCATATCGGCCATTCGGCCTGTCCGCATGACTGCCCGTCGACCTGTGCGCTCGATGTCGAGGTGAAGGACGGGCGCATCGGTCGCGTCCATGGCGCCAAGGACAACAGTTACACCGCCGGCGTGATCTGCGCCAAGGTTGCCCGCTATGCCGAACGCATCCACCACCCCGACCGCCTGCTGAAGCCGCTGGTTCGTTCCGGCGCCAAGGGCGAGGGGCAGTGGAAGGAGGCGAGCTGGGAGGCCGCGCTCGACCGTGTGGCCGAAGCCTTCCTGAAGGCGGAGGAAAAATACGGGACCGAGACCGCCTGGCCATATTACTATGCCGGGACGATGGGGTTGGTGCAGCGCGATTCCATAGACCGCCTGCGACACGCCAAACGCTATTCCGGCTTTTTTGGCACGGTCTGCACCAATGCGGCCTGGACCGGCTTTGTCATGGGAACTGGCGATCTGCGCGGGCCCGATCCACGCGAAATGGCCAAGTCCGACTGCGTGGTGATCTGGGGCACCAACGCCGTTGCGACCCAGGTCAATGTGATGACGCATGCGATCAAGGCGCGCAAGGAGCGCGGTGCGAAGATCATTGTCATCGACGTCTACGACAATGCGACCATGAAACAGGCCGATCTCGGCCTCGTTCTGAAGCCGGGCACGGATGCTGCCCTTGCCTGCGCGGTCATGCATGTCCTTTTCCGCGATGGTCTGGCTGACTGGGCATTTCTCGACAAATACACCGACGATCCCAGGGGCTCGAAGCGCATCTGAAGACGCGCACGCCCGAATGGGCGTCTGCCATTACCGGCCTTTCGGTTGACGAAATCGAGACCTTTGCCAGGCTGGTGGGCGAGACGAAACGCACCTTCTTCCGGTTGGGCTATGGATTTACGCGCAATCGCAATGGCGTTGTGAACATGCATGCCGCCCTTTCCATCGCGGCCGTCACCGGCTGCTGGCAGTATGAGGGCGGAGGGGCGTTTCATTCCAATTCCGGCATCTTCCGCCTCGACAAGTCGCAGATCGAGGGCAGTGCGCTGTGCGATCCGTCCATCCGATCGCTGGATCAGGCGCAGATCGGGCGCATTCTGACCAATGATGCTGAGGCACTGCATGGGGGGCCACCCGTCACCGCACTTCTGATCCAGAACACCAATCCGGCCAACATCGCTCCGGAACAGCGGCTGGTGAAAAAGGGTTTTCTGCGCGAGGACCTTTTCACCTGCGTGCACGAGCAGTTCATGACCGACACGGCGAAGCTTGCCGATGTGGTTCTGCCGGCGACGATGTTTTTGGAACATGACGACATCTATCGCGGTGGCGGCCACCAGCACATCATTCTCGGCCCCAAGCTCGTGGATGCCCCCGGCGAGGCACGGGAAAACCTGTTCGTGATCGAGGAGCTTGCGGAGCGTCTCGGCGTTGCCGACAAGGGCGGTTTTGGTCTGACGGCGCGCGAGCATGTCGAATTCATGCTGGAGAAGCGCGGGCTTGGTACGTTCGAAAGCTTCAAGGCCGATCGCTGGGCCGATGTGCAGCCGGATTTCGACACTGCGCATTTCGTCGACGGTTTCGGTCACCCTGACGGCAAGTATCGGTTCCGGCCTGACTGGACGGGAACGCCTGCGCCCAACCGCCCGCCGGCCTCTATCGGCCTGCAGGGGCCGCACGCGCGCATGCCGGAGTTTCCCGACCATATGGATTTCATCGAAGTGGCGGATCCGGAGCATCCCTACCGGCTGGCGACCTCGCCGGCGCGCACCTTCCTGAATTCGAGTTTTACGGAAACGCCGGGCTCGGTGAAACGGGAAGGGCGACCGGAGCTGATGCTGCATCCAGACGATGCGGCAGAGCTTGGGCTTCAGGCCGGCGATCGCGTGGAGATCGGCAATCAGCGTGGCGCAGTGGTGCTGCACGTCAAGCTTTTTGACGGTGTGCGGCGCGGCGTGGTGATTGCGAGGGCATCTGGCCGAACAGCGCGCATGAGCGCGGTGAGGGCATCAATGTATTGACCGGTGCAGATTCCATCGCGCCATATGGCGGCGCGGCGTTCCACGACACGAAGGTGTGGGTGCGGGCTGTGTGAGGACCAGGCCGTGCGCTCGCGCATTCTGCTAATGGGTTCCGAATAGCCTGCGGCTTCCGGGATGACGGGGCATTGCAAGACAGGCACCTTCGTTGCCGCGCGG
>NZ_BAMP01000026.1 GCF_000615975.1 Nitratireductor aquibiodomus NL21 = JCM 21793 | reverse complement strand
CCAGCCCGAACAGCAGCAGCCGGCGGAAAGCACCGCCGCGGCCGTGGCACCGGTGCCGGCAGAGGGCGCCGTTCCGAGCCCGACACCGCGACCGGATACGAGCGCAGAACGCACGGCATCCGTCCCTGCTCCGGCCACGGGTGGCCAGGCCCCTTCGTTGCGTCGCCGCATTCAGAACATCTTCAGCCGCTGACCGTGACTGTTGCACCGCAGACATACGACCTCAAGGGGCTCAACTGCCCCTTGCCGGTCCTGAAAGCGCGCAAGCGCCTTGCCGGCATGCCGCGCGGCAACCGGCTTTGGCTTGAAACCACCGACCCGCTGGCGGTGATCGACATTCCCGCCTTCTGCAACGAGAACGGACATCTGCTCGTGGAGACGGAAGCGACAAGCGACGGGCATCGCTTTCTCGTGGAACGAGGTTAGAGCATCGGACCGAAAAGTGGAATCCGGTTTTCGGATTGTTCCGATACTCCATTTATAGTTTAGATCGTCCTTTGTGCGTCCGCATCGACGCACGGCGATCCAAGCCGGAGGTCAGCAGTCGCGTTAAATGACCTGAACTTTAAACGGCGCAGAAATCAGAAACATATCCGTCCCACATTCTTCCCAAACACTGGGTCAGCTCCCAATTGCGTCGACGCGGCGCGCGGTTCAACGGCGAAAGCCCGCTATGGCGAGCGGATTGTCCTCAAGCGCAGCCCTGTCGGGCGTGTCGACCGCCGCATCGCCCATGAACGCCGAGAACAGCCCCTTCACATAGGCTTCGTCGAGCCCCGTACCGATGATGACGAGACGCACGCCGCGCGTGTCGTCAGGCCATTTCGCCAGAAGGCGCGGTTCGTGCAGAACCTGTCGAACCCCCTGCACGACAAGCGGACGATCCGGCTGCCCCTGCAGTTCGACAATGCCTTTCAGCCGCAGGATCTGCGGTCCGCACTGGCTGCGCAGAAGGTCCAGAAAATTATCAAGCGCCGAGCCTGAAATGGGCCGGTCGTGCGTCAGCAGGATCGTGTCGTAGGCTGCACTGTGTCCGTGGTCATGGTGATGGTCGTGCCCATGGTTGTGATCGTGATCGTGATGATGATATGGCGGGGCATCATGCAGCACCCCTGCGGCGCGTGCGCCGATGTCGAGCGCACTGCAGTCAATGATGGCAGCAGCCTCCATCCCCTCTGCCACGAGCGGCTGGAGACCCGGTGCAAGCTTTGCGAGGTACGATTCCAGACCGGAGAACGCGTCCGCCACAACCGCATCGGTCTTGGTGAGGAGAAGCCGGTCGGCCACCGCCACCTGATGCCGCGCCTCTTCGTGCGCTTCGAGCGTCTCACGGCCGTGCATCGCGTCAACCAGCGTGACAACGCCGTCCAGCCGGTAACGCGCAGCCAGTGCCGGATGCGCGGCGAGAGCCTGCAGAACCGGCACCGGGTCGGCAAGGCCGGTGGTTTCGATGACGACACGTTTGAGACTGTCTGCACGGCCACCCGCGAGGCGCTCATCCAGCCCGAGAAGCGTGTCCACCAGCGCGCCGCGAACCGTGCAGCACAGACAGCCATCCGACAGTTCGATGATGCCGTCGGATGCCTCTTCCACCAGCAGGTGGTCGATGCCCACGGCACCGAACTCATTGACGATCACGGCGGTGTCCGAAAGTGCCGGATCGCGCAGCAGCCGATTGATCAGGGTTGTCTTGCCGGCGCCGAGAAAGCCCGTGACGAGTGTCAACGCGATGGTGCTGGACATGGTGATCAGCCACCCTGCGCGGTGTCGGCGGTGGCGCTTTTCAGCGGATAGTCCGGCCGCGGCGTGGGGATCGGCACATCGGCATAGCGCGGCACCGACGGTGCCGGGCCGGTGGCGCCGCCCAGAGCGATCGTTACGGCGCGCGGCTCGTGGTCCATCGCCGACAGGTAAGGCGAGCGCTGAACCAGGAGACCGTCGTCGTCACCGCGCTCGAACCGGGCCTTGACCGCCGCTTCGGAACAGACCTCGGGGCGCAGGTCGACCGCCACATTGCGACCTTCGCCATAAGGCGCGAACGCGGTGATGGAGGGCGAGACCGCCCCTTGAATCTTGAAGCCCTCGGCAAGCAGGCGTGCGGCTTCCTCGCCGCGCTCCACCTGCGATGGAGCACCCAGCACGATCGTCGCAAGCGTGCGGCCGTTGCGCGTGGCCGTGGCGGCGAGATTGAAGCCGGACGAGCACACATAACCCGTCTTCATGCCGTCCGCGCCGGGAAAACGACCGATCAGCCAGTTGTAATTCGGCAAAACCCTGTCGCCGGTGCGGATGGCCTCCATAGAGAAATAATGCGCGTGCTGCGGGAACTCGGTGCGGATGGCCCGCACGAGAAGCGCCAGATCACGGGCGGTGGTGTATTGCTCGGTTGAGAAGAGACCGTGCGGGTTTACGTAATTCGTTCCGGACATGCCGAGCTTGCGGGCGGCCGCATTCATGCGCTTTGCAAACGCACCGACCGAACCGCCGACATTCTCGGCAATCGCCGTGGAGACATCGTTGGCGGACTTGACCATGATCAGCTTGATGGCGTTGTCGAGCGTCAGCACCGAGCCTGCCGGATAGCCCATCTTGCTTGGCGGCTCCCGCGTCGCACGTTTGGAGATCGTCACCGGAGAGTTGAACTGCAACTCGCCATCCCTGACCGCCTCGAACGCCACATAGGCCGTCATCAGCTTTGTGAGCGATGCCGGATACCAGCGCTGGAATGCGTCTTCATGAGACAGAACCCTGCCGCTGTTGACGTCGAGAACGATTGTCGGCCCTGCCGACGCCGGCATGACTGCCGCGACCATCCCCATCACTGCCCCGGCCACCATCGGCGCGGCAAACCTTGCGAAACACATGCGCATTATCCGAATTTCATGTCCGCCTGAAATATCAGGCTCTGTTGTTGACCCGTATACCGGTTATTGTCACCTGTGCCTGCGACAGGTGGTCAACGACCGGCCTCAAGCCCCGTTCGCTCCATATCGGCGCGTCCGGGTGCATTTAACGCGAACCGGGCACTTATAGCAAAAAACCACAAAGCCGGCGCCTGCTTCGCGCTCCAGAATACCGATGCGGAGCGAACAAAAGCCCAAGCTGGTCCAACCGGATCAGCTTGCAATCACGCGTGATCACATCTTACCTATTGCTGACTTCAGGAAGATGACCACGGGATAAATGCGGCCCCTCCGGTACCTGCGCGAAACCCGCCTCGCCATGAAGGCCAAAATGCCGGCAAAAATTTGAAGGGAACAGCAAAACATGCCGATTTTGAATCGTTCTGCGGAATTGCAGGCCGAAATCGCCGAATGGCGCCGTGACATCCACCGTCATCCCGAGCTTCTCTTCGATGTGCACCGCACCGCCGGCTTCGTGACGGAGAAACTCACGGAATTCGGCTGCGGAGAGGTTGTGACCGGGCTCGGCAAGACCGGTGTGGTGGGCATCATCGAAGGCAATCTCGGCGACGGGCCGACCATTGGCCTGCGCGCCGACATGGACGCTCTGCCGATGACGGAGATGACGGGCAGGCCCTGGGCCTCCACCATCCCCGGTAGGATGCATGCCTGCGGCCATGACGGGCACACGGCCATGCTGCTCGGCGCTGCGAAATATCTCTGCGAAACGCGCAATTTCAGGGGCCGTGTCGCGGTGATCTTCCAGCCCGCCGAAGAAGGCGGCGGTGGTGGCAACGAGATGGTCAAGGATGGGATGATGGAGCGCTTCGCCATCGAGCGCGTGTTCGGCATGCACAATCTGCCGGGCCTGCCCGTCGGCCAGTTCGCCATCCGCCCCGGGCCGATCATGGCGGCCACGGCTGAGTTCGTGATCACCGTGAAAGGGCGCGGCGGCCACGCCGCCATGCCGCATACGGTGGTCGATCCGATTCTCGCTGCAAGCCAGATCGTGACGGCGCTGCAGAGCATTGCTTCGCGCAATGTGCATCCGCTCGATTCGGTGGTGGTTTCGGTCACAAAATTCCACGCCGGCGACGCCTTCAACGTCATTCCCGATTCCGTGGAGCTTGCCGGCACCGTGCGCACCCTGAAGAAGGACGTGAACGCCGATGCCGAAAGCCGCATGCGCACGATCTGCGCGGGCGTGGCAGCCGCCCATGGCGCCACGGTGGAGGTGGACTACGATTCCAACTATCCGGTGACGTTCAACCATGCCGACGAAACCGCCTTTGCGAGCGCGATAGCAAGCGAGATCGCCGGCGCGGCCAATGTGGACACCGACATCACGCCAACGATGGGCGGCGAGGATTTCTCCTACATGCTGGAAGCCCGTCCGGGCGCCTTCATCTTCATCGGCAATGGCGACAGCGCCGCGCTGCACAACACGGCCTACGATTTCAACGACGACGCCATCCCGCACGGGGTGAGCTACTGGGTGCGCCTGGCCGAGACCGCCCTGGCGGCATGACGGAGGGGACGGCGCCCTGCACGCCGTCCCATTTGATCTTGGCGAACCGGCTTCATCGCGTTATGAGAGGGCTCAGCGGTCCCGTAGCTCAGCAGGATAGAGCATCAGATTCCTAATCTGAGGGTCACAGGTTCGAATCCTGTCGGGATCGCCATTTTTGCTGCGCCCAGCCCGATGACGCTGCCCTGCCGGCCTGCGATGCGCACTTTTCCCCAAACACGCCACGATCCAATCCAGATACACTGATAACGAAGGTGCGTTCAGGACTTTCTCAAGGCAGCGTGGAGACATGACGTGACAGCGAAACCTTTCCCCGGCGTGAACCGGAAAATTGCCCGCACCGCCCTGTTCGGCGCCTGTTTTGCATTTGCTCAGGCTGTGCCACCGGCCCTTGCCGACATCATCGATAGCGGGAGAATAGAAAGAATCACGCTCTCATCCGGCGGGCTGGCCGAGGTCAGGCGCTCTGCTCGCATCGACGGAGACGGCACGCTGCGCATCGACATTCCGCTCGACCAGGTGGATGATTTTCTGAAAAGCCTCGTAGTGAGCGATCCCGCAGGCACGATCGATGCCGTCACGCTCGACGGGCTCTCGCCGGTTGAGGAGACGTTCCGGCGGCTGCCCTTCAGCCCCGGTGAAATGGGATCCGTTCCGGCGCTGGCGGCTGCGCTTCAGGGCGTCTCCGTGCGGGCCACCTCGGGCGGACGCACCGTCGAAGGCATGATTCTCGGTGTCGACACGCAACAGACGGGCAGCGATACTGATCCCCGCATCGAGCGGGTTCTCTCGGTGATGACGGCGGATGGAACGGTTGAAATTCTCAAGCTTGGAACCGACACCCAGCTCGATATCCGCGACGAGGCGATGCGGGAGCGGCTGCGGGAGGCCGCGAAGGTGAGCGGACGCGGGCGCACCGATGCCATCCGCTCCGTGGCGGTCACACTATCGGGAACGGGCGCGCGCGACATCGCCCTCTCCTATGTGGTGCCGGCGCCCGTCTGGAAGACCGCCTACCGGCTGGTTTCGGCCGGAGAGGAGACCGCCCGCCTGCAGGCCTGGGCGGTGATCGAAAACGCGACCGGCGAAGACTGGGAAGGCATCGGGTTGACGCTTTCCTCTGGCGCACCGGTGACGCTCGCCCAGAAGCTGCATCAGCGCTACTGGAGCGAACGCGCGGACATTCCCGTTGCCGTGGGCAACGCCGCGCCGCCGCGGCCGGACGATGCAGCGGGCATCGAGATGGCCGAAATGAACGCCGCCCCCCGGCGCATGCGCGCCCTGGGAGGAGCAGCCGCACCCGCCCCGATTGCGGATATGGCCATTATGGACCTTCGGCACCGACCAATGGCAGCCAGGCGCACGAGGGCGAGACGAGCGCCACTTACCAACTGCCGAATGCCATCGACCTCGCAGCAGGGCAAAGCCTTTCCGTGCCGTTCGTGGACGCCAAGGTCCGGGCAGAGCGGGTCTCGGTCTTCCAGCCTGAAAACGGCAGGATCCACCCGGTCGCAGCCGTGTTTCTGAGAAACGACACCGAGGCAAGCCTGCCGCCCGGCATCGTCACGGTCTATGACGGGGCGAGCGGCTATGTGGGCGATGCACAGCTTCTGGGCATTCCCGCCGGAGAAAGCCGAATGGCGAGCTTCGCCAGCGACCGCAAGGTCGAGATCACAACCGAAACGAAACCGCACGAGATCCTCGGAAAGGCGGCCATCACCGATGGCATCCTGCGCACGACGACGGTTTCGCGGATCACCACGACCTATGCGATCAAGGGCGCTGCGGATGCGAAACGCACGGTTCTGATCGAGCACCCGCGCCGTGACGGATGGCAGATGTCCTCCGATGCGCTCGACAGCGCCACGCCGACGCATTACCGCCTGCGCGCCACTGTAGAGGCCGGAGGGAAATCCACCGTCAGGACGGTGATGGAACGCAGCCGCACGGAGAACTTCGCCCTGATCGATGCCAGCGCCGACGCGCTCTATGTCTGGGCCGGCTCGGCAACCGACGACGAAACCACAAAAAAACTGAAGGCGCTCGCCGCGCTCAAACGTGAGGCAATAACTGCCGAACGCACACTCGAAAATGTACGGCAGGCGCTGGAACGAACCGCCGGAGACCAGGCCCGCATCCGCGACAACCTGGGGTCGGTCCCCCGCGAAAGCGCATTGGCAGAACGCTATATGCGCATGCTTGAAGAACAGGAAAACCGGATCGCCTCGCTTGGCGAGGAGAGAGCCCGGGCAGAAACCGAGATGGAACGCCTGAGCGGCGAGGTGCGGGCGTTTATCGACGGGCTCTGATCACTCTCAGGTGTCATCCATGGAGGCGGCGCCAAGCGCTGCGCCGGCTCCGACTGGCACCAGCGCACCGGCTGCACCGTCACGGTCGGCAAGTCGCGCCAGAAGGAAGCGACGAAGCCCGAAAAGCCCCATAACCGGGAGAGCGACCGTGATGAGCGGGCCGCCGCTGGCAAGGAAGAAGGACCAGAGGATCGTGATCGCAGACGCAATGAGAAGCGCCAGCGAATAAGGGCGATGAGCGCCCGGCGCCCCGTCGACGCCGATAAAGCCCCGGCGCGTGAAGACCAGCGCGCATCCGGTCACGAAGATAGTGATCAGAACGCCCTTATAAGCGACCTCGACAATGGCGTCCCCCCAGGCGGGGATGCCAAAACGGTAGAGGCCGACGATCAGCGGCGTGATCACGAGAAGGTGGATGTTGATGCCGAGAAGTACCGGGTGGAACCGCCAGCGGCAGACACGGAAGCCCACAAGCATGCATGCGGCAAGCCCTGTCCCGATCCAGCCCGTCAGTTCCTGATCTGCTCCACTGCGCCACAGCGCGACAAAAACCAGCGACGGCAGGCTTTCGACAATATCCGTCAGCCATTCACGCTGCATCGACGTCCCGAACATGCGTCTTTACCCTCTCCTATTTGCGATCCACCGCACCGACGTCCAGCAGCGGTGCGGCATCGAGCGCGCCGGCATTGAGCATTGCACCGACACGCTCAAGGGCTGCAACGATCATGCCCTGTTCCCAGTCCGGCAGGGCCTGAAACTGCTCTGAAAAGGTCTTCTGCAATGGATCGGGCGCAGCGCTCAACAGCGCGCGACCCTCTTCCGTCGGCGCCACCCAGACCACACGCTTGTCGCGCTCGCTGCGCGTGCGGGTGACGAGGCCACGCGCCTCCAGCTTGTCAACCAGAGAGGTGGCCGTTGCCTGCCCGACACCGGCCTTGCCGGAGATGTCCTTCGGGGTGGCCCGGCCTGCCGCAGCGACAATTTCAAGCACGATGAGCTGCGGTGTCGTCAGCCCTGTCGCCCGGGCAAGCGTGCGCGCGTTGAGCTCTGTTGCACGCAGGATTCGCCGCAGTGCGATCAAGCTTGTTTCAGTACGATCTTCCATGCCGCCATTCCCCAGGACTCGGAGGCCGAAGGGGCGATTCTCGGTCGCCGCTCTCCACTCGCACACAAATAGCAGAGAAAAGATATTTTGATTAGCGAATAAAATCTTCCTCGGAAACCATTGCATTTCATGGGTTTGCGCAGCTCATGGAACCATTTTCAATTCCAGCGGTTGAAATATCCTTCGATAGTCATAATATTCGGCGCGCTATGAGGAGACCAATGGCCACCACTGATATCAAGCTTGTACGCAAGCGATCGCCCGAAATTGTCTATCGCCCCCCGCGCAAGGAAGACGGCGCGGACGTGTGGCGGCTCATCCAGTCCTGCGAGCCGCTCGACGAGAATTCACTCTACTGCAATCTGTTGCAGTGCGACCATTTCGGCGACACCTGTATCGCCGCCGAAAGAACCAGCGATGGAGCGCTGGTGGGCTGGGTTTCGGCCTATCTTCTGCCGGACGAGGACAACACATTGTTCGTCTGGCAGGTCGCCGTGGACCAGAGTGTCCAGGGCATGGGCGTCGGCAAGAAGCTGCTTGCCGCACTGCTCGACCGGGAAGCCTGCGAAAATGTGCAGGCACTCAAGACCACCATCACCTCCGACAACAAGGCAAGCTGGGGCCTGTTTTCCTCACTCGCCCGCAGGCGCGGCGGTGAACTCAGCCACGAGCCTTACTTCCGCAAGGATGCGCATTTCGATGGCAAGCATGCCACCGAGCACATGGTGACAATCCAGTTCGCCGAAGGTGCATCCGACGATTTACGCGGAAACTGGATTTCTCTGCGCAAGGCAGACGAGGCCCGGAGCGACGACGCAGCCTGATAGCGGCGTCCCAATTCGCACGACCGATCAATCCGAAGGAATAGATATGACGACCGTTACGACGGACGACAAGCAGATTTTTACGCGACGCGAATCGGAAGCGCGCAGCTATTGCCGCAGCTTCTCGACCGTGTTCACCAAGGCGAAGGGCTCGACCCTGACAGACGCCGAAGGCCGGGACTACATCGACTTTCTGGCCGGCTGCTCGAGCCTGAACTATGGTCACAACGACCCGGACATGAAGGCCGCGCTGATCGAGCATATTGAGCGCGACGGCGTCACGCACGGGCTCGACATGCACACCGATGCCAAGGCCGAGTTCCTCAAATCCTTCGAGCGTCTCATTCTGCGCCCGCGCGACATGGATCACCGTGTCCTGTTCACCGGCCCTACGGGTGCCAACGCCATCGAGGCGGCACTCAAGATCGCCCGCAAGGTGACGGGACGCCAGAATGTCGTGTCCTTCACAAACGGCTTCCATGGCGTCACGCTTGGCGCGCTGGCAGCCACGGGCAATGGCTATCATCGCGGCGGCGCCGGCGTGCCGCTCAACCATGTCACGCGCATCCCTTATGACGGCGCGATGGGCGGCGACATCGACACGGCCGATCTCCTCAACCGGATGCTTTCGGAGCCCTCCAGCGGCGTTGAAAAACCGGCAGCGATCCTGCTCGAAACCGTGCAGGGTGAAGGCGGGCTGAATGCAGCGTCCCGTGAATGGGTCCGCCGGGTGAGCGAGATCGCCCGCGCCCATGGCGCGCTGCTGATCATTGATGATATTCAGGCAGGCTGCGGCCGCACCGGCAATTTCTTCTCCTTCGAGGAGATGGGCATCTCGCCGGACATCATCACCATGGCGAAATCGCTGTCGGGCTACGGCCTTCCGTTCGCAACGGTTCTGGTGAAGCCGAAATACGACGTATTCGGCCCGGCCGAGCACAACGGCACCTTCCGCGGCAACAACCATGCCTTCGTCACCGCGCGCGTGGCGCTTGAGAAATTCTGGGCGGACGACACGTTCCGCGCCACGATTGCCGAGCGCAGTGCCTATCTCGAAAAGCGTCTCAATGAGATCGCCGCGCTTCTGCCCGATGCCCGCGTGAAGGGCCGTGGCATGATGATGGGCGTGGATGTGGGCTCAGGCGAGCTGGCAGGCGACATCTGCAAGCGCTGCTTCCGCGACGGCTGATCATCGAGACCTCCGGCGCGCATGACGAGGTGGTGAAAATCCTCTGCCCGCTCAACATCGAGCAGGAAACCTTTGCGCGCGGTCTGGATATTCTTCAGTCTGCCGTCGCCGAAACAACCCAGAACACAAAAATCGCAGCGGAGTAACGAACATGATCGTGCGCGACCTGAACGAAGCGAAGAACACCGAACGTCACGTCCATTCGGAAGGGTGGGACAGTGTGCGCCTTCTCCTGAAGTCGGATGAGATGGGGTTTTCCTTCCACATCACGACCATCCACGCCGGCGCCGAACTGCACATGCATTACAAGAACCATCTTGAATGCGTCTATTGCGTCGACGGCACGGGCTCCATCGAGGACTGCGCGACCGGCGAAGTTCATAAGATCAAGCCGGGCGTCATGTATGCGCTCGACAAGCATGACAAGCACATTCTGCGCGCCGACGCAGAAAAGCCGATGATCATGGCATGCACCTTCAACCCGCCGGTTTCCGGCAAGGAAGTGCACCAGGCCGACGGCTCATATGCGCTGGAGGATGCATAACCTTTGACAGCCTTGACACCGCGCCATCCGGGCGCGGTGCTCGGGCTCATGCGCCCGCCGGCGAAAACCCTGAAAGAAAAGGAGAACGACCATGACAGCGATGTCGAAGGAACGTGACCGAAGAAGTCAGGATCCCTATCCCAGCAGGCTGCCTGAAGAACGCTGGCTGCCCCGGCAGGACCGAACCGTATGGAGCCAGTGGCGCCCCGATGCGCTCTGACAGCACAGCAGGCCGACCAGTTTGACCGTGACGGCTTCCTGATCCTCAAAGATATTTTCACGGCTGAAGAGGTCGAGGCGCTGAAGGCGGAATCCGCCGCCATGCGCAATGGCGAGCGCGATCTGATGGATGGCAGCGTGATCACCGAGCCCGGCTCGGATGAGGTCCGCACCATCTTCAAGCTGCCCGAACAGAGCTCCCTCTTCAACCGACTGGCCAGCGACCGACGCGTTGCGGGCATCGCCCGTTTCCTTCTCGGCGACGAGGTCTACATCCACCAGTCGCGGCTGAACTACAAGCCGGGCTTCACCGGCAAGGAATTCTACTGGCACTCGGATTTCGAGACCTGGCACGCCGAGGACGGCATGCCGCGCATGCGTGCCGTTTCCGCCTCGCTGCTCCTGACCGACAATGACGCAATGAACGGCCCGCTCATGCTGATGCCGGGTTCGCACAAACAGTTCATCGCCTGTGCCGGCGAAACGCCCGATGAGAACCACAAATCTTCGCTGAAGAAACAGGAAGTGGGTGTGCCCTCGCATGAGGCGCTGGGCAAGCTGGCGAACGAACATGGCATCACCGCTGCCACGGGCAAGGCCGGCACGCTGGTGCTGTTCGACTGCAACACGATCCACGGCTCCAATGGAAACATCACGCCGTTTCCGCGCTCCAACGCCTTCTTCGTGTTTAACGCCGTTTCGAACCGGCTCGAAGAGCCATACGGCGCGGCGAAGGCACGGCCCGATTTTCTCGCCGAGCGCGGCGAACCCACCCCCGTCGAAATCAAGACCGGGAAACTGGCATAAGCCAAAACCGAACTGGACATCATGACTGACCGACAAGAAAGCGGTGCGGCCGAGAAGGGCCGCACCAACCAGCAACAACGAGGCATCCACACCGTCGAGAAGATCGGCGGCACGTCGATGAGCCGTGCGCGCGAGCTGCTCGACACGATCCTGATCGGCAAACGCAAGGGCGATGCACTCTACAACCGCGTTTTCGTCGTTTCCGCTTTCGGCGGCATCACGGACAAGCTGCTGGAGCACAAAAAGTCGGGCGAACCCGGTGTCTACGCACTGTTTTCCCATGCCGACAACGAGCATGGCTGGATGGAGGCGCTGAGCGCGGTGAGCCGCGCCATGCACACCATCAACGAAGAGATGTTCGAAGAGGCCGCCGACCGGCACGCCGCCGACGACTTCGTGCGCGAGCGCATCGAGGGTGCGCGCGGCTGCTTGATCGACCTGCAGCGCCTGTGCTCCTACGGGCATTTCCAGCTCGGCGAGCACATGCAGACGATCCGCGAGCTTCTCTCGGCACTGGGTGAAGCGCACTCGGCCAACAATCTGGCCCTGCTTCTGCGCCGCTCGGGCGTGAATGCACGCTTCATCGACCTCACCGGCTGGCGCGATGAAACGCAGCCAAGCCTCAACGAGCGCATCGAACAGGCATTCGACGAGATCGACCTGTCGCGCGAACTGCCCATCGTTACCGGCTATTCGCAATGCCGCGAGGGCCTGATGCGCGAATTCGACCGCGGCTACTCCGAAGTGACATTCGCCACCATCGCGGCGCTGACTGGCGCGCGCGAGGCGATCATTCACAAGGAGTTCCACCTTTCGAGCGCCGAT
Source organism: Nitratireductor aquibiodomus NL21 = JCM 21793 (assembly GCF_000615975.1). Classification (GTDB taxonomy): domain Bacteria; phylum Pseudomonadota; class Alphaproteobacteria; order Rhizobiales; family Rhizobiaceae; genus Nitratireductor; species Nitratireductor aquibiodomus. Next base: position 35,367 of record NZ_BAMP01000026.1, on the reverse strand, counting down.
CCGCGCCTTGTGGGACCGGAGAATGTGCGCAAGATCGGCCGCACCAATTACGATGTCGCCGACCAGCTTTCCAACATGGGCATGGAGGCGATCCATCCGAAGGCAGCGAAAAAGCTGCGCCAGGCAGGCGTGCCGCTGCGCGTTGCCAATGCCTTCGAGCCGGAGGATCCCGGCACGCTTATCGACGCAGAACCCGCCGATGGTGTCGGTGTCGAGATGGTCACCGGCCTGCCCGTAACCTCGCTTGAACTTTTCGAGCAGGATATGGTGGGCGTGAAAGGCTATGACGCGGCGATCCTGGAATCGCTGACCCGCCACCGCGTGCGCATCGTCTCGAAAAGCTCCAACGCCAACTCGATCGTCCACCATCTGGAGGCGACGCTCAAATCCGTGCGCCGGGTGGAGCGGGATCTGGCCGAACGCTATCCCGCCGCGCGCATCACCGCACGCCGCGCCGGCATGGTGTCTGTGATCGGGCGCGACCTGACCGGGCTCGGCGTCATGCTGGAAGGCCTTAAAGCGCTCGACGAGGCAGGCGTGAAACCGCTCGCCTCGCAGGAGACGGGCCGCGGCGTCGACGTACAGTTTCTTGTCCGCAGTGAAGACCTGGAAAAAGCCGTCAAGGCATTGCACCGGGCTTTCATTGAAGAGGGGGAGGAAACGTTGAAGGAAGCGGCCTGAGTGTCGTTTCCTTCAACGTGACCGCACTGTTCCCCTCTAGCGCGCCAGAACGTCGGCCCATTCCGGATGGCGCCGAAACTGGGCGGCTGCGAAGGGGCATAGCGGCCTGATCTTGATGCCGTTGGCGCGCGCATCTTCCACGGCGCGCGTGACCAGCGCGAGGCCGACACCCTGCCCACGAAAGGCGTCCGGCACATCCGTGTGGTCAATGATGATCTGACTGGTGCCGATCTTGGAGAAAGTCATCTCGGCCTCGTGGCCATCGGCGCGATAGAGATACCGCCCCTTGCTGTCAGTGTCTTCGACAATGATGGATTCACTCACACTCATTTTCACTCTCCCTCAAGAAACGGCAGCAGAAAACGCCCCGCCGCCACGGTTTCGTTCGGACGGATTTCGTGCCCGCCCTCGTGCCATTCGATCTCGGTCTCTGCACCGGCATCCTCGAGATAATCCGTGAGCCGTGTGGTGAGCCGTTCCGGGCAGATTGGATCCTTCCGCCCCGCCGTGACCAGAAACCGCGTCCGCACTGCACCCTCGCCCCAGACCGGCGCAAACGGGATCAGCGGGTGCATCAGCACCGCGGCATCAAAGAGCTGCGGCGCGGAAAAGGCCACGGAAGCAAGAATGTTGGCTCCGTTTGAATAGCCAAGACCAAGAACCGCACCCGGTCTCTCCCGCTCCACATGAGCGGCGATGAATTCACGCATACGGCCGGCCGCCCGCGCAAGATCGCCCATGTCGTAGACGCCCTCGCCGGTGCGGCGGAAGAAGCGCGCCGCACCCTGTTCGCTGACATCGCCACGCGGCGCCACAAGGCCGGCTCCGGGCGCAGCTCCGCACCCAGCTGCAGGAGCTGGCGCTCGTCGCCGCCTGTTCCATGGAAGAGAAACAGGAGCGGCTTTCCCGGCCCTTGAGAGGCCAGGTGATGGACGTAATTGTCGGTCGCCATGCGCTAGCCTCCGATTTTCGGCAGCGATGCCTCGAGCCGCTCGCGCAGATGCGCATGCTGGCTGGGCAGTTTCAGCGCCTCGCCCAGATGGGCCATGTCTTCATCATTGGCGAAACCCGGCTCGTTGGTGGCGATCTCGAAGAGGACACCCCCGGGGGCGCGGAAATAGATGGAGTGGAAATAATCCCGGTCGATCACCGGTGTGATCTGAAAGCCTTCCGCGACCAGTGCGTCACGCACGGCGAGTTGCGCGGCATCATCGGCAACCGCAAAGGCAATGTGATGGACAGAGCCGGCACCCTGCCGCGCCACGGGCGCATCCGGGCGGGTTTCGAGGTCGATCAGGTCAGCGCCATTGCCGCCGCCTCTCTTCATGCGCAGTATGCCGTTCTCTTCGGCAAGCGGCTCGTAACCCATCAGCGAAAGAAGCGCCTCGGTGCCGCGACGGTCGCGCAGCACCAGCGAAGCGGAATGAAAGCCACGGATTGCCACGTCGTCGGCAATCCCCGCGCGATTCCACGGTTCCCGCGCGTCATCTTTCATCTCGTTCAAGGCGAAGCGTCGCCATTCACACCGTCGAAAAGCAGGCGCGTCTCGCCGAAACGGGTCTCGCGCGCCAGACCGGTCACACCGTGTTCCTCAAGACGCTTCTCCCAGAAATCGAGGCTGCCTTCGGGAACGGCATAGACGGTCGCTCCCACTTCGCCCGCCCCGCGCCTGCCGGCAACGATGTTGGGAAAAGGAAAGTAGGTCATGACCGTGCCGGGCCGGCCCGTGCCGTTGGCATAATAGAGATGATAAACTTCCGGCGCGTCGAAATTGACGGTTTTCTTCACGCGGCGCAGGCCGAGCGTATCGGTGATGAAACGGTCCGTCACCTGCGCATCCCGCGCCATGGAGGTGATGTGATGAATGCCTTCAATATGGGTAAGCATGGCAATTCCTTTCGCGCCTGGCCCTTCTTCATGCACGGGCCAGCTGGCTCCAAGATGGCAACGAAAATGCGTCAATGAAAGCGGCAACGATCAAACGCATTGTCAACACGAAGAAGACAAAAGGCCCCGCGCATTGCACGGGGCCTTTCGTTTTAATGCGGTACGCACAGATTACTGAACCTGCATCCGCATTTCGTCGCGACGCTCACCATAGCTCGCCTCGTCGTAGGCTGGCTGCTGCTCCAGCTCTTCCTGCGTGAACTCGGTGTAGAGATAGAGCGAGCCGTTGCCGTCGGTCATGAAGCGAGATTGTCCATGCCGATGGCCACTTCCTTCTCGCCAACGCCGAGGAAGCCGCCGACATCGACGATGATGGCATCGACGTTGCCGTCCTGCGAGATGATAACGTCACCGATCTCACCGATATTCTCTTCATTGGCACCATAGACCGTGGTGCCCGTGAGCTGCTCGGTGCGGATGTCATTCGCCGGCATCTCCTGCAGGCTTGAGCGGTCAATGGCGGACGTCATCGTGTCATCTGTCGCCGGGCGCTCTGCATCCGCCGTCTGACCGGCGGGAGCCGTGGAAGAATCCGTCTCCGGAGCGGGCGCCGCCGCCATACCATCGGTATCCGCGGCTTCGTTGCCGCCCATCGTATCGGTTGCAGGCGCCATCGCGGTCTCTTCCGCGTTCTCGTCAGCCTTGACCGGCGCGTTGGCCAGATCGTCCTTGGAAGCAGGCTTCGCTTCCGAGACCTCTGCATCGGCCGGCATCGGGCGATAGGCAGAGCGGTCGAATTCTTCCTGGGCCTTGAGCGCATCGGCCGTGGTCTCTACGACGAGCCAGCGGTCGCCATCCTGCTCGGCCCATTCGACCAGATCGTACTCAAGTGCAACTTCCTTCTGACCGATGCCGAGGAAGCCGCCGACACCAACGACAATGGCGCTTACCTCACCTTCTTCATCAAGGACGAGGTCGTTGACTTCGCCGATGTTCTCGGCGTCTTCGCCGGTGCCATTGTAAACGGTCTTGCCGATCAGATCGGTGGCCAGGTGGCCGTCAGCGCGCACCACCATTTCAGTGGGCTGCTCGGTGGGTGCAGCAGCCGGTGCGCCAGTTCCCGTGGTGGTCGACGTCTGTGCGACCGCGCCGGTCGCGACAAGCGTTGCAATAGCGGTGGTCGCCAAAAGGTTGCGGAACATGATAAGCTCTCCGTGTGCAGTGTTTCTGTACAGGCCACGCACCGAACCGAACCTGCCAGGGAGGATTGGTGTGTGGCCGTTTGCATCCTTAGAACGCGCCGCCCCGATTCTTGTTCCGCCATTTTCTTCTCGCGCCGGCAGACTTCTTTTTGGAACCTTTCTTTCGGCTCCCCCTTAAAGACCAACTGCAGCGAAACCTTCAGGAAGCCCGCAATGCATGTTCTGGCCGTTCTCAACCGCAATGGAGGAACGCTCCGAAACCTCGACACGAGTGCGCTCGCCGACAAGATGAAAAACATCTTCGAAACGGAAGGGCATTCTCTCGAGATCAGGCTCTGTGCGGGGGATGAGCTCGTGCCGACGATGGAAGAGGCAGCCCGCGACGAGAAAGCCGATGTTTTGCTGGCGGGTGGCGGCGACGGCACCATTTCGCTGGCTGCCGGTCTGCTTGCTCATTCCGACAAGGCCCTTGCCATTCTGCCCGCCGGCACGATGAACCTCTTCGCGCGCAGCCTTGCCATCCCGCAGGACCTGCACGCGGCCATGAGCGCGCTCGCCCGTGGCGCAGTGCGGGAGGTGGACATAGCCGAGGCCGACGGAACCTTTTACGTGCATCAGATGTCGATCGGCATGCACCCGCAGCTGATCCGGTTGCGCGAGCGCATGGAGTTCCGCTCCCGGCTCGGCAAGATCTTCGCCTCGGTGCGCGCAGCCCTCGTCACGATGATCAGGCCGCCCAGGCTGGAGCTGGAACTGGAGTTGCCCGGCACAAGGCTGCTCGCCACCACCTCGAACCTGGCGGTGACAAACAATCTCTATGGCGAAGGCCAGCGCCTGCCGTTCGCCGATCGTCCCGATGGCGGTCAGCTTGGCATCTACATCACCCACGCGCGGACACGCGGCGAGTTGCTTCTCTTCTTCCTCAACATGGGAATCGGGCGGTGGCGGAAGAACGAACAGGTGGAAATTCATCAGGCAACCGAAGTGACGGTGCGCATCCGTTCCAGACGGCGCCGGTTCAAATGCGCCATCGACGGTGAACTCCGACCGCTGCCAAAGGAAACCCGGGTCGTCCTTCACCCGAAGGCGCTGCGCGTGCTCACACCGCAAAGCGACGACCGGACGGCATAAGAAAACCCCGGCCGGGGCGAACCGACCGGGGTTTTCGTGGAAGCGGATCATGCATCAATCGGCAATGATCGCGCGCAGCATCCACAGCGCTTTTTCGTGGAAGGTCAGCCGGTCTGTGAGCATGTCGCTGTGACAAGGTCGCCTTTTTCATCCGCCTTTGTGCCGATCTCGCGCATCTTGCGCACGGCTTCCTCGTGATCGTCGACCAGATCCTGAACCATCTCCAGCGCCGAACGGCCGGAGGCGCGAAGCTCAATCGATGTGTCGACGCCCTTGCCGCTGAGGATGGGCGCGTGATGACCCAGCGCCCGCACGCGTTCGGCAATGATGTCGGTCGCCTCGAACAGCGTGTTATACTGTTCCTCGGTCAACACATGGATCGAGTGGAACAGCGGACCGACCACGTTCCAGTGGTAGATATGCGTCTTGATCAGGAGACGATAGGTATCGACGAGTATCTCCGAAAGACCGGCCGAAATCTCCTTTCGGTCCGCTTCGGAAAGACCAATGTTCATTTTCTCCGCATGGGTTTTCGGCTTGAGAACTTCAGCGGCATCGCTCATGGGTTTCTCCTTAGACTAACATGTTTTGGGAAGTTATCGGGCGGATCAGCCGGTCGGATCGTCCTGGGCAGCAGGAAGTTCTATGGCCTGCTGATCGTCGAGCATCAGGCCGTAGACTTCGACACCCCACCAGACCACCGCAGCCAGCAAGAGGCCGCACACCAGCACCATCAGTACGGGAAAGCCTCGACGCCCCTGGCGGGCTTCCTCCGGCGTTGTCTTTCTCTCGGTTTCGGGCATGGTCACCGCTCCTGTTGTTTCCCTGGTTCAATGCTGAGGTCAGGAGAGAGTTCCAAGAAAATGCATCCATCAAAAATGCAGGAAGAAACCTGCGTCACCCGGTCACTCGCTGTCAGAGTCGCGACCGGCATTTTCCCGGTAGATCGCATACCCAAGGACAGCCAGAACCGGCAGTGCGATGGTGCCAAGCCGTCCGGTGCGCGAAAGAAGGGAGGGTAGCAGCGTCAGGGCTGCGGTGCCGGCCAACACGCCTGCATCCGATACCCGGCGTCGCCGGGCACGGCGCACCTGGATGCGGCTCCAGACCTTCAGGCTGACAAGAACGACCATCGCCATCGCCATGAACGCGATGCCGAAGCCGAGTGCCGCTTCAATCACACCCCAGTGCCGGGATGCGGCAATGAATCCGGCGAGCACCAGAAAGCCAAAGCCGAACAAGCCGAGAAACGCGGCCAGCGCATAGAGAGCCGTTGCGACCCGCATGCGCCTGACGACGCCTGAAACCTCTCCGGCCGCCAGTGAAGCCAACAGCCTTGCCATCATGGCGAAGGCCTAGCGGCGCGTTGCAAGGGCGATGAGAAACCCAGCCCCCACGGCGAGCGCCAGTGAGGTGAATGGCCGCTCACGCACCGTGCGGGCCAGCTCCTGCTCCAGCTCCTGCGTGCTGTCCTTGACACTGTTCAGAGCGGCTTCGCCCTGCCCGCGCAGATGGTCGATGCGCTCGCTTGCCGCCTTGCGTGCCGCCTCTCCGGACTGGCCACCCATGTCTTTCAGATGACTGACGAGCTGCGCCATATCGGCGCGCAGCTGCTGGATGTCCTTTTCGAGATCGCCTGTAGTGACCTCGCTGCTTTTCTGGTCGCGGGCGGATTTCGCAGTCGTCGATGCCATGTGCAATCTCCCATGCTTCGCTCACAATGTTTCGCTCACAGCCCAACGCGAAACACTCCGTGAAGTTCCCGATCCCAAGGAACCATTTGCCCGTCATCGCGCTTTTCAATGAAAACGCCACCGGAAAAACTGCATGGATGACGCATCACGGAACCGCCCGGGCAAAAGCTCGCATATCATGACGCTTGACATGGCGCTGACCTATGGCGCGCAGGCTTCGGTTCTGTTCCTGGGTCTGCTTGCCTTCATTGTCGCGCTGCACTATGGGCGCTTCCTGCTCGCGCCCATGTCGCTCGCGGTCTTCATCGGCCTGATGCTCGGCCCCATCGCCACGCGCCTGGAACGGGTCGGCGTCTGGCCGGCCGTCTCGGCGGTCGTCGTGGTGCTGATCTTCATCGCGCTTGTGGGCGGCTTTCTGACCGCCATCGCGGCCCCGCTTACAGCCTGGGCCGACCGCTTGCCCCAGATATGGAACGAACTGCAGTTGCAGCTTTCCAGTCTCAGACAGCCCCTCAACACGATCAAGGACCTTCAGGAGCAGATTCGGTCTGTCACCGGAGGCTCAAGTGTGACGGTAGCGGTGAAAGAAGACACCACCGTGGAGAATGTGGCAGTGCTCGCCCCCTCGCTGCTGGCACAATTGCTGATCTTCTTCGCCAGTCTCTATTTCTTCGTGGCCACCCGGCACGAAACGCGGGCGGCCATTCTGCGCCTCTGTTTCAATCGTCGTCTGCGCTGGCGCGTTGCCCACATCTTCCGCGACGTCGAGAACGCGGTCTCGGACTATCTGCTGTCGATCACGATCATCAATATCGGTCTTGGGATCGCTGTCAGCATCGCCCTCTGGCTGCTCGGCGTCCCCTCTCCCGCCCTCTGGGGAGCCATGGCGACACTGTTGAACTTCGTGATTTATATCGGTCCGGCGGTGATGGCCTGCGTTCTGCTGGCCGTAGGCTTGGCACTTTCGACACTCTGACGGCGAGTTTCCTGCCGCCGCTGACCTATCTGGGATTAAACGCGATCGAGGCACAGTTCGTCACGCCAACCGTTATCGGCCGGCGGATGACGCTCAACCCCTTCATCGTTTTTCTGGCAATCGCATTCTGGCTCTGGATGTGGGGACCCATCGGCGGGTTCATTGCGATCCCTGCATTGCTGACGCTTTACGCAGTCTCCGGCAACATCATCCCGGGCATAGAGCCTCCAGCGCCCGCCAGACCGCGCTCAAGGGCACGGCCGGTCGTGCCGCATGCGCCTATAGAAAAGGCCGCTTCCCCGCTCGCTCGGCCGTCCAGCCCGCCAATTCGGCCAAGGCCTCCGGATTAAGTATCCGGCAACCGCCGTCTTCCCATTTCAGGTGGCCGCGCTCCATGAGGCGGGCGATGGTCTTGTTGGTGTGAACGACCGATATGCCGAGCGTATCGGCCACATGCTGCTGGGTGATGGAAAGCGTACCGTTCTTTGTCAGGCCGCTTTGCCGGCTACGCTCGAGGATGAACACCAGCAGATAGGCGACTTTTTCCAGCGCGGTGCGCCGCCCCACCGTCAGCAGATTGTCGTCCAGCATGCATTCTTCGCGCGATGCGATCCAGGTGATGTCGTAGGCAAGCTCGGGAAACTTCCGGTAAAGCGAAAACAGCTCCGCCTTCTCGAACACGCACAGGACCATCTGAGAGAGCGCCTCGACGGAATGTTTCATCTCGCCAAGCAGGCTGCCCTGCAGACCGACCAGATCCCCGGGCATCACATAATTCACGATCTGCCGGCGGCCGTCCTCAAGAAGTTTGTAGCGAAAGCCCCATCCCGAAAGAACGGTGTAGAGATGCGGATTGTGCGCCCCCTCGACCAGAACAGTTGCGCCCTTCTTGACCGCGAGATCACCTTTTTTGAAACGGCCAACGAAATCGAGTTCGTCGGCTTCAAAATCACGGAAAATATCGCGCTTTCGCAGAGGACATTTTTCACACGGTAAACTGTTGTGAGTGAGTTCTTGTTCTTTTGTCACGGGTTGCCTCAATCCGCTGATAAAGAGGAACGCCATCTTGAACCCTCCGGTTCCGTCAGGAGCATGTCTTTTTTTAATGACAAGTCAGTCAACTAATGAGAGTTCAGAAGAAATGGATTCTCTGGCTTCGGAAGGATGCCCGCTTGAAGAAAACCCTGGACGGCGCACGCGTTCTTCTTGTCGAAGACGAAACCATGATTGCCATGAATATAGAGGCGCTCTGCAAGGAACACGGCGCCGAGGATGTGGTGACCATCACCTCATTCAACGCGCTTGGGCCTGATGTTCTGGAAACGGGCCGCATCTCGACCGCGATTCTCGACATCAGGATCTCAGACAACTGGACGGACGAATTCGCCCGTCTTCTGCAAAGCCGGCGCATACCCTTTATCTTTGCAACGGGCTATGCCGCGAACCATCAGGTCTTCGAGACCTTCAACGGCGTCGCGATTGTCGAAAAGCCCTACAAGGACAGCGATCTTATCGAAGCGCTCGCGCAGGCGATCGGCTCTTCGCCTGCCGGGGCCGGACAGCAACCCGATTAAGCGGTGAAGACCGAATTGGTGATCTGGGTCGAGATGGCATCCGGCCCAAAATCATTCTCACCGGTGATAGCCAGTATCTCCTGCAGCCGCGTGCGGGCACGGCTGACACGGCTCTTGATCGTGCCGACGGCGCAGCCGCATATCTCGGCGGCCTCCTCATAGGAGAACCCTGATGCGCCGATCAAAATGATCGCCTCGCGCTGATCTTCTGGCAACTGCTCGAGCGCACGGCGGAAGTCCTTGAGGTCGACCGACCCCTCCTGGGGAGGATGAACTGAAAGACGGGCGGTGATGGCACCATCGCTGTCCTCGACCTCGCGTTTGCGCTTGCGCATCTGCGAATAAAACTCGTTGCGCAGGATGGTGAAAAGCCATGCCTTCAGATTTGTGCCCGGCTGATAGCTTGCCTGCTTGTCCCACGCCTTGACGAGCGCCTCCTGAACCAGGTCATCGGCCCGGTCGGCATTCTTCGAAAGCGAAACCGCGAACGCACGCAGACTGGGTACGGCAGCGAGAAGATCATCACGAAAGCCCGGATACACACTCATAGATATCAATCCTTGTTTCCGGCGGTGTCAGCACTGCTCTTCTGCTCGAGCTTATTGAGCAGATCGCTGAACCGGTCCGGAATGTCTTCCGCAATCAAATCGTCGTAGTATTGCCTGAGCTTGCGCCCGATCTCGGAGTTTGCGCCGAGAGGGTCATCGCCCTTCCCACGCCTTTCCACACCGCTTCGGGCTTTGGGTTTGCCGTAATTCATGCCCTGTCTTCATCCATAAGGTCTTGTCTCCCACTGGCCCGGGCATATCCGATTGCCTCGCGCCACCACTGTCTTGTGTCTTGCCAAACGCCGCCGCTTGGAAATCGTTCCGTCCCTGCGGAACATTTTCGCGGAACGGGCGTTTCACACATCATAAATATACATTGTTCCCATTGCCACGTTACGAGGGAGACCTAAAATCCATGACCCTGTCAGCGCGTATCGCTCCGCACCTTCCCTATCTGCGGCGCTTTTCAAGAGCGGTATCCGGTTCTCAATCGAGCGGTGACGCCCTGGTGGCTGCGGTGCTTGAGGCGCTTATCGCCGACACGAGCATCTTTCCCGAGGCGTCGACCGACAGGATCGCGCTCTTCAGGCTGTTCACATCGCTGTTCGAAACGCTTGATGTGCGAGTGCCCGACAACGCCCCTACCTCCGCCTGGGAGCAGCGCGCCTCGAGCAACCTGTCATCCCTCGCGCCGCGTCCACGCCAGGCATTCCTTCTGGTAGCGGTCGAGAACTTTCGCCCGGAGGAGGCAGCGGAGATTCTGGAGACCGATCTCAACGGCATCAACGCAATGCTGCACGATGCCAGCGAAGAAATCTCCCGCCAGGTGGCAACCGATATCCTGATCATCGAGGATGAGCCTCTGATCGCCATGGATATCGAGGAGATGGTCGAAAGCCTCGGTCATCGGGTTGTCGGCAACGCCCGAACGCACAAGCAGGCCGTCGAGATGTTCGCGAAGACCCAGCCGAAAATGGTGCTTGCTGATATCCAGCTTGCGGATGGAAGCTCGGGCCTCGATGCCGTGAACGAAATTCTCGAAGCGGCTACCGTTCCCGTCATCTTCATCACGGCTTTCCCGGAGAGATTGCTGACCGGCGAACGCCCGGAGCCGACTTTCCTGGTCACCAAGCCGTTCAGTCCTGAAATGGTCAAGGCGCTGATCAGTCAGGCGCTGTTCTTCGATCACCAGGCACGCGCCGCCGCCTGATTGAGTGCTGGCTTCACCGCTTCCTAAGGGCCGCCCCTCCACGGGCGGTCTTTTATTTTGCCGGTTTTCTTTCGGCCGGGAACCAATCTCCGTGCGCAGGCGTTTAGCATTCATAACTAAACGGAGAGACAGCATGCTTTACTGGGCACTTATATTTCTGGTCGTGGCGCTCATCGCCGGCGCGCTCGGTTTTGGCGGGATTGCTGGTGCGTCAGCGGGGATAGCGCAGATTCTGTTCTATATTTTCCTCGCTCTTCTTGCCATTTCCCTGATCATGGGACTGCTGAGGAGACGCGGCTAAACAAAGGGACGCAACGTAAACGAATGCGGCACCCGGCGAGGCGGACCATCCATGGCTTCCGCTTCGGGGAGACAGTGAAAGGAGAACGCCATGGAACACATCGCTGCGCTTCTTCTGATTGTCGGCTGCTCCGGCAACATGGCCGAATGCCGCGAACTGCCCGCCCCCACGCCTGTCTATGAGACGTTCGAGGAGTGCGAGGCGGAAAGGCCTCTCTCGATGCGCGAGCTCGAAAATGAGGCTCCGCAGGTTATGGCGACATGTGTCTACGTTGATCCGGCGCTCGTCTACGACGACGCGGTTCTGGAATGGGACATTACGGACGACGGCAAGCTGACGGCCACCCTTGAGCCGGTGACGAGCTTTGCGGTTGCCCGGAACGAACATGGCAGGCCCGCAAGCACGCTTGTGAAGTGACCGGACCGACTGCAACAGCATATGAAAAAACCCCGGCAACTGCGCCGGGGTTTTTGTGTCGGTCTGTCTCAGGCTTCACGGATAGCGTAGCCGGCGCCGCGAATGGTGCGGATCACGTCGGGAAGTCGGCCCTGATTCACGGCCTTGCGCAACCGGCCCACATGAACGTCAACCGTGCGCTCGTCGATATAGATCGTTTCACCCCAGACATTGTCGAGCAGCTGGCTGCGCGAGAAAACGCGGCCGGGATGCTGCATCATGAATTCCAGAAGGCGGAACTCTGTCGGTCCGAGACGGATTTCATTCTTGCGCCGGTAAACGCGGTGCGATTCCCGGTCGAGCACAATGTCGCCGACGGAGAGAACCGTTGACAGCACCTCCGGCTTGGCCCGGCGCAGGAGCGCGCGGACACGCGCCACGAACTCCGGTGTCGAAAAGGGCTTCACGAGATAATCGTCGGCCCCGGTGGAAAGTCCGCGCACGCGGTCGCTTTCCTCACCGCGCGCGGTGAGCATGATGATCGGCAGGCGCTCGGTTTCCGGGCGCATGCGAAGCCGGCGACAAAGTTCGATGCCCGACACAGCCGGGACCATCCAGTCCAGAACGAGCAGATCCGGAACATTTTCCTGCAGGCGCACCTCGGCTTCATCGCCGCGCGAAATCATCTCTACCTGATAACCCTCGGCCTCCAGATTGTATTTCAGCAGGACGCAGAGCGGTTCGTCGTCTTCAACGACCATGACCTTGGGGGCAATCATGGAAGGCATTCTCCTAGGGCATTGCTACGGCCGACTACGCATCCGCATCGACCGTCATCTGTGTTTCATCGAGCTTCGGCCGCTGGACCGGAAGCTGTTCCCCCGTCACCACATAATAGGCATTTTCGGCGATATTCGTCACGTGATCGCCGATGCGTTCGAGATTCTTGGCGCAGAACAGAAGATGCGTGCACGACGTGATGTTGCGCGGATCCTCCATCATGTAGGTCAGCAGTTCGCGAAACACCGACGTATACTGGATGTCTATCTTCTCATCCTCGTCGCGCAACCGGATCAGCGCTTCGGCATCGCGCTTCACATAGTGTTCGACCACCGCATTGACCTGATGCAGCACCAGACCTGCCATCGCATCGATGGAATGGGCGAGCGTGCGCGGCGTGGCGCTCTGCCCGACCGCGCTCACGCGCTTGGCGATGTTCTTGGCGAGATCGCCAATACGCTCCAGGTCGGCTGCCATGCGAATGGCGCCCACAACGCTGCGCAGATCCTGCGCCATCGGCTGGCGCTTGGCGATCAGCGTGATCGCGCGCTCGTCGAGATCGCGCTGCTTGGCATCCATGATCGTGTCGTCGGAGATGACACGCTGCGCGAGCGCAGTGTCGGAATTGAGCAGGGCATTGGTTGAGGCGCGGGTCATCGCACCGGAGAGATCGCCCATGTCGCGGATGAGGCGGTCGATCTCACCGAGTTCCTCATCGAAGGAGCTGACTGTGTGCTCGCCCATGATCTGGTTCCTTATCTGTGCGTCAACCGAAGCGACCGGTGATGTAATCCTGGGTGCGCTTGTCATCCGGGTTGGTGAACATCTTGTCCGTCGGACCTTCCTCGACAAGATTGCCCAGATGGAACATGGCCGTGCGCTGCGACACGCGCGCCGCCTGCTGCATGGAGTGCGTCACGATGACGATGGTGTAGTTCTCGCGCAGTTCGTCGATCAGCTCCTCCACCTTGGCGGTGGCGATGGGATCGAGCGCCGAGCACGGTTCGTCCATGAGGATCACCTCGGGCGAAACCGCGATGGCGCGCGCAATGCATAAACGCTGCTGCTGGCCACCGGAGAGGCCCGTTCCAGGCTCATGCAAACGGTCCTTCACCTCGTTGAAGAGACCGGCCTTCTGCAGGCTGGATTCGACGATCTCGTCGAACTCCGCCTTCTTCGATGCCAGACCGTGAATGCGTGGTCCGTAGGCAATGTTCTCATAGATCGACTTGGGGAACGGGTTTGGCTTCTGGAACACCATGCCGACGCGGGCACGCAGCTCCACCACGTCGATCCTGGGATCGTAGATGTCCTGTTCGTCGAGCGTGATCCTGCCTTCGATGCGGCAGATATCGATCGTATCGTTCATGCGGTTGAGACAGCGCAGGAACGTCGACTTGCCGCAGCCCGAAGGGCCGATCAGCGCCGTGACCTGGTTCTCCAGAACATCCAGGTTCACATCGAAAAGCGCCTGCTTCTCGCCGTAGAAGACACGCACGTTCTCGCCGCGCATCTTGAGGGGCCTTGGCTTCTGGCTCGCATCCAGTGCTTCTTCGACAGCAGCATCAGTGAGCATATTCATGTCCTTCCACTCCGTTACCAGCGACGCTCGACGCGCCGCCGCAGAATAATGGCGGTGATGTTCATCACGGCGAGGAACAGCAGCAATACGATGATAGCGCCCGAAGTGCGCTCGACAAATGCGCGTTCGGCTTCGTTCGCCCACATATAGATCTGAACCGGCAGCGCCGTTGCGGGATCGAGCGGCGTGGTCGGGTAATCGGCCACGAAAGCCACCATGCCGATCAGAAGCAGCGGTGCCGTTTCGCCGAGCGCCTGCGCCAGGCCGATGATCGTACCCGTCAGGATGCCCGGTGCTGCCAGCGGCAGCACATGGTGAAACACCGTCTGTGTGCGCGAAGCGCCAAGGCCAAGAGCTGCCGAGCGGATCGACGGCGGCACGGCCCGCAGCGCTGCGCGCGTTGCGATGATGATCGTCGGCAATGTCATCAGCGTCAGCACCAGACCGCCCACAAGAGAAGCAGAGCGCGGCAGATGCATGAAATTGATGAACACAGCGAGGCCGAGGAGGCCGAAGACGATGGACGGCACGGCCGCCAGATTGTTGATGTTGACCTCGATCAGATCGGTCAGCTTGTTCTGCGGCGCGAACTCCTCAAGGTAGATCGAAGCGGCAACACCGATCGGCAGCGCCAGGACGAGCACGATCAGCATCATGTAGATCGAGCCGACAATAGCGACGCCCATGCCTGCCGTTTCGGGTCGGCTCGAAGCACCACGGGTGAAAAGCCCCGAATTGAAGCGCTGTTCCAGAACGCCATCGGCTTCCATCGTGCGCATCCATTCGAGCTGCTGGTCGGAGACCTTGCGGCGGCTTTCGTCCACCTCGAGGTTGACCTGACCCTTCACGGCAGAATCCACATCGCCGCTCGCCAGAACCCACACATTCCGGGTCGTGCCGATGATCGACGGGTCCGCCACCACCATGTCGCGCAACTGGGTGCGAACCCCGTTCGAGATCAGACCGCCCACCTCGCGAACCAGCTTGCGGTTCTCCGGGTCGACCCCTAGCTTCGCCACCAGGGCATCTGTCGCAAGTTTCGGATAATTGGCCGTCAGAAGCGCGTTCGGGTCGGTGGCGCGCTCATTGTCCGGATCGATCACATTCTCGGCGAAGGTGACATCCAGATTGATGGAGCTCTGCCAGAAAGCGGTGTAACCGTTGGACACCACCGACCACAAAAGCGCGGCAAGAAAGAAGATGCCGATGGCGATCGCGATGATGCCGTACATCCGGAACCGCTGCTCTGCCGCATAACGCTTCTTGATGCCGATGTCTCGGCGCGCGGCTGCGCGGGGAGCATCGCCCCCTTTGTAGACAGCGTCGGTCATTCGTATTGCTCCCGGTATTTGCGCACGATGTACAGCGCGAAGACATTCATGCCGAGCGTGAGCACGAACAGGGTCATGCCCAGCGCAAAGGCCACCAGCGTCTGCGGCGAGGTGAACTCCAGATCCCCGGTGAGCTGATTGACGATCTTGACGGTGATCGTTGTCATTGCCTCGAACGGGTTCAGCGTGAGATTGGCGGCGACGCCTGCGGCCAGAACCACGATCATGGTCTCACCGATGGCACGCGACGCCGTGAGAAGCAGCGCCCCGACAATGCCCGGCAGCGCGGCGGGCAAGATGACGCGCTTGATGGTCTCGGAACGCGTCGCGCCAAGCCCGAGCGAACCGTCACGCATGGCGCGCGGCACGGCGGTGATGATGTCGTCCGACAGCGACGAGACGAACGGGATCAACATGATGCCCATAACAAGACCCGCCGTCAGAACACTCTGGGCCTGGATAAAGCCGGGGCCGCCGGCGATCGCCGCGCTCATGTCGCGCAGGAACGGACCGACCGTGACCAGGGCGAAGAAGCCGTAGACGATGGTCGGAATGCCGGCCAGAACCTCAAGCAGGGGCTTGACCACCGAACGCACGCGCTTGGAGGCGTACTCGGCCATGTAGATCGCCGCCATCAGACCGACCGGGACGGCGAACAGCATCGCCACGAAGGCGATATAGACCGTGCCGGCAAGCAGCGGAATGAGGCCGAACTGGCCCTCCTGCGCTTCTGCACCGGCAGCGGCGAAACGCGGGTCCCACACGGTTCCGAAAAAGAAGTTGCTCAGCGACACCGAGCGGAAGAAGTGGATCGTCTCGAACAGCATCGAGAAGACGATGCCCACCGTCGTCAGGATGGCGATGGTGGAGGCGGCCAGCAGACCCCAGGTGATGATGCGCTCGACATTGTTCCTGGCCCGGCCGCGTGGACGCACGCTCCGCAGACCGAGAAAGGCACCGCCAAGCGACAGAAGGATCGCGATCACCGTACCGATCAACGCTGCATTGTCCTGCATGGCGTTGAGGTCGAGCGCGATGGGGATCATGTAGTCCTGCGTGTCAGAAGCGAGTGCCACGCCGCGTTCGGCAAGAACGGGCCGCAGTGCCTCGAAGCTCTTCGGCACCTCGGCAAAGGCGGGGTCGCCCTCGATCCTGCGCAGACCGGTTGCCAGATTGCGGACCATGCCCAGGGCAAGCGAACGGCTCGCGATCGCGCTGTCGGCTGTTTGCTCGGGCATGCGTTCGCTGATCGCGCGATCCACATAGGCATAGCTGCCGGCCGACCAGGCCGCCATGAAAAGCAGTGTCGGCAAAACGGCGAGCAGGAATACCCACCAGCCATGATAATGCGCACGCGAATGCGGCTTTTCAGCCACCGATGCACTTTGCTTTTTTGCACGCGCACTGCCGAGAACATAGCCGACAACGCCAATGAACACGATGATGGTAAGGAGAAGTCCCCAGGCCACGAAGCCCCCTCTCCGGCACCAGGCCGGGCGTCCAGTTCACAACCTCTCCGCAAGGATCCAACGCAGGCGGCAGGAGCCGCCTGCGTTGTCATGCGGAAACCGGATTACATGGTTTCGCCAGCTTCGAAAGCCTTGCGCTGAGCGTCCCGCTCCGCATCCGGAGCCGGAACCAGACCGTAATCGGCGAGCGGGCTTTCCGGGCCGACCATCTGGTCGTCGAGGAAGAACTCGACATATTCCTTCAGGCCCGGGACGACGCCGATATGGGCCTTCTTCACGTAGAACTGAAGCGGACGCGACACGGGGTATTCACCGGTGGAGATCGTGTCGACCGACGGCGTGATGCCGTTGATGGTGGCGACCTTCAGCTTGTCTGCATTGTTCTCGTAGAAGGAGAGGCCGAACACGCCGACGCCGGTCTTGTTGGCGTCGATGCGGGCGAGCGTCTCGGTGTAGTCGCCGTCGATGTCGACCGCACCACCGTCCTTGCGGACCGCAATGCATGCGTCTTCGGCAGCATCCTCGTCGAGACCAGCCTCTTCGGCTGCCTTGAGACCGCCAGCAACCTCACAGCCAGCCGCAAGCACCTTCTCCTCGAAGACTTCGCGAGTGCCGTGCTTTTCGCCCGGAATGTAGGCGGCAATGTCCCAGTCCGGCAGGTTCGGATTGACTTCGTTCCACTTCTTGTAGGGATTGTCGACCAGCTTGCCGTCGACAGCGACCTTCGCCGCCAGAGCCTTGTAGACATCAACCGGCTCAAGCGCCCAGTCCGGACCCTGGATATCCGTGGCGAAGACGATGCCGTCATAGCCGAACTGGACTTCCTGGATTTCCGTCACACCTGCTTCGGCGCAGGCTGCAACTTCCTTTTCGCGGATTTTGCGCGATGCATTGGCGATGTCGATCGTGGCTTCACCGACGCCCTTGCAGAACTCTTTCAGGCCAGCGGACGAACCACCGGACTCGACGACCGGCGTCTTGAAGTTCGGGAAGGTTTCACCGAAGTTCTCGGCAACGATCTTCGCATAGGGGAGAACGGTCGACGAACCGGCGATCTGTACCTGATCGCGGGCCGCGGCCGCACCGACCGCACCGGCAAGGGCGATCGTGGCCGCCGAAGCGGTAAGAAGGAATTTTTTCATTGGAGACAGCTCCCTGTTCGGAATTCGGTCAGACGCCCTGCCGGCGTCGAGGAGCGGAATAACAACTCTGTGTAACAGTTCCATGACAGTTCCGTGTCAGCCCGATTACGATGGCGAAACGACAGGTTTTTCGGGCGGGGGAACGGATTGCCGTTGCAACGAAGCGGCCGGCGAAGCCCGTGTGACAGGGCTGCTTTCGCTGCCCCTCAGGCGCAGCCGTTCTGCCAGAGGCACAATGCCCCCGTGCGGCTCTGTATCTGTGTCACAGTGAGTGTGTACATCACCCCGGATAATACCAGCTGGGTTGTCGCCGGGGTAAGAAGCGGGAGCCAACTGAAGTGTGCAGGAAGACCGTACTGGATGTGCAGAGCCAAAAAAGCCGGGCGGGGGAAACACCATATGGAATGGCAAATCACACTTGGCTGGGTTTAAAACCCGGATAGATCCTGTTGGGGCTCGTTTGGATCACCCACGGCCTGCGGACATCCGCCCGCCCGGAAAATAATGGTCAGCTATCGACCATTTGTCTCAACTTTAATGAGAGCACCAGATTCCCTAAATGGTGCGATCGCGCTAGTCCACGAGAAAGCCCGAGGGAGATGAATAATCAATAAACAACAATGAGTTAAGAGGTTTTTTTACTCATTTATTGATTGATTTCTGATGTACAAAACTCACCCAGGAGTTGATTTTCTCCAGGAGCGCCCTGGGGCTGATCGGCTTGGAAAGGTAATCATCCATCCCTGCTTCCAGACAGAGCTCGCGGTCACCTTTCAAGGCGTGAGCGGTAACACCGATGATCGGAACCCGTGTCCGCGTCTCCCGTTCCCGGTGGCGGATTTCCCGCGTTGCCTCCAGCCCGCTCATTCCGGGCATCGAAACATCCATCAGGATGAGGCGCGGTTTCCTGCGCTGATGCGCTTCCAGCGCATGTTTGCCACTTTCCACGATATCGAAACGCAGCCCGGCCTCGCTCAGAATCTGCCGGAAGACCAGCTGGTTCACTTCATTGTCTTCGGCAACCAGGATGTCGATGTCGGAAGAGACCTCATCCTCGTTCTGCAACGCCGCGTCGTCCACTTCAGTAGATTGCGCTGGGCTTTCCGGGAGGGGCTCCCGTACCATTCCGACTTCATGAACCGGCGCTGCGGCTCGGGCGGGCTGCATGGCAGCCACCATTGCCTCGAGGAGCGCCGACGATCGCGCTGGCTTGATCAGATGCGATGCAATGGACAGTTCGCGTGCCCCAAAGCCGGAAAGTGACTGGTCGACGGATGTCAAAAGAACCACCGGAACGTCCGCGATCGCCTGCTCCGCCCTCATCGCTTCCACCATCTCCAGCCCGTTCATGCCCGGCATCTGATAGTCGACAACGGCGCAGTCGACGCGCAGTCCCAGCTTTGCAGCAGCACGCAGCACATCCAGACCTTCGCCGGCATCCCGGGCCACGCAGGCGTCAAAACCCCAGTGCTCCATCTGTTCGCGGAGGATCATCCGGTTGACTGAGTTGTCATCAACAACAAGAACACGGGCGTTCGAGACTTCACGGGGTGCGAGGGGTTGCGGGGTCGCGCCCGCGGCCTTGGGCAAAATCAACGTGAACCAGAACGTCGATCCACGCCCCTCCACGCTCTCTACACCAATTTCACCGCCCATGAGATCGACGAGGCGCGAGGTGATGGCGAGCCCGAGGCCGGTGCCCTCATGGCGGCGCGTCGACGACGCATCGACCTGGCTGAACTTGTCGAAGATCAGGTGGAGCTTTTCCTTTGGAATTCCGATGCCGGTATCAGTGACACTGAACTGCAGCGCCAACGCGCCATCGGGTGTGTCGCTGCCGCTCACATTCACCAGAACATGCCCTTTTTCGGTGAACTTGACGGCGTTGCCCACAAGGTTCGTCAGAATCTGCCGGACGCGGCCGACATCACCCACCACGGCGCGCGTGATGCCCGGGTCCACCCGGACGATCAGCTCGAGATCCTTCTCCTTTGCCCGCGACGACATGAGGGTTGCCACATCGCCGACCGCCTCTCCGAGATAGAACGGATCGGCCTCAAGGACGATGTGACCCGCATCGATCTTGGAGAAGTCCAGAATATCATTGATGATGGTGAGAAGCGCATTGCCCGATTTCAGGATGATGTCGGCAAAGGTCTTCTGCTTGGCCGTTAGTTCTGTCTTTGCCAGCAACTCGGTCATACCGAGAACGCCGTTCATGGGCGTCCGGATCTCGTGGCTCATATTGGCCAGAAATTCAGATTTTGCCCGGTCGGCGAGCACGGCCTCCTCGCGTGCGGCCTGCAATTCGGCCTCACGCTGTTTCAGCTCGGTGATATCCACCCGCACACCAACGAAAGTGCCATCCTCGGTGCGTGTATCGATGGCCTTGACCCAGCGCCCATTGGCATGACTGCGCTCAAAGATGCGATGATGTACGTGATAGGAACGCAGATAGCCCGCGATCCAGGCTTCCCGATCGGTGTCATAAAGCGCATCGAGATCCGGATCTCCGCTTTGACGGAAGTATCCCGCATCGTGCGCGAGCTCGACCGCATCCCGCAGCGATTTTCCCGGCCGCATCGCCGGTATCATGGCCGGCAGTGCCTCCTGCATCTTGCGGTTGGCCAGAACATAGCGGTCGTCACGATCATAGATGACGACGCCGGCCGGAAGCGTCTCCAGAACCTCGGCAAGCTGCCGGCGCGCATCTTCGGCATCGTTCTCGCGCTTGCGGATATCGGAAATGTCGAACAGCGCCCCCACCACATAGGACGTGCCACTCTCCGTCTCCACGCGGCATTTGCGCACGATACGGTACTTGCCGATACCGGGCTGGTCGAAGTCTTCCTCGACCTCAAAATCCTCGCGGGTTTCGAGCACGCGCCGCTCGCTGCTCTCGAATGTCTCGGCAAGCTCCGGTGTCGTGAAATCGGCGGCACGCCGACCGAGAATCTCAGTCGCTTCGTCGCCAAGCGTACGCTTGAAGGCCCGGTTGGCAAGAACGAACCGGAGATCCTGATCCTTGGCGAAAACCGGATTGGGCAGTTCATCCAGGATGGCTTCGGCAAGCTTTGCCTTTTCGAGAGCCGCGGCCAGCGCACCTTCATGCCGCTTGAGCCTTGTGATGTCGGTGCAGACGCCGATGGCCCCGCCATCCTCGGTCCGCTTCTCGCGATGCATGACCCAGCGCCCGTCCGTGAAACGGAGCACGCTTTCAAAGGCCTCTTCGCGGCTGCGCAGATCGAGAACCCCGCGAAGCCACACCTCCGGCTCGAGCCCTTCTGAAGACAGTATTCTGCGCTCGAGACCGGCACGCAAAAGCGCCTCGAAAGACGTCCCTGGGCGGATGACGTCTTCCAGCCCTGCATACATGTCCAGCATGGCCTGGTTGCTGAGCACCAGGCGGTCGTCTGCGTCGTAACAGCAGAACGCGTCGCGGGTGACATCCAGTGCAGCCATCAGCCTTGCAAGATGCCCGCCGCTGCCCGTGCGATGATCGTGCACATCCACGCCATCGCCTGCTCCTCCTGCCCCGCGAAGGAGCTCCATCATCGGCGTGACGTTGCAGGCTACACCCCGGTAGCCGCGGAATCGGCCCTGGTCGTCGAAAAGCGGGAACCCGGATACAGAAATCCAGCGGCAGTCCGGAGGTCCACCTTCCAGGTCGTAAACGAACTGGCTGAACGGCTCGCGCGCCGCGAGAAGTCTCTCATGGGCCTCGACATCGCCGACGGGATGAAACGCATTGCGGGCCAGCGTGATGCGCGACCGGCCGATGAAACGCTCAGGATTCAGCCCGGTGATTCTCGCAAACTCTTCCGATATCCAGGTCAGCCGATGGGCTTCGTCGGCTTCCCAGACCCAGCCGGGCGCAGACCGCAGCAGAGCGGCCAGTTCATCGCCGCAAAAACGCTGCCCAACGTCTGAATCCTCGCCGGTCCCCAAAACTGTCCGCTCCCTAAAAAGGCACAAATCGAGCCTTCTCGTGACCTTAACGCATCAACAACAGTGTGGTTGCCAAGGCTTAACGATTTGCAAAGCATAAGAAGTGTTCGCAGCGCACCCTGCCAGACGGAGCTTGCCTGCCGCTGGAGCGCAGCACGATCAGCCTGCAAATCGAAAAAGTTTGGGAAAGTGGCACTCCCAAGGGGAATCGAACCCCTGTTTCCGCCGTGAGAGGGCGGCGTCCTGACCGCTAGACGATGGGAGCGCAGCGATTGCGGCGATATAGTCGCCTTCGCCGGCAAATGCAACAGCGGTTTTAAGTTCCCTGCGAATTTCGCTGCAAAAGATCCCAAAGATTGCCGTAGAGATCCGAAAAGACGGCCACGGTTCCGTAGGCCTCTTCCCGTGGCTCCTCACGAAACGTCACGCCAGCCTGCCGCATGGCGTGGTAATCGCGCCAGAAATCATCCGTATGCAGGAAGAGGAACACGCGCCCGCCTGCCTGATTGCCGATGCTGGCCGACTGTCCGTTTCCCGAAGCCTGCGCCAGAAGCAGCGCGCCGGGCGTCCCGGCGCCTGGCGCCATGACAACCCAGCGCTTTTCGGCAGAAACGACGGTGTCTTCAAGAAGGTGAAAGCCGAGCTTCCCGCGATACCAGGCGATTGCCTCGTCATAGTCGCGGACGACAAGCGTGGTGAGCGCGATGGAGCGGGACATGGTCAGGGCTGCAGCGCGAACCTGGCGATCATCCGACCGCTCGCCAGGTCGTAGAGACGCAGCTCCTCGGTGCCGTCGGCAAGGCGCAGATGCAGCGACACCCGCGTACCGTCCAGAGCCTGGGAGACAAGGCGCGCGCCCTCGGGAAGGTCGATGCTCCCTTCAACGGCATCGCCCGGCAGGGCAATCGTCTCGGCGGGCTCTTCGGAGCCACTGCTGAGCGTCTTGTAGACAAAGGCGAGCACGACAGCCATAACCGCTGCGAAGAGAATGCCCAGGTTGATGGCCATAAAACGGACCATCTTGCGGCGCACACGCTCGGCCGCCGGGTCGAGCTCTTCCTGCTCCAGGTCTTCCTGTTCTTGTGGCGTGGCCATGTCTCACCGTTTCGAAAGCAGTTCCAATGGGCGATCCTGATACCGAAGACCACAACGATTGGGAAGACACGAGTGCGCGCAAAGCGTTTACCGTCGAAGCAGAACATGCCGGAGAACGGCTTGATCGCTGGCTTTCGAGCCGTTTGGGCGCGTCCGTTTCACGCAGCCGCCTTCAGACGCTTATCCGCGCCGGTGCAGTGACGACGGACGAAAACCCGGTCACCGAGACGAAGCACAGGGTCGCGGAGGGCGAGGTCTACGCGCTGACAATACCTGAAGCGGAGCCTGCCGAGCCCAAAGCCGAAGCGATTCCGCTTCAGGTTCTCTACGAAGACGATGCACTGATCGTGATCAACAAACCGGCCGGTCTTGTTGTCCACCCCGCCCCAGGCAACTGGTCGGGCACGCTGGTTAATGCGCTGCTGCACCATTGCGGCGCCTCACTCTCGGGCATTGGTGGCGTGCGCAGGCCGGGCATCGTGCACCGCCTCGACCGTGATACAAGCGGCGTCATGGTCGTTGCAAAGACGGACAATGCCCATCGCCTTCTTTCGGAGACCTTTGCCGACCACGGCCGGAGCGGCGACCTGGAGCGCGCCTATGTCGCCGTCGTCTGGGGTGCACCGGAGCGGATGGCGGGGACCATCGACGCCCCGCTCGGGCGCCATGCACAGAGCCGGACATTGCGAGCCGTCGTGCCGACGGGGCGCAGCGATGCGCGCCACGCGGTGACCCGCTATCAGGTGCAGAAGCGTTACGGAGCCGATGGCAGCGGCAAGGCGTTTGCCGCGAAAGTGGAATGCAGGCTGGAAACCGGACGCACCCATCAGATCCGTGTCCATATGGCCCATATCGGTCACCCGCTTATCGGTGACGCGGACTATGGCCGCGCATTCCGCACGAAGGTAAACCGCCTGCCGGAAGACATACGCCCTACAGTCGCCGCTTTTCCGCGTCAGGCTCT
Organism: Nitratireductor aquibiodomus NL21 = JCM 21793; assembly: GCF_000615975.1. Taxonomy (GTDB): domain Bacteria; phylum Pseudomonadota; class Alphaproteobacteria; order Rhizobiales; family Rhizobiaceae; genus Nitratireductor; species Nitratireductor aquibiodomus. The sequence goes on along the minus strand of NZ_BAMP01000026.1, from coordinate 11,456 downwards.
TCATGCGCGCCTGTTGGCTTTCCGCCATCCGGAGACCGGTGACCTCATGCGTTTCGAGGCCGATCCGCCTCCCGACATGATGGCATTGACAAGCGCGCTGGATATTTTGTAATTATCGGTACAATAATATTATTGTTCACCGCCTGGTGACATAATGTTGACAGCAGGATGAAACTTTAACCGTCGGAATTCGTTCCTATATAGGATATGGTGCGATGCATCAAAGATGGTCGCGCTGTCTCTCATTCCAGCAAACGCCAGGTTTTCAAGGCGTCCCCGCATGAGCATATCCGGCAAAGGAGGGTGCTTAAATGGCCCAGACATTACCCAGCATCGCTTCAGGTGAAGGCGGACTGACCCGCTACCTGGAGGAGATTCGCCGCTTCCCCATGCTTCAGCCCGAGGAAGAGTACATGCTCGCCAAGCGCTATTCAGAGCATGACGATACGGCGGCTGCACACAAGCTCGTGACGAGCCACCTGCGTCTCGTGGCCAAGATCGCCATGGGATATCGCGGCTATGGCCTGCCGATCGGCGAAGTCATTTCCGAAGGCAATGTCGGCCTGATGCAGGCCGTGAAGAAATTCGAACCGGAGCGCGGCTTCCGTCTCGCCACCTATGCCATGTGGTGGATCAAGGCCTCGATCCAGGAATATATCCTGCGCTCGTGGAGCCTCGTGAAAATGGGCACTACGGCGAACCAGAAGCGCCTGTTCTTCAACCTTCGCAAGGTGAAGAGCAAGATTCAGGCACTCGATGACGGCGACCTGAATCCCGAACAGGTTTCGGAAATCGCCACGCGCCTCAATGTCAGCGAGGAAGAGGTGATTTCGATGAATCGCCGCCTGTCCGGCGACGCTTCGCTCAACGCGCCCATCCGGGCGACCGAGGGCGAATCGGGCGAATGGCAGGACTGGCTGGTCGACGATGGCGAAAGCCAGGAGGACTTGCTGGTCGAGCAGGACGAACTGGAAACCCGCCGCCGCATGCTCGGCGACGCCATGTCGGTGCTGAACGATCGCGAGAAGCGCATTTTCCAGGCCCGGCGCCTTTCCGAGGATCCGATGACCCTGGAAGAGCTTTCGGGTGAATTCGACATCAGCCGCGAGCGCGTGCGCCAGATCGAGGTCCGCGCCTTCGAGAAGGTGCAGGAAGCGGTGCAGAACTCGGCTCGCCAGCAGGCACTGGCCGCCAAGGCCATGGCAGCCGAGGCACACCGCCAGGCAGGCGCCTGATACGGAAACGTGCAACTTGCATGAACTGAAAAAAGCCGGTGGTCTCCCGCCGGCTTTTTTTTGAGGTTGTTTCTAATGCATGTCGCTTTCAAATGAGTTCATTTGAAAGACAACGAACATGCATCATTTGAAAGTGTTACAGTGTCCTTTGCGCGTCTTGTAAAACGCGCGGCGCTGTAGAGCATCGGAATAATCCGAAAGCCGGTTTCCACTTTTCGGTCCGATGCTCCATCAACGATCTAAGCAACTTGCGGGAAAGCCACCGTCCCGTCAGCCGCTCGTCGCATTCTGCCAGGCGTTGAGCACATCGGTGAAAACCTTCTCACCGGGAATGCCCTTCTCAATCGTGATAAGCGCACGGCGTCCCGACTTGTAGACCACGGGTATGTCGATCCAGCTCTGGCGGCGCAGAAGGAGCATATTGGTCTCGGCATCGGCAGTGCTGTCGCTGAGCGCAACGAGGAAGAAGCCGTCGGCGATCTTGGCCGGGATGCCAAGCAGCGGATTGCCCGTATCCTGCTCGGACCGCTTCAGGGACACACGCAGGACATTGTCGATACCACCGCCGTCGAAATCGTCCGGTGTGAGGAAGATGATCTCGAGAATATGGCTGGCCGGCAGAGACTCGTCGGCATTGCGCCGGATCGTCATCTTGAGCTGCAGATTTTTCTCGGGGATCGTTGCATCGGCCCGAATGGCCGGCTCGGGTGGAAGATCGTTGCCGGGCGATTCCTGCACCACGGACCAGACGACCGCGCCGAGATCCGCGGACCCCTGCGAAACGCTCGTGCGCTCTTCATAGAAGATCGCCTTCTGGCCCACGGGCAGCGCTTCGCCGGCGCCCGGGCTCTCCGGCTGACCGTTCTGAACCGGTGCCGGTTGCACCGCTGTTTCATCGCCCTGCACCGTTGCCTGTGCCACGGACGTGCCTTCGCCAAGACCGGGTTCTCCACCGGCTGGGCCCTCATCGACCTCGCGTCCATCTTCGAGCAGCCGCTGGGTAAATTTACGAACCGGCGCCGGCTCGGCTGGCGGACTGGTCTCAGCACCACCGCTCTCGGCTGCAGCCTGCTCGGTTCCCTGAGTATCCGCCGGTGCGCCTTCTCCTGCCTCCGAGCCGCTCTCACCGCTCTCCGCAACCGTCTGCCCATCACCCTCGAAATCAGCGAGCCTGGCGAGATCGTCCCTGTAGAACCAGGCGCCGGCGGCAATGGCGGCCACGAGGAGCAGCACCCAGCCCGGCGACCAGCCCGGAAGCTCCACCCTTGCGCGGCCTGGCGCGCGGCGGCGGCGGAGGTGTCTCCAGGGCGACATCCTCACCTGAAGACGAGATCGGCGCTTCGGAGCGCACGGCATGGTCCGTTTCGCTCCCTTCTGACGCAGCCTCGGCTTCCTTCTGCGCTTCCGCAGCCGGGGGAGCAGGTTCCGGCGTCGGAGCCGGCGTCTCGAAGGCGGGAGGAACGGAAACACCCGGCTTCGCCGGATCGACATCCAGTTCGGCAAAGATCTGGTCTAGTTCATCCTGTGCTGGTTCCTCAGGCTGGGGCGGAGGCGCATATTCGGCCTCGACCTTGGCGATTGCGTCTTCAAGCAGCTTGCGCTGGCGGTCAGCCACCGCAGCGGACGGCGCCGGGTCCATGCCCGCAAGCTTGTTCTCGATCGTTGTCCGGGCCTTCTGATAGATGCGCTCGCGCGCCGCCGGAGTGTTTTCCGACAACGCCTCGATCGTCTTCTTCAGAACCGCAGAAAAATCCGCCATGCCTTATCAAACCTGTTTTACTTCTTGAACGCGCGGCCATTTCCACAGACACGCAAAACAGTTCCGCCCGCGAAACTAGTCCTGAAAAGGATCGGTCACAAGTATGGCGTCTTCGCGTTCGGGACTGGTGGAAAGAATCGCCACCGGCGCGCCAATCAGTTCCTCCACGTGGCGGACATATTTAACCGCCTGAGCCGGGAGGTCCGTCCACTTGCGTGCGCCCTTGGTCGTGCCCTTCCAGCCTTCAAGCGTCTCATAAACGGGTTCGAGGCGGGCCTGCGCGCCCTGACCTGCCGGGAGATAATCGATCAGTTCGCCGTCGAGCCTGTAGCCGGTGCAGATCTTGATCTCGTCCATCCCATCGAGAACATCGAGCTTGGTGAGAGCGATGCCGTTCATGCCGTTGGCGACGACTGCCTGGCGCACGAGAACCGCATCGAACCAGCCGCAGCGCCGCTTGCGCCCGGTAACGGTGCCAAACTCATGACCGCGCGTGCCGAGGAACTCGCCGACCTCGTTGTCCTGCTCTGTCGGAAACGGCCCTTCGCCAACGCGGGTCGTATAGGCCTTGGTGATGCCAAGCACGTAATCGATGGAACCCGGTCCAAGACCGGAGCCGGTGGCTGCCTGTCCGGCAATCGTGTTGGAGGACGTCACGAAAGGATAGGTGCCGTGGTCGATGTCGAGCATCGTTCCCTGCGCGCCCTCGAACAGGATGCGCTGGCCTGCCCGGCGCGCATCCTCAAGAATTTTCCAGACACGATCCACATAGGGGAGGATCTTGTCAGCCACCGAGGTGAGCTCGTCCATGATGGCCTGGTGCGTCACCTCTTCGTGGCCGAGCCCCCGGCGCAGGGCGTTATGATGCGTGAGCAGGCGGTCGATCTTCATCGGCAGCGTGTCGCTGTTGGCCAGATCCATGACACGGATCGCGCGGCGGCCGACTTTGTCTTCATAGGCCGGACCAATGCCGCGACGGGTGGTGCCGATCTTCGTACCCGAATTGGAAGCGGCATCCTCGCGGAACCCGTCGAGCTCACGGTGGAGCGACAGGATCAGAGCCGTGTTCTCGGCAATCTTCAGCCGGTCCGGCGTCACCTCGATCCCCTGCTCGGCAAGACGCCGCATTTCCGCAACGAAAGCATGCGGGTCGAACACGACACCATTGCCGATGACCGAGAGCTTTCCCGGACGCACCACGCCGGAGGGCAGCAGTGACAGCTTGTAGCTCACGCCGTCGATGACGAGGGTATGACCGGCATTGTGGCCGCCCTGGAAACGCGCCACCACGTCGGCGCGCTCCGACAGCCAGTCCACGATCTTGCCCTTGCCCTCGTCGCCCCACTGCGAGCCGACAACCACCACATTTGCCATGAAAACGTCCTTCCGGCGCAACGTCCGGCGGGTCCCCCGCTGGATGACTCAAGAAATCGAAACGCCTCTATAGAGCCTCCGGAGCCCGGTGGGAACCATCTCGCGTCCTGCGAACCCGATTTCCCGTCTCCAGAGGCACTCATGTCGCACTTGACGAAAAAACCGGATCGGCGTAACTCCGTCCGTGGGCCACCTCTCCCCACCGAGAGGCGTGCTATCTGGAAGGATAGGATATATCATGAGCACACTCCCCACGCCGGACCTCCGTCCGGCCAATACGCATTTTTCCTCAGGTCCCTGCACAAAACGTCCCGGCTGGTCGCTTGACGCGCTCGCCGACGCTCCCCTTGGCCGGTCGCATCGTTCTTCCATCGGCAAGGCGAAACTGGCAGAGGCCATCAATCTTACCCGTGAAATTCTGCAGGTTCCGGCCGATTACCGCATCGGCATCGTGCCTGCATCCGACACCGGCGCCGTCGAAATGGCGCTCTGGTCGCTGCTTGGCGAGCGCGGCGTCGATATGGTTGCCTGGGAATCCTTCGGTGCCGGCTGGGTCACCGACGTGGTCAAGCAGCTGAAACTCGATGACGTTCGCCGCATCGAAGCCGATTATGGCGATCTGCCGGATCTCAACTCCATCGATTTCGACCGCGACGTGGTGTTCACCTGGAACGGCACCACCTCCGGCGTGCGCGTGCCCGATGGCAATTTCATCCCCGCGAACCGCGCGGGCCTGACCATCTGCGACGCCACATCGGCGGCTTTCGCGCAGCGCCTGCCCTTCGACAAGCTCGATGTGGTCACCTTCTCCTGGCAGAAGGTGCTTGGCGGTGAAGGCGCCCATGGCGTCATCATCCTTTCGCCGCGCGCCGTGGAACGGCTGGAAGGCTACACGCCCGCATGGCCGCTACCCAAGATCTTCCGCCTGACCAAGGGCGGCAAGCTGATCGAGGGCATCTTCCGTGGTGAAACGATCAACACGCCCTCCATGCTGTGCGTGGAAGACTATCTGGACGCGCTGAACTGGGCGAAGGCCATTGGCGGCCTCGACGGTCTCGTTGCCCGCGCCAATGCGAACTTCGCCGTGATCGACGAATTCGTGCGCCGCACGCCCTGGCTCGACCATCTGGCGAAAGTGCCGGCAACACGCTCCAACACATCGGTGTGCCTGTCGATCGTCGATCCAGAGATCGCCGCACTCGATGCGGGCGAGCAGGCTGCCTTTGCCAAAGGCATGGTCTCCGCACTGGCCAAGGCAGGCGTCGCCTATGACATCGGTCACTATCGCGATGCGCCCTCGGGCCTGCGAATCTGGGCCGGCGCCACGGTGGAAGCCTCCGATCTGGAAGCGCTGATGCCCTGGCTCGACTGGGCGTTCCAGTCGCAGAAGGCGAGCCTCAAGGCCGCAGCCTGACACGATACTGCGGCTCCTGAACCGGAGCCGCCTTCCCACTTCATTTTATTGAAACAGGAGGCCGCCATGGCGCCCCGCGTACTCGTATCCGACAAACTGTCGCCCACCGCCGTCCAGATCTTCAAGGATCGCGGCGTCGAGGTGGATTACCTGCCCGACCTTGGCAAGGACAAGGAAAAGCTTCTTTCCGTCATCGACCAATATGACGGCCTTGCCATCCGCTCGGCGACCAAGGTCACCGAAAAGCTCATCAACAACGCCACAAACCTGAAAGTGGTGGGCCGCGCCGGCATCGGCGTCGACAATGTCGACATTCCGGCCGCATCGCGCCGCGGCATCATCGTGATGAACACGCCATTCGGCAACTCGATCACGACCGCCGAGCACGCCATCGCCATGCTTTTTGCGGTTGCCCGCCAGATCCCGGAGGCCAACACCTCCACGCATGACGGCAAGTGGGAAAAGAACCGCTTCATGGGTGTCGAGATCACCGGCAAGACGCTGGGTGTGATCGGTTGCGGCAATATCGGTTCCGTGGTCGCGATGCGCGCCATCGGCCTGAAGATGCATGTGGTGGCCTTCGACCCATTCCTTTCGGCAGAACGTGCCTCGGAACTGGGTGTCGAGAAAGTCGAACTCGACGAGCTGCTCAAACGCGCCGATTTCATCACCCTGCACACGCCGCTGACGGACAAGACGCGTGGCGTGATCGACAAGGATGCCATCGCGAAGATGAAAAAGGGCGTGCGCATCATCAACTGCGCGCGTGGCGGCCTTGTGGTCGAGGCCGATCTCGTTGAAGGCCTGAAATCCGGCAAGGTGGCCGGTGCGGGCATCGACGTGTTCGAGACGGAACCGGCGACGGAGAACCCGCTCTTCAACATGCCCAACGTGGTCTGCACACCGCATCTGGGCGCGTCCACCAGCGAGGCCCAGGAGAACGTGGCCATCCAGGTGGCGGAGCAGATGGCGGACTATCTGACGAAGGGGGCGGTCACGAATGCGATCAACATGCCCTCGATCAGCGCCGAGGAAGCCCCGCGCCTCAAACCCTTCATCAAGCTCGCGGAAGTGCTGGGCGCATTCGTCGGTCAGGTGACCGACGAGGCCATCGAGGAAGTGGAGATCCTGTTCGACGGCTCCACCACCGAGATGAACCGCCGCGCGTTGATCAGCGCGGCACTCGCCGGCCTGATCCGCCCGCAGGTGGCTGATGTCAACATGGTCTCGGCCCCGATCATGGCCAAGGAGCGCGGCATCATTCTTTCGGAGGTCAAGCGCGACAAGTCGGGCGTGTTCGATGGCTATATCAAGCTGACGGTGAAGACCTCCGAGAAGACGCGCACCATCGCCGGTACGGTGTTCTCCGACGGCAAGCCGCGCTTCATCCAGATCAAGGGCATCAATCTCGATGCCGAGGTCGGCCAGCACATGCTCTACACGACCAATTACGACGTGCCGGGCATTATCGGCCTGCTGGGCTCGATCTGCGCCAAGCACCAGGTCAACATCGCCAACTTCCAGCTCGGCCGCAACAGGCCGGGCGGCGATGCCATCGCCCTGCTTTACCTCGACGCGCCCTTCCCGCCGGAAGTCCTGCGCGAGCTGCGCGCAACCGACGTGATCCTCTCGGCCAAGCCATTGGCCTTCGACGTGGCGGCATAGGGGGCAAACAGTCTTGTGGAATTGCAATGCCGGCGTCATGCGCCGGCATTTGCATGTCTATCCTGTTGGTGGAGTGTCGGAATTCCCGAAACCAGGCTCCACTTTGCGGCCTGAAGCTCTGGAAGCCAGTTTCCGGCCACCATGCTCTGCCAGCCATATCCCGCCAAGCACCATGAACAGCGCGACGGCGTGATAGGTGAAGAAGGCTTCACGCAGAATGACGATCGACAGGAGCGTTCCGAAGATCGGCACCAGATTGATGAACAGGCCGGCGCGGTTACCGCCAATCAGCTCATTGCCGCGAATATAAAGCGTCTGCGCGAAGATGGAGGGGAACAGCACAACGTAGAACACCACCATCCAGCCTGAAAGTCGGGGGCGATGAGCCGGTCGGTCGCGATCTCCCAGGCCACCAGCGGCAGGGACGCCAGAAGCGCAAAGAACGAGAGCACGAACATCAGGCTCAGCCAGTGAATATTCGGCTTTAACCGCAGCCCGACCGTGTAACCCGCATAGAGCAGGACGGCGACAAGCATCAGCGCGTCGCCAAAGTTCACATTCAGGTCGAGAAGGCGGGAAAACGCGCCATGGCTGGCAACCAGCGCTACGCCGACCAGAGACAGAACGAAGCCGGCAATCTGCAGAAAACTCACGCGCTGGCGAAACAGGACAAAATTGGCAACGAAGATAACCATCGGCACCGCACCCTGCTCGATGGCGATGTTGATGGCCGAGGTGAACTGGGCGGAACTGTAGAAAACAGCGTTGAACCCGGTGAAACCGAGCGTGCCCAGCGCCGCCAGTAACGGCAGCTTCGGCCGGATCTCCGGCCAGTCACGCCGGAGATGCGGCCAGGCAAAGGCAGCGAGCAGCGCACAGCCAATGACCCAGCGAAGCGTTGTCAGCATCATCGGCGAAACATGGCCGACAGCCAGCCGGCTGGCCACGGCATTGCCGCCCCAGAAGAGCGTGGTCAGGCAGAGAAAGACATAGGCTTGGCGGTGCATGGGTACACAGTCAGAACAGCGATGGGTTCAGCCTGATAGAGCCTCGGACCAAAATCGTAAATGCCAACGTCATAATTCGACATGCAAACTGTTGCACAAATGCTCGGACGGACAGAACGGCGTGCAGTTGAACGTTTCCATGAAACAGAGAACCGGTCTAAGGTCGGTCGAATCGCTGCAACACCGACCGCCTGCATCCGGGTTGTCTGTGGACATGCGAACAATCGTTGATTGCGCTTCCGGTTCCTGCATGGCAAAGCGCGGTCGTATGAGCTCTTAAGTGCGGGCGAGAAGCAACGTTGAACGACGTGTCCAAACCAGCGGGCAAGGATGACGGCCCCGCCAATCGCAGCGCCAGGCGCGTTCTGAAACGCAGCCCAGCCGAGCCCAGCCCCGACCTGGAGGACGTGCTCCAGCACGGTGCATCTCTGCGCCAGCGACGCCTGCTGCGAAACCTGCGCCCCATGCTGCCGGAGATTCTGGCCGCCGGCATTTTGCAGTGCATGATCTACAGCGCTTTCATTCTCAACGCATCACGCAGCGACTGGAACAATCTGGCAATCGTCTGCTCGGTGCTTTTCTTGCTGCCCTTCGCCGTCGCGCTGGCCCTGCTTGGCTTTCGCAGGCAGCGCAACACGTTTTCCATCGCGATCTTCGTCACCTTCGTGTGTTTCAACGTGGCTGTCGCGGTTCTGTCCGGCCTGCGCATTCCGGTGAGCTACTCGGCTCTTCTGACGGCCTACCCGATCGCCACGATCGCCATGATCGTCGCCAATCTGAGGCTTCACCGGTCTCTGGAGGACCGCGTTGCCCTGCTCGACTTCCCTCAGGCCGCTCAGGTTGCAGCGAGGCTTGCAGGCCATGTGGCTGTGATCAGCGACAAGACAGCGGATATCGGCGCCTATGACCGACTGCTGATCGACACCAGAACACACCACAACCCGGATTGGTCGACCTTCCTAACAAAGGCCTACATGGTCGGGGTCGACGTTACCCCCTGGTTCAACTTTCTCGAGCTGCGCGAAGGCCGCGTGGATGTGGGCGCGTTCGACGTTTCGCACCTCGCCTACACGCCAAGCCAGATCTACTATTCCAAAGCGAAACGCGCGCTTGATCTCATCGCCGTCATCGTCACGGCGCCGATCACCATCGCTGGGGTTTGCAGTCTGGCTCTATATCCGGGCCCTCGATGGCGGGCCGGCGATCTTCGTGCAAACCGTCGGGGCTATGGCGGGCGCCCTTTCAACATGCTCAAGTTTCGGACCATGTATCATGGCAGGCAGGGCGGAGCGACGCGCACGAACGACGACCGGATCATAAAGGGATGCCGGGTGCTGCGCCGCCTGCGGCTGGATGAGCTTCCCCAGCTCATCAATATCTGGCGCGGAGAAATGAGCCTCGTGGGACCACGCCCCGTCGCTGAATATGTGGCGCAGGCGAGTGAGGCAGAAGAGCCAAAATTCATCCACCGCACCATGGTGCTGCCCGGCATCACCGGCTGGGCACAGGTGAATTCCGGCTATGCGGGCACAACCCAGGAAGAGATCAACAAACTCTCCTACGACCTCTATTACATCAAGCATCTGTCATTCGATCTCGACGTGCTCATCATACTTTCAACGATCAGCACCGTCCTGTTCGGTCGCGGCGCCCGCTAGGGCATCGGACCGAAAAGTGGAATCCGGTTTTCCGATTGTTCCGATGCTCCATCAATGGTTTAGATCGTCCTTTGTGCGTCCGGATGGACGCACGGCGATCTAGAGTATTTTGCAGTCAGGTGGAGTGGCGCAGCGTTTCCATGAAACGATGAACCGCTCCAGGTCCTGAGGCCGGGCTCTCCATGTATGGTGAAAAATCTTCTCCCAAGAGACATTCACCATTGGCGCACAATCGCTTAAAGAGAAGCGCACGCAGCGTCAGGGGAGGAGAACACCGTCATGAGCCATCCGAAGATCATCTGCATGGGTGAACCGATGATCGAGTTCAACCAGGTGGACGACACGGGCCGCTATCTCTTCGGCTACGGCGGCGACACCTCCAACTGCGCCATCGCAGCCGCGCGCGCCGGCGCATCGGTCGGGTTCTTCACCGCGCTCGGCGCAGACGAGTTCGGCGACAGCCTCATGCAGCTCTGGGCAGACAATGGCGTGGACGCTAGCCAGGTCCTGCGCAACCCGGATGCCCATACGGGTGTCTACTTCGTCAGCCATGGCGAGAACGGCCATGTCTTCTCCTATCTGCGCAAGGGTTCGGCGGCGAGCCGCGTCGCTCCGCGCGACTTGCCCCGCAGCGCCATCGAGAACGCCGACATTCTGCATCTGTCGGGCATCTCCATGGCCATCAGCGCCGATGCAAGCGATGCGGTTCTCGAAGCCATAGACATTGCCCGCGCCGCCGGCACCAAAGTCTCCTTCGACACCAATCTGCGCCTGAAGCTGTGGCCGCTCGAGCGCGCCCGCGCACTCACCGAAGCCGCCATGCGCAAGGCCGACATCGCGCTTCCCGGTCTGGAAGACGCCGAACAGCTGGTCGGCATCAGCGACCCGGACGCCATCGCCGATCATTATCTGGGTCTTGGCGCTGGCATCGTCGCGCTGACGCTCGGCAAGGATGGCTGCCTCGTCGCCACGCCGGATGAGCGCCGCCGCGTGCCCGGCATCAGGGTCAACGCCGTCGACGCCACGGGTGCGGGCGACACGTTCGATGGCAATTTCCTCGCCGAGCTCAATCGCCATGGCGACCCGTTCGAGGCCGCGCGCTACGCCAATGCGGCCGCTGCCCTTTCCACACAGGGCTTTGGCGCAGTCGCTCCCATGCCCATGCGCGAAACGGTTTTGAAGGCGCTCGCGGAAGCCGCCTGATCTATTCCAGAAAAACATCCACGCTGGCGGAACGTCCGGCCGCGTCGATCACCGTCAGGTCGATGCGCCGCCGCCATCGGGCACCCAGTTCGCCCTGCGCCGGCGATAGGCCTCCGGCAGCGGCTCGCCATTGGCCAGCCA
>NZ_BAMP01000027.1 GCF_000615975.1 Nitratireductor aquibiodomus NL21 = JCM 21793 | reverse complement strand
CGTCGGGCTGCTGGCGCCCGAGGCGCCGGTCGCGCAGCGCGCGATTGACGCCGTCATGATCGATAAGGCACCAGAAGCCATAGTTTTCCCAGAAGAAGTCCGGCCCCTGCGCGTGGAGAAACGCGTAGGCGTCATAAGGATTGCGAACGAATTCCGGCTGGTGCGGGTCGAGCTGGACGGATTTTCTGTCAGCGTCGAAATGGAGATAGGCGGGCCTGATGTGCATTGTGGTGGCGATCCGGCTTCCAGAATGTGCGGTGTCGTGCGGCGCAGGTCGCCATTCATAACCGGCGAATCGGCGGCCGGCGACCATCTTGATAAGCGCTTGCTCTTGCGTCAGAGGAAGGGGGCATCCTATCTATCCCGTTGAACCAAACGATTCTGCCGCTTTGCGCGCGCCAGATTTGCGGCGTGCGACTTCTAACCGAAAGGTATTTTCATGCCGAATCCCGTCGATACCGCCATGAATCTGGTGCCCATGGTCGTCGAACAGACGAACCGGGGTGAACGGGCTTACGACATCTTCTCGCGTCTTCTCAAAGAGCGCATCATCTTCATCACCGGCCCGATCGAGGATGGCATGGCCTCGCTGGTGTGCGCGCAGCTTCTTTTTCTTGAGGCCGAGAACCCCAAGAAAGAGATCGCGCTCTACATCAACTCGCCGGGTGGTGTGGTGACCTCGGGCATGGCCATTTACGACACGATGCAGTTCATCCAGCCCCCTGTCTCCACGCTCTGCATCGGTCAGGCCGCGTCGATGGGCTCGCTGCTTCTTTGTGCGGGCCACAAGGACATGCGCCTTGCAACGCCCAATGCACGCATCATGGTGCATCAGCCTTCCGGTGGCTTCCAGGGGCAGGCGTCCGATATCGAACGCCACGCGCAGGACATCATCAAGCTGAAACGCCGCCTGAACGAAGTCTACGTGAAACACACGGGGCAGGATTACGAGACGATCGAGAAGACGCTCGACCGCGATCACTTCATGACTTCGGACGAGGCGCTGTCTTTCGGCCTGATCGACAAGGTGGTCAGTTCGCGCGACGCGACCGAGAAAGCCTCTGATTCCTGATTCCCGAACAGGTATTCATCAACGGACGGCCCGGCCTGGTGCCGGGCGGCACGCGTTTCGCCCGCATTTGCGGTCGATTGCGTCAATTCTGTCACATTTTTGTGTTTGCAGCCGGTGTGTGAACGCCTACGTTAAGCCTATATTGAGTTTCCGAAGCCAAGGTCTGGACAGGGGCTCGGTATGGTTGCCGCGTTTTCGGATTTGTGTTTCGTTTCGAAGACAGAGCGTGGACCGCCTGGGGGCTATTCCGTCTTCGGGTGCCATGACCGCCCGGCAGGTACGGGGCGACATGCCGGTGGGTAGTGAAAGGACGTAAGACATGAGCAAGGCCAGCAACGGCAGCGGGGACTCCAAGAACACGCTGTACTGCTCCTTCTGCGGCAAGAGCCAGCACGAAGTCCGCAAACTGATTGCGGGACCGACTGTCTTCATCTGCGATGAGTGCGTTGAACTGTGCATGGACATCATCCGCGAGGAAAACAAATCCTCGATGGTGAAGTCGCGCGAGGGCGTGCCCACTCCGCAGGAAATCATCGAAGTGCTCGACGATTATGTGATCGGCCAGGGGCATGCCAAGCGCGTGCTGTCCGTGGCGGTCCACAATCACTACAAGCGCCTTGCCCACGCCTCGAAGAATGCGGATGTGGAACTGGCCAAGTCGAACATCCTGCTGATCGGCCCGACGGGCTGCGGCAAGACATTGCTGGCGCAGACGCTGGCCCGCATCATCGACGTGCCCTTTACCATGGCCGATGCGACGACGCTTACCGAAGCCGGCTATGTGGGCGAGGATGTCGAGAACATCATTCTCAAGCTGTTGCAGTCAGCCGATTACAATGTCGAGCGGGCGCAGCGCGGCATCGTCTATATCGACGAAATCGACAAGATTTCGCGCAAGTCTGATAACCCGTCCATCACGCGTGACGTGTCGGGCGAGGGTGTGCAGCAGGCGCTTCTGAAGATCATGGAAGGCACGGTCGCTTCCGTCCCGCCGCAGGGCGGACGCAAGCACCCCCAGCAGGAGTTCCTGCAGGTGGACACGGCCAACATCCTCTTCATCTGCGGCGGCGCATTTGCCGGTCTCGACAGGATCATCTCCGACCGTGGCCGCAAGACGTCCATCGGCTTTGGCGCGACAGTGGCGTCGCCGGAGGATCGCCCGACGGGCGAACTGTTCCGCCAGGTTGAGCCGGAGGACCTTCTGAAATTCGGTCTCATCCCCGAATTCGTTGGCCGCCTCCCGGTGCTGGCGACGCTGGAAGACCTGGACGAGGCCGCTCTTGTGCAGATCCTGAGCGAACCGAAGAACGCCCTGGTCAAGCAGTATCAGCGTCTGTTCGACATGGAGAATGTGGAACTCACCTTCCATGAAAACGCGCTTGCCGCGATTGCCCGCAAGGCGATCGAGCGCAAGACGGGTGCCCGCGGACTGCGTTCTATCATGGAGGCGATCCTGCTCGACACCATGTTCGAACTGCCGGCGCTGGAGGGCGTTCAGGAAGTTGTGATCTCCGACGAGGTCGTCGCCGGCAATGCCCGCCCGCTCTACATTTATGCAGAGCGCGAGCAGGAAAAGGGCAACGCCAGCGCCTGACGAATCACACTCGTCCGTAAGTGTTTGTGTTCATCTCTGCGTCACCGGGGCCCTGTTCCGGTGACGTTGGCGTTTTGCGGTGTTGATAACCACCAGATCGCCCCAATCGGGATGGCCAGAGGCTGCAGGCTGTGTGTCCGGTCCACGCATCCTGCCTAAGCCCTTGATCTTCTCGGTTCATGTCTCCAACTAAGGGAGGAGCAAAGGTGGGGTGGTTTCCATTCACGCATCGCGCAACAATGCGGTTGCTTCTGGTGGATAACGCTCTGGCCGGATAGACTGAAGCCCGCGACTGGCTCTTGAGCGGTCGCGGTTTGAAAAGGCTGAAACATGACTGATACCCCCAAGACCGCTGGTGGCGCTCCTTATCCCGTATTGCCCCTGCGCGATATCGTGGTGTTCCCGCACATGATCGTTCCGCTCTTCGTCGGCCGCGACAAGTCGATCAAGGCGCTGGAAGAGGTGATGGGTGCCGAGCGGCAGATCCTGCTGGCCACGCAGATGAACGCTGCGGATGATGATCCGGAGCCGAGTGGCATTTACGACGTCGGTACGCTTGCCAATGTGCTGCAGCTCCTGAAATTGCCTGACGGCACGGTCAAGGTGCTCGTCGAGGGCACTTCGCGTGCGCGCATCTCGCAGTTTACCGAGCGTGAGGAGTTTCACGAGGCCACGGCCGATCTCCTTCCCGAGCCGGAAGAGGATCAGGTGGAAATCGAGGCGCTGGCGCGCTCCGTGGTTTCCGACTTCGAAAATTACGTAAAGCTGAACAAAAAGATTTCGCCCGAGGTGGTCGGAGCTGCGAACCAGATCGAGGATTACTCGAAGCTGGCGGACACGGTTGCCTCGCATCTGGCCATCAAGATTCCCGAAAAGCAGGAAATGCTTGCCACGCTCTCCGTGCGTGAGCGGCTTGAAAAGGCCATGGGCTTCATGGAAGCCGAGATCTCCGTTCTGCAGGTGGAAAAGCGCATCCGCTCGCGCGTCAAGCGCCAGATGGAGAAGACGCAGCGCGAGTATTATCTGAATGAGCAGATGAAGGCCATCCAGAAGGAGCTCGGCGAGGGCGAGGACGGCCGCAATGAGGCCGCCGAACTGGAAGAGCGCATCAACAAGACCAAGCTCTCCAAGGAAGCGCGCGAGAAGGCCGATGCGGAGCTGAAAAAGCTCAAGACAATGTCGCCCATGTCGGCCGAGGCCACGGTGGTCCGCAACTATCTCGACTGGCTTCTCTCCATTCCGTGGAAGAAGCCGAGCAAGATCAAGAACGACCTCGAATTCGCCGAGAATGTGCTCGATACGGATCACTTCGGCCTTGAGAAGGTCAAGGAGCGTATTGTCGAGTATCTGGCCGTCCAGAGCCGTCAGAAGAAGCTGAAGGGCCCGATCCTGTGCCTCGTCGGACCGCCCGGCGTCGGCAAGACCTCGCTCGCCAAGTCCATCGCCAAGGCCACCGGACGCGAATATGTCCGCATGGCGCTGGGTGGCGTGCGCGACGAGGCAGAGATCCGCGGTCATCGCCGCACCTATATCGGCTCGATGCCCGGCAAGGTCGTCCAGTCGATGAAGAAGGCAAAGAAGTCCAACCCGCTCTTCCTGCTCGACGAGATCGACAAGATGGGCATGGATTTCCGCGGCGATCCGTCATCGGCCCTGCTTGAGGTTCTCGATCCCGAGCAGAATTCGACCTTCATGGATCACTATCTCGAGGTGGAATATGACCTGTCGAGCGTGATGTTCGTCACCACGGCCAACACGCTGAACATTCCGCCGGCGCTGATGGATCGTATGGAGATCATCCGCATCGCCGGTTACACCGAGGATGAGAAGGTGGAGATCGCCAAGCGGCACCTCCTGCCCAAGGCCGTGCGCGAGCATGCGCTCGAGGCGCACGAGTTCTCCGTGACCGATGGCGCGCTGCAGCAGATCATCCGCACCTACACGCGTGAGGCGGGTGTCCGTAACCTTGAGCGTGAGCTGATGAAGCTCGCCCGCAAGGCGGTGACGGAAATCCTGCGCAATGCCAAGAAGGACGGCGGCAAGGACAAGGTCGAAGTGACCGAGGACAACCTGTCGGATTATCTGGGCGTGCAGCGCTTCCGCTTCGGTCAGGCCGAGGGCGAGGATCAGGTGGGTGTCGTGACCGGCCTTGCCTGGACGGAAGTCGGCGGCGAGCTTCTCACCATCGAAGGTGTCATGATGCCCGGTAAGGGCAAGATGACGGTGACCGGCAATCTGCGCGACGTGATGAAGGAATCGATTTCGGCAGCGGCATCCTATGTCCGCTCGCGCGCCGTCGATTTCGGCATCGAGCCGCCCGTCTTCGACAAGAAGGACATTCACGTGCACGTGCCGGAAGGCGCGACGCCCAAGGATGGCCCTTCGGCAGGCGTTGCCATGGCGACCTCCATCGTGTCGATCATGACGGGCATCCCGGTGCGCAAGGATATCGCCATGACCGGCGAGATCACCCTGCGCGGCCGCGTGCTGCCCATCGGCGGATTGAAGGAAAAGCTCCTTGCGGCGCTGCGCGGCGGCATCAAGAAGGTGCTGATCCCCGAAGAGAACGCCAAGGACCTGGCCGATATTCCAGAGAACGTGAAGAACGGTCTCGAGATCGTGCCGGTCAGCCGCGTTGGGGAAGTGCTCGAACATGCGCTCACCCGCACGCCCGATCCGATTGACTGGGTCGAGCCCGTGGAGCCGGCGAAGGTGGCAGCCGGTGAGGGTGAGGGGCAGACGATCGCCCATTAGATCGCCGTGCGTCCGTCCGGACGCACAAAGGACGGCCCAAATTATTGATGGAGCATCGGAATAGCCCGAAAACCGGATTCATTTTTCGGTCCGATGCTCCAGGGCCTTCCCGCAGGGCTGGTTCGGCAGGTGCGCTGAACCGGTGCAGCGCAAGGGATCGCTCCATTTCAAGGCCGTTTTTTCGGCAAAACTCTCAAAAGCCGGGCTTCGTGCCCGGCTTTTCTGTCGAAAACCGCAGAAAACATGGGTTTTCGAAGGGCGCTGAAGCATTTCGTGCTTGGTGGCGGCAAATGTTCTCCCTAGACTGCCTCGAGCCGAGTGAGTCGCATCACTTGGTCCTTATCAGGAAGGGGTAATTACATGAACAAGAACGAGCTCGTATCCGCAGTCGCAGAAGAGGCAGGCCTCTCGAAAAGCGATGCCCAGTCCGCGGTCGATGCGGTTTTCGCCGTCATCGAAGGCGAACTCAAGAAGGGTGGGGACGTGCGCCTCGTCGGCTTCGGCAACTTCTCCGTTTCGCGGCGTGAGGCCTCCACGGGCCGCAACCCGCAGACCGGCGCCACGGTTCAGATCCCGGCCCGCAACGTGCCGAAGTTCTCGGCCGGCAAGGGTCTGAAGGACGCAGTCAACAGCTGATAGCGCCCTTGAGGGAATGCAAGAAAAGCCGGGTTTCGACCCGGCTTTTCTTTTGGCCGTATGGCTTCCTGTTCTTCCTGAATGCGATCAGGGCGCGCGCAGGCTCATATGCAGAAGCGGATAGGGGCGACCGTCGCCATCGCGCGGGGAGCGTCCCGTCACCGTGAAGCCCATCTTCTGATAAAAGCCGAGCGCCTGCTCGTTCTGCTCGTTGACCTCGAGTGTGAGCCGCCTGCCGGCGACCTGGCGGGCATGGGCAACAAGTTGCGCACCGAGGCCTTTCCCGCGCGCGTCAGGGTCAACAAACAGGCTGTCGATATGCGCCGCTGTCAGCCCCATGAACGCGAGAGGAGAATCGCGTCCATCCACCGCGACCCAGAGCCTGGCCTCCGGCAGATAGCTGCCGGCAACGTCTGCTTCGATCGCGCGGAAATCCGATTCGGATAGAAAATCATGAGTGGCGCGAACCGACCGCCGCCAGATTTCCATCAGGTCGACGAGGTCATCTTTCCGGGCCTTGCGAATCTCGGGCACCTACGCGCTCCCTGGGGAAGGAAATGGTGGCCTGGAGTACGGCAAAACCGGCATGCCGATCAAAATGGCCGGTCCAGTAAGGGAGAGGGGAATGGTGGGCGATGACAGGCTCGAACTGCCGACATCTTCGGTGTAAACGAAGCGCTCTACCAACTGAGCTAATCGCCCATTCCAAGCGGATCGTTTAGGGCGTTCGCGCACGGATCGCAAGCAAAAAACCGCGTCTCCAGCACATATTGGAACAACATCAAGAAAGTTTCACAAACTGCATCCTGGCTGCTTGACACCACATCAAGAACCCCCTAATTCAGCGCTCATCGACGCGTTGCTGCTTCGGCACAGCGCCTCAAGCGCGGGTGTAGCTCAGTTGGTTAGAGTGCCGGCCTGTCACGCCGGAGGTCGCGGGTTCGAGCCCCGTCACTCGCGCCACTTCTCAAAGAAATTGAAGAAGTGGCGCTCGGAGGGAAACTCTGAAGCCGGGGTGAAAATTCCCCCTCCCATTTTTCCCAGAATTCCATCGCTTTTGAGAGTAAACGCACAGCGCTTCTGCCCTGAAGATTCAGCGCGCCTTGTCTTGGCGTGTGGCCGGGAAAGCGTCTGCCAGAGCATCCCGAGATCCATTGCGATCAGCGGATTGTGGCTGTGCGGAAGGGGTCCACGGCCGGGAGATCATTCGTTCGCTCCGCACTGTCGAGAAGATAGACGAACATGATCACCGCAGCCGCCGCCGGTGACAGCAGGAGCGCAGCGCGCAACACATACGAGAACAGTTTGATCGGGCTCATGGCGTGAGACTAAAGCTCGAACTTTAATGGACCCTGCACGCTTGTGTTAACCATGGCTCGTAATGTTCGGCACAGATGGTTTCCGCGGCCCGCCTTAACCCGGCTGACAGCATTCAATGCTAGTCTGCCAGCACAGTTTGTGGGGGTCGCAGCCAGTGGTGACCAATTCTATAGCCAGCGAACGATCGCCGAAGCGATCGTTCGTAGCGACAATCCAGGCCGCAATTTTGCTCGGCCTTGTCGTGTTCGGCACCTGTCTCTTCGGAATCTACACGCGACCGGTCGATTTTCTCGCCACGGTATGGCCAGCCAATGCCGTCATGCTCGGCCTGCTGTTGCGGATGCCTGCCACGGCATCGCGATATGGCTGGGGTGCCGCCACTGCTGGTTCATTGCTGCTGACCTTCTCACCGGCTCTCCGCTTGGCAAGACGCTCATACTGACGGGTGCGAACCTTGCCAGCATCGGCGGGGCCTTTGTGGTTCTGCGGATGTTTCCGCGGGAGGCGATCCGACTGCAGACGCCGGAATCGGTTCCCCAGCTGGTTTCGGCGATCGGTTTTGGCGCCTGTATGGCGGGGCTGGTCGGATCGGTGGCAAATCCGATTCTGTTCAGCGGCACCGCACTGGGCGGCTGGACATTCTGGTTCGTCACCGAGTTTGCCAACTTTGTCGCGATCCTGCCGGTCATTCTCACCGCCCGCGTGATTCCATTCCCGCGCGGCGCATCGGCGAAACGGTTGGCCTATCTCGCAATGCCGATGATTGCGCTTGTGCTTACATGCTTTGCCAGTTTTCAGATCGGCGGTCCTGGCGCCGTTGCGTTTCCCGTGCCGGCACTCCTGTGGGCGGCGATCGTGTATCCGCGTTTCGTCACGGTCCTCCTGACGTCGGTGTTCAGCTTCTGGAGCCTGATCGCGCTCTCTGCAAACCTGTTCGACAAGATGGTTGATGTCTCCGCAGAAGGTGCTCTGATCTCCATGCGGCTTGGCGTCAGCCTGATCACCCTTGCCCCTCTGATGCTCGCCAGTGCAATGGCAAAACAAAAGGATCTGATTGCCCAGCTCTCCCATCTTGCCCGGCACGATCCCTTGTCCAATCTCCTCAACCGACGTGCTTTCGGGGAAGAGGCGTTGCGGCTCGCGCGGTCCTGCGCCCGACAGGCTCAGCCCTATTCCGTCCTCATGCTGGACATCGATCACTTCAAATCCATCAACGACCGGTTCGGTCATGCGACCGGAGACCAGGTGATTTCGATTGCAGCGGCAAGAATTTCGGCGTGTCTGCGCGGCAACGACATTATTGGTCGGGTCGGTGGCGAGGAATTCGCCATTCTTCTACCCAAATGCCGCCGCGAACAGGCGCTTGAGGTCGCCGAGCGCATCCGCAGCGCCTTCTCGCAGGCACCCGTCAAGCCGGAAAGGCAGGTTGCTATCCCTGTGACGGTCAGTGTCGGGCTGGCATCATCGGAAGACGGTTCAGCCACGATTGAGGCGCTTTTGGAGGAAGCCGACAGGGCGCTCTATCGCGCCAAGCACCTCGGCCGCAATCGCGCCGAGATACACGGTCATGCGCCGGGCTGGAAATCGGTTTAGTCGTTGTGGCAGGTATCTGGCCCGGGCCTGATGGGGCAGCCCTCTCAACGAATGGTGTTTATATTTAATTGGTGCTCTTGCAACGGTCGGCCCTCGCCACCACATGGGAATAAGCGGTGGCTGAGCCGGAGCGGGACGTCCTGCAGGATGTGTGGCGAGGTTCCCCGGGCAGCCGCTGTATTCGACCTGAACGACCCCGTGGTGACCATGAAGGTACCGGCACCCGGTTGGCTCTCAGGAGCGAAGGAAGCGGGCCACGGCCCGCTTTTTTGTTTTCTGCGGCGGGGCCGCGGCTGGCGTCGACACCAGATCGCCGTGCGCCCATCCGGACGCACAAAGGACGATCTGATCTATTGCTGGAGCATCGGAATAATCCGAAAACCGGATTCCACTTTTCGGTCCGATGCTCTACAGGCCGAGCAGGGCCTTGGCTTCCTCAAGACTGGACATGGACGCGTCGTGATCGCCAGCCTTGTGCTGCTCCTCGCCCTGGGCGCGCAGCTCCTGGACCCGGGCCCTGTCGCTTTCCGAGAGCGAGGCGGTCGGCATTGCCTGGTCGATTTCACCCATCAGAACCGGGCATGAATGTGCATAAGCCGCTGCCGGCGACAGGCCGATCAGCGCGACAAGAAGTGCATAGCGTTTCATGATCTCCTCCACATCGCCAAATGGTCCACGCTCCAGTCGTGGCATATGGCGGGAAGCCGCGATTATACACCGTTTTGTTCTCTGGCACCAACGGGCCGTTTACGTCCGCTGTTACGGTTGGTCGACAGGATCGACCTTGGCTGGGAACAAAAAAAGCCCCGCAGGTCGGTTTGCGGGGCAAGTGGCTGCACGTTTCTCCGGGGCTTTATTGTACGAGCACCGGGCGTTCGCAGTTTACGCCGGTAACCCTCACATCGGCTTCGCCGATCTTCACGCCGGCCAGCGCAAGCACATTGTAGAGGAGTTCGTCGATCGGTTCCGACAGGCTTGAGAGAAGCGTCTTGACTGTGCCCTTTACAAGCGTGCTGTTTAGGAGCGTTCCACCCAGAAGCGACCCGCCCAGAACCTTGACGTCGAGCTGCAGATTGTCGAGCAGCGAACTGGTCGTGGAACCCAGCACGTCGCGCGTTGACACGTTTCGAACGCGGGCGTTCTGGATATCGGAGCTTGAGAAGCGCAGACGGGAAGGCTGCATGTTCTGTGTCTCCACATGCGCCATGCCTTCCACCGATACGCTCAAGAGGCCGCCGACATCGATCATCTTGCTGGGGTGACCCGTGCCTGATCCGAGAAGGTGGACAGGACACTGTCATCGACCTCGCCAAGCGCAATCTCAAGCAGGCCCGGCATCGCATCGACGACGACGCTTCCTCTGTTTGGGTGGGCGGGGCTGCACTGAATATCGGCGAGCCGTGCCTCTGCGTGGGCGACTTCCACATAGAGCGGCACACGCAGTTTCGTTTTCAGAACCACAAGGTCTATGCCGATTTCGAAAGAGACCTTGAGGCGCGTCTGCGCCGTGCGCACGGCGGTGCCGATGGGGCCAAGCGCATGACTGGGCGTGCCCACAGGCGGTTCACCGATGGCGAGCTTGACTGAAAGACTGGTGAGGGGAGGAAGGTTAAGGCCTGTATCGACCGCAATCTGGTTGTCACCATTGGCGAGCGCGGCGCTCGCGGTAATCATTTCCAGCGCCGAAATCTTCATGTCCCAGGGGGCATCGGTAGCGATGGTCAACGGCCCTTTCGGATCGAGATTCAGGATCCGTTCCAGCCTGATCTTGCTGCTGCTCTTCGAGGTTGCCGTCTCCAGCGTCTTGAGAACGCTCTGCACCGTTGGCGGGACGCCGCTCGTCAGACGCATTGTAGACAGCAATTGCGGCAGGGTGAGTTCTGTTTCCAGGATCTCGCTATAGGTCAGGGCGTTCAGGTCCAGGCGTGTCGCAAGGGTCTGCATGAAGGAGAGGACGTTGATGTCGGTGTCGAGCAACCCTTCATAATCCATCACCTTCAGCGAAATTGTCGTGCCCAGAAGACCGCCCAGGAGACTGTTCAGTATGCCTCCATTGAGGCTTGCGAGACGGGAGCCCACGGAAAAGCCGGCAAGCTTCTCCGCCGACGCCGTGCCGACTGCGGAGAGTTGCGGCGGATCGATGAACATCGCGCCAAAGTAAAGATCGCCAAGTTTTCTGATTGTCACCTTCGCCGCATCCGGCGATGTCTCCATCTCGACGAAGCGCAGATTGCTGGCGATCGACGGGTCGGGGTAATAGCGCCCGCGCACGAGCCGCGCTATGCCGCGTTTTTCCTGATCAATATATTCTTCGGCAGACAGGTAGCGCTCATCGAGCAGAAGCCCGTGGTCGGTTTCAACGGCGATGTTCTGGTTGTTCAGGGCAAAGAACTTGGCAACGACCTCCTCGGCTTTGGCAATGTCCGCGGCCGCGACAATGGAAGCGAGATCTGCCGTCTTCTGCAGCTTCCGGTCCTGCAGGGTGAGATTGCCGTAATCCACGCCGAGTGCCACGCAGCCGATCATGATCGGCAGGAAAAGCGCAAACAGTGTCGCTACATTTGCCCGCCGGTCCCGGGCGAAGCTGCATAAGGCGCTCTTTTTTTTCCAGGACATGTCAAAGTCCCCCGAGCCGGATTGTCGAGAAGCCGACAATCTCCTTGTCAGGCATGGCGTAGGAATAGAGGGACCAAATAGGCAGATCTGCAGCATCATACTTGACGGTGACAGTAAACTGACTGGGATTTGCGGCGTCGTCGGCGACCTGGATGTCGAACTTCTCGACATTGATAAATGGGTGCTTGATCATCGACTGCTCGATGAAGTCGCGCGCCAGCTTCTGCCTTTCAGGTTGTGAAAGCCCTGCAACTGCGGCTCGGGCAGCATCTGCGCTGACCTGCTGTACGGAATGGGCTGCACTCAGATAAATTCCGTAGGCAATCATGGAAAAGACAGTGAGAAAAAACACCGGTGCTATGATTGCAAATTCAAGCGCGGCGGTGCCATCTGATCGATGGAAAAATTTTATGAAAAGTTTTCTGTTCATTGCAAATACTCCCAAGCCCGGGAATAGGATTCAGGAGCAGAAATAAACAAAGGTTAAACAGAGAAAGCGGATTCAAATACTGATGATTGCTGGAATCTGGTTGCAGAAATTTTTCAGGCAACTTTTGATTTATATGATTTTTATATTTTTGAACAACTCAAGGTTACACAAGTCAGGATTGTGATTTTCTGGATTTTCCGGGAGTGCGGGGTTTTATTGGAGTGGGGCTACCCGATCTGGATCGGTTATCTCGCCTTAAAATTGAGAAAATAGAAATTTGGCGAACCCGGAACAGTTGTCGATCCATCGAAGCAATATGTTCTTCTCATGAATTGGCGATCAAAAAAAAATCTCAAAAAATTTTGTAACTACATAGTAAAAATGCCAGAAGTTGCAAAAATTTTTATTGTAACCTGAAATTTGGATGCTATGACTGGTGTCAGTCCCGATGCCTGGAAGCTTCGGCTTTGAGGCGGTCTGCAACATCTCCGCGCGGCATAATGGTGATGGTATCCAGATTCAGCCAGCGCGATAGACGCTGGAGTTCTGCGTAAAGGGCTTCTGATGTGTGAGCCGGTGCGTGTCGCTCCGCATGGCTCGACTGGACAAGAAGAACCCGCCCGGCGCGGTCCGCTTTGAGATCGACGCGTGCGACAATGCGATCCCCCAGAAGAAAGGGCAGGACATAGTAGCCATGCACACGTTTGTGGGCAGGCGTGTAAATCTCGATCCGGTAGCGAAATCCGAAAATGCGCTCGGCTCTGTCGCGCTCCCACACGACCGGATCGAAAGGGGCGAGGAGGGCGGGTCTGTCGATACGGCGCGGGAGCTGTGCGTCCCTGTGGAGATATGCGGGGTGACGCCAGCCCTTGACCTCCACCGGCTGCAGCGCACCTTCTTCCACGAGCTCGGCGACGCGTGCCTGGGAGGTGGCGGGCTTCAGTCGAAAGTAATCTCTGATGTCCGGTTCGCTGGCAACACCGAGCGCACGCGCAGCGATGTCGACGAGGGCGCGCTGCGCATCGTCTTCACGCGGTGTGGGCGTCTCAAGGACCTCTCGCGGCAGAACGCGCTCGGGAAGATCGTAGAGGCGCTCGAAACTGGGGCGGCGCGAATGCGTGGTGATGCGCCCGCACCAGAATAGCCATTCAAGCGCCTTCTTGGTCTCGCTCCAGCCCCACCAGCCGCCGCTTCCCGTCTCTCCCTCGAAGTCGGATGCGGCGATCGGGCCGCCGGCTTCCACCTGCCTGTAAACACGATCCACGAGTTCGCGCTTCTCGCGGGCGAAATGAACGAGCCCTTTGTAGACACCTTCACCACGCGCAGCGCGCTCCATACGCCAACGCATGAGGGGCTGGGTCTCGACCGGCAGGAGCGAGGCTTCGTGCGCCCAGTATTCGAAAAGCATGCGCGGCTTTCTGGATTGCGCGCGGCCAAGAAGATCGACCGGATAGGGGCCAAGCCGTGCATAGAGCGGCATTAAATGTGCGCGCGCCAGAACGTTGACCGAGTCGATCTGTAGGAGCCCGGTGCGTCCCAGCATGCGCTTTATGTGTTGCCGGGTAACGGTTCCCCTGAGTGGCGTGGTGGAAAACCCCTGGGCACCGAGGGCAATTCGCCGCACCTCGCCCGGTGTGAGTCGCTCTCTCTGCATTCGCGGCGCCCCGTCCTGCTTTTTGTCTTGTACAAGACCTAGACAGTGGATGGATCAGGCGCCACCCGATTGTTCCAAAAGAGCGGAGTCTCCTGACAGGAAACGCATAACGCTTTACACACGGCTTTTATGCGTTAAGTCCGCTGTTGCAGCACGTCGGGAGGGCGTTGTGTGTGAACAATGGCGGATATGCGTGCGACAATGCCGCGATCTCGCCAAGGTTTGACTTGCGTCGCCAAGCGCCCTGCGCTAACCCTCGCCGCGTTGCAACATGAGCCTAGCCTTGCTGCCTTGGCCGTAGGCGCAAAAACCCGGTCACGGGCCTTGATACGCAGCCTCGCCCGCGGCGGGCAACGGAAAGTCGGACCATGAATGAGCTTCTGAGTTCATACCTACCTATCGTTATTTTCATCGGCGTTGCGCTTGTCGTCGCTCTTGCGCTGGTGGTTGCGCCATTCCTGGTGGCCTATCGCAATCCGGATCCCGAGAAGCTGTCTGCTTATGAATGCGGTTTCAACGCGTTCGACGATGCCCGCATGAAGTTCGATGTGCGCTTCTATCTGGTGGCGATTCTCTTCATCATCTTCGATCTGGAAGTGGCTTTCCTCTTCCCGTGGGCGGTGGCGTTCGGAGATATCGGCTGGCTCGGCTTCTGGTCGATGATGGTGTTCCTCGGAATTCTCACCATCGGCTTCATCTATGAATGGAAGAAGGGAGCGCTGGAATGGGACTGAACAACGACACGCTCGTAGCGCCCCGGCCCAAGGGATTGATCGACCCGAACACCGGCAACCCGGTTGGTTCGGATGATCCTTTCTACACGGGCATCAACAACGAACTTTCTGACAAGGGCTTTCTTGTCACGTCTTCGGAAGCGCTGATCACCTGGGCGCGCACCGGCTCGCTCATGTGGATGACCTTCGGCCTGGCGTGCTGCGCTGTCGAGATGATGCACATCTCCATGCCGCGCTATGATGCCGAGCGTTTCGGCATCGCGCCGCGCGCATCGCCGCGCCAGTCGGATGTGATGATCGTTGCCGGCACGCTGACCAACAAGATGGCGCCCGCGCTGCGCAAGGTCTATGACCAGATGCCGGAGCCGCGTTACGTCATCTCCATGGGCTCATGTGCCAATGGCGGCGGCTATTATCACTATTCCTATTCGGTGGTGCGCGGCTGCGATCGCGTCGTGCCCGTCGATATCTATGTGCCCGGCTGCCCGCCCACGGCGGAAGCGCTGCTTTACGGCATTCTTCTTCTGCAGAAGAAGATCCGTCGCACCGGTACGATCGAACGTTAGAGGCGGATATGAGCGAAGCGCTGAAGGACCTGGCGGCCTACGTCACGGAAAAGCTCGACGCGCAGATTCAGGATGCGGTCGTCGCCTATGGCGAGCTGACCTTCCTGGTCGAGCCGGGCGACATCGTCGATGTGCTCAATTTTCTGAAGAACGACGTCCAGTGTCAGTTCTTCGCATTCGTCGACATTTCGGGCGCGGACTACCCCTCGCGCCAGAAGCGTTTCGAGGTGGTCTACCATCTCCTGTCGCCGCGCCAGAACCAGCGCGTCCGCGTGAAGCTGTCGACGGATGAGGACACGCCAGTGCCGTCCGCCATCGAAGTGTTTCCGGCCGCCAACTGGTTCGAGCGCGAAATTTACGACATGTACGGTGTTCTTTTCACCGGGCATCCGGACCTGCGGCGCATCCTCACCGACTATGGTTTCGAGGGCCACCCGCTGCGCAAGGACTTCCCGCTGACCGGCTTTGTCGAGGTGCGCTACGACGACAATCTGAAGCGTGTCGTCTACGAACCCGTCGAGTTGCGACAGGAATTCCGCAATTTCGATTTCCTTTCGCCATGGGAAGGCACGGACTATGTGTTGCCGGGCGATGAAAAGGCGAAAGAGCAGGGCGGCTCCAAATGACCGAACACTCCGTACGCAACTTCAACATCAACTTCGGCCCGCAGCATCCGGCTGCGCACGGCGTTCTGCGCCTCGTTTTGGAGCTCGACGGCGAGGTGGTCGAGCGCGTTGATCCGCATATCGGCCTGCTGCATCGCGGCACCGAAAAGCTGATCGAGCACAAGACCTATCTGCAGGCCGTGCCTTATTTCGACCGGCTCGACTATGTCGCGCCGATGAACCAGGAACACGCTTTTGCGCTGGCCGTCGAACGGCTGATTGGCATTGACGTGCCGATCCGCGGGCAGCTCATCCGCGTGCTCTTTTCCGAGATCGGCCGCATTCTGAACCATCTCCTGAACGTCACCACGCAGGCGATGGACGTGGGCGCGCTCACCCCGCCGCTGTGGGGCTTTGAAGAGCGCGAAAAGCTGATGGTGTTTTACGAGCGCGCCTGCGGCGCGCGCATGCACGCGGCCTATTTCCGTCCCGGCGGCGTTCATCAGGACATTCCAGATGAGCTCGTCGAGGACATCGGCAACTGGATCGAGCCGTTCCACAAGACGGTCGACGATCTCGACAGTCTTCTGACCGGTAACCGCATCTTCAAGCAGCGCAATGTCGATATCGGCGTCGTGACGCTGGAAGACGCGTGGGCCTGGGGATTCTCGGGCGTCATGGTGCGCGGTTCGGGCGCTGCATGGGATTTGCGCAAGAGCCAGCCCTATGAGTGCTATCCGGAGATGAATTTCGACATCCCGGTCGGCAAGAATGGCGACTGCTATGACCGCTATCTCATCCGCATGGAAGAGATGCGCCAGTCGGCGAAGATCATGCGCCAGTGTGTCGACCGTCTTCTCGGCACGGAGCGTGTGGGGCCGGTCTCGAATACCGACGGCAAGATCGTCCCGCCCAAGCGTGGCGAGATGAAGCGGTCGATGGAAGCGCTGATCCATCACTTCAAGCTCTACACTGAAGCTACCACGTCCCCGAAGGCGAGGTTTATGCCTGTGTGGAAGCGCCCAAGGGTGAGTTCGGCGTCTATCTGGTCTCCGACGGTTCCAACAAGCCCTATCGCTGCAAGCTGCGCGCGCCGGGCTTTGCTCATCTCCAGGCCATGGATTTCCTGTGCCGCGGCCATCTTCTGGCCGACGTCGCCGCCGTGCTTGGCTCCCTCGACATCGTGTTTGGTGAGGTAGACAGATAAATGTCAGTCCGCCGTCTCGCAGACGAAGCCGTCCAGCCCGAGAGCTTCGCTTTTTCCCGTGCCATGAACGGGGAAGTGAAGCGCTGGCTGGGCAAATATCCGAAGGACCGCAAGCAGTCGGCGGTGATCCCGCTTTTGATGCTTGCGCAGGAGCAGGAAGGCTGGGTCACGCGCGCAGCCATTGAGCATGTCGCGGAAATGCTGGACATGCCACTGATCCGCGTGCTCGAAGTGGCGACCTTCTACACTCAGTTCCAGCTCGCCCCCGTTGGCACCCGCGCCCACATTCAGGTCTGCGGCACCACGCCCTGCATGCTGCGCGGCTCTGGCGAACTGATCGATCTGTGCAAGAAGAAGATCAATCCCGAACCCTTCCACCCCAATGCCGACGGCACGCTGTCGTGGGAGGAGGTGGAGTGTCAGGGCGCCTGCGTGAATGCGCCGATGGTCATGATCTTCAAGGACACATATGAGGATCTGACGCCCGAGCGCCTTGAAGAAATCATCGATGCGTTCGAATCGGGCAAGGGTGACACGATCAAGCCCGGTCCGCAGATCGACCGCATCTATTCGGCTCCTGCCAGTGGCCTCACGGCGCTGACCGATGAAAAGGCCGTCACCGGCAAGACGAAGACGAAGGCCGGCAGCAGGGCGAAAGCCGCAGGCACCGAGGTGCCGCCGTCGCGCGCTGCCAAGCCCGACACTTCTGCGGCCGAAACTGATCCGGCCATCAAGTCGCCGTCGCCGGTCAAAGCGGACAGCGGAAAAACTTCTGCAGCCGCTGCTGTCTCGTCCAGCTCCGCGCCGAAGAAAAAGCCCGCCGCGGCGAAAAAGGCGGAAAAGCCGTCGCTGGAAGACAAGAACCGTCCGGTTGGCATTGATCGTCCGGCAGAGCCTGATGACCTCAAGATGATTTCCGGCGTCGGCCCGAAGATCGAGGGCATTCTGCACGATCTCGGCATCTTCACCTTCGAGCAGGTTTCGAAGTGGAAGAAGGCCGAGCGCGAATGGGTCGACGGTTATCTGAGCTTTCATGGCCGCATCGAGCGCGAGGACTGGGTCAAACAGGCCAAGGCGCTCGCCAAGGGCGGCGAAGCGAATACATCAGGGTTTTCGGCAAGAAGCGAGGTGAGGGACTGAGCCATGCTCCAGGATAAAGACCGCATCTTCACCAATATTTACGGCCAGTTCGACCGTTCCCTGAAGGGGGCGCAGTCGCGTGGGCTCTGGGACAACACCAGGGGGCTGATCGACAAGGGCCGCGACTGGATCATCAATGAGATGAAGGCATCGGGCCTGCGCGGGCGCGGTGGCGCCGGCTTCCCGACCGGTCTCAAATGGTCGTTCATGCCGAAAGAACCGGGCGACCGCCCGCATTATCTCGTCGTCAATGCCGACGAATCGGAGCCAGGCACCTGTAAAGACCGCGACATCATGCGCCACGACCCGCACACGCTGGTCGAGGGATGCCTGATCGCCGGCTTCGCCATGGGCGCGCATGCGGCCTATATCTATGTGCGCGGTGAGTTCATCCGCGAGCGTGAGGCGCTCGAACGTGCCATCGCCGAGTGCTACGAGGCGGGCCTGCTCGGCAAGAACAACAAGTGCGGCTGGGACATGGACGTTTACGTCCATCACGGCGCTGGCGCCTATATCTGCGGTGAAGAGACCGCACTTCTGGAGAGCCTTGAAGGCAAAAAAGGCCAGCCGCGCCTCAAGCCACCATTCCCCGCCAATGTCGGCCTCTATGGTTGTCCGACCACCGTGAACAACGTCGAATCCATCGCCGTTGCGCCGACCATTCTGCGTCGCGGTGCATCTTGGTTCTCCTCCTTCGGGCGCGAGAACAACAAGGGCACGAAGCTCTTCTGCATTTCCGGCCACGTTAACACGCCGTGCACGGTGGAAGAGGAGATGTCGATCCCGTTCCGCGAGCTGATCGAGCGCCATTGCGGCGGCATCCGCGGCGGCTGGGACAATCTTCTGGCGGTCATTCCCGGTGGCTCTTCGGTGCCGCTGGTGCCGGCCAGTGAGATCATCGATACGCCGATGGATTTCGACAGTCTACGCGAACTGAAATCGGGTCTCGGCACCGCCGCCGTGATCGTGATGGACAAGTCCACCGACATCGTGAAGGCGATTGCGCGGCTCTCCTATTTTTACAAGCACGAGAGCTGCGGCCAGTGCACGCCGTGCCGTGAAGGCACCGGCTGGATGTGGCGCGTGATGGAGCGTCTGGTCATCGGTCAGGCTCAGAAGCACGAAATCGACATGCTGCTCGACGTGACGAAGCAGGTGGAAGGCCACACGATCTGTGCCCTTGGCGATGCGGCTGCATGGCCGATCCAGGGCCTCGTGCGTCATTTCCGCCCGGAGATCGAGCGGCGCATCGACGAGTTCACCCGCAACGCGCATCAGGCCCGGCCGGCGCTGGTGGCGGCGGAATAAAAGTGAAGGTTTGCTCCGGAAGGGGCGAGAGGTAAGCGGACAGCGACCATGGCAAAATTGAAAGTCGACGGCACGGAGATCGAGGTACCCGATCACTACACGCTGCTGCAGGCCGCCGAGGAGGCGGGCGCGGAGGTGCCGCGCTTCTGTTTCCATGAGCGTCTGTCGATCGCCGGCAATTGCCGCATGTGTCTGGTGGAAGTGAAGGGCGGACCGCCCAAGCCTGCCGCCTCCTGCGCCATGGGCGTGCGCGATCTGCGCCCCGGCCCCAATGGCGAGGCGCCCGAAATCTTCACCAACACGCCGATGGTCAAGAAGGCCCGCGAAGGCGTGATGGAGTTCCTGCTCATCAACCATCCGCTCGATTGCCCGATCTGCGATCAGGGCGGCGAATGTGATCTGCAGGATCAGGCGATGGCCTTTGGCGTGGATTCGTCCCGCTACAAGGAAAACAAGCGCGCCGTCGAAGACAAATATATCGGACCGCTCGTCAAGACGATCATGACGCGCTGCATCCACTGCACGCGCTGCGTCCGCTTCACCACCGAGGTGGCCGGCATTTCCGAGCTCGGCCTGATCGGCCGCGGCGAGGATGCCGAGATCACCACCTATCTCGAAGAGGCGATGACGTCTGAGCTTCAGGGCAATGTGATTGACCTGTGCCCGGTCGGCGCGCTGACCTCGCGCCCCTATGCGTTTCAAGCGCGCCCATGGGAGCTCAACAAGACCCAGTCCATCGACGTGATGGATGCGGTTGGTTCGGCCATACGTGTCGACACGCGCGGCCGCGAGGTCATGCGCATCATGCCGCGCATCAACGAGGCGGTGAACGAGGAATGGATTTCTGACAAATCCCGCTTCGTCTGGGATGGCCTCAGAACCCAGCGTCTCGACCGCCCCTATGTGCGCAAGGGCAAGCGCCTGCAGCCGGCCTCGTGGGGCGAGGCGTTCGATGCCATCGCAAAGGCCGTGTCGAAGTCTCAGCCGGAAAAGATCGGCGCCATCGCCGGCGATCTGGCATCCGTCGAGGAAATGTATGCACTCAAGGCGCTGATGCAGTCGCTCGGCTCCCCGAATTATGACTGCCGCCAGGATGGCGCAGCGCTCGACCCGGCGCTTGGCCGTGCCGGCTATATCTTCAACCCGACCATCGAGGGCATCGAGGATGCCGACGCGCTTCTGATCGTCGGCGCCAACCCGCGTTTCGAGGCGTCGGTTCTCAACGCCCGCATCCGCAAGCGCTGGCGCATGGGCGATTTCCCCATTGGCGTCATCGGCGAGATGGGCGATCTGCGCTATGATTACGACATGCTCGGTGCCGGTGCCGATACGCTCAAGGAACTGGCCGAAGGCAAGGGCAAATTCGCTTCGGTCCTGAAGAAGGCCAAGCGCCCGATGATCATCGTCGGGCAGGGGGCTCTCGCCCGCTCCGACGGTGCGGCGATCCTCGGTCTCGCGGCAAAGCTTGCCGGATCGGTCAAAGCAGTGTCTGCCGAGTGGAACGGTTTTGCCGTGCTGCATACGGCGGCGTCCCGCGTCGGCGGTCTCGATCTCGGCTTCGTGCCCGGTAAAGATGGCAAGGACGTGAAGGGCATGATGGGCGCGATGGACGTGCTCTTCCTGCTCGGCGCCGACGAGATCGACATGAATGCGATCGGTGAGGCCTTCACCGTCTATATCGGCACCCATGGCGATGCCGGTGCACACCGCGCCGATGTCATCCTGCCGGCTGCGACCTATACGGAGAAGTCCGGCACCTATGTGAACACCGAGGGCCGGGTGCAGATGACCAACCGCGCCGGTTTCGCGCCGGGCGAGGCCAAGGAAGACTGGGCGATCCTGCGGGCATTGTCCGATGTGCTCGGCCACAAGCTTCCGTTCGATTCGCTGGCCGCCCTGCGCGCAGCCCTTTATGCCGAATTCCCGCATTTCGCGGCCATCGACACGGTTGCGCCAGCCGATGCGGGCGATGTCGAGAAACTCGCCAAGCTTGGCGGGCGGCTTACCAAGGCTCCCTTCACCTCGCCGGTGAAGGATTTCTATCTCACCAACCCGATCGCCCGTGCCTCGGCTGTGATGGCTGAATGTTCGGCGCTGGCGCGCGGCGACGTAAAACAGGCGGCCGAGTAGAGACGAATGGATACCTTCTTTTCAACCTACGTCCTTCCGGGGCTTCTGATTCTTCTGCAGTCGGTGGCGATGATCGTCATCCTCCTGATCTTCGTCGCCTATATTCTTTATGCCGACCGCAAGATCTGGCTGCCGTGCAGCGTCGCCGTGGTCCCAACGTGGTCGGCCCGTGGGGCCTGTTCCAGGCGTTTGCCGACCTCTTCAAGTTCGTCTTCAAGGAGCCGGTGATCCCGTCCGGCGCCAACAAGGGCGTGTTCCTTCTGGCACCAGTCGTTGCCTCGGTTCTGGCGATTGCCGCATGGGCGGTGATCCCGGTCAATGAAGGCTGGGCGATTGCCAATGTGAACATCGGCATTCTCTACGTCTTCGCCATCGCGTCGCTGGAAGTCTACGGCGTGATCATGGGCGGCTGGGCGTCCAACTCGAAATATCCGTTCCTCGGTGCGCTGCGTTCGGCGGCACAGATGGTCTCCTATGAAGTCTCCATCGGCTTCGTGATCGTCACCGTCCTGCTCACGGTCGGCTCGCTCAACCTGACAGACATCGTGCTCGCGCAGGGCGACGGTCTTGGGACCATGCTCGGCCTGCCGAACACGTTCCTCGACTGGAACTGGCTGGCGCTGTTCCCCATGTTCATCGTGTTCTTCATCTCGGCGCTTGCCGAGACGAACCGCCCGCCCTTCGATCTGGTGGAGGCCGAATCCGAGCTCGTGGCCGGTCACATGATCGAGTATTCCTCGACGCCGTTCCTGCTCTTCTTCCTCGGCGAGTATGTGGCAATCGTCCTGATGTGCGCGCTCACTACCATCCTGTTCCTGGGTGGCTGGCTGCCGCCGCTCGACTTTGCACCTTTCACCTGGGTGCCGGGCGTCATCTGGTTCGTGTTGAAGATGTGCATGGTCTTCTTCATGTTCGCGCTGGTCAAGGCTTTCGTGCCGCGCTACCGCTACGATCAGTTGATGCGCCTTGGCTGGAAGGTGTTCCTGCCGCTGTCGCTCTTCATGGTCGTTGCCACCGCGGCCTTCCTGAAAATCACGGGGATGGCATGACGATGACTGTTTTCATCCCTGAAACACGCTTCGGAGAAAATCGATGAGTGCGCTTGCACAGGCAGCCAAATCGCTGCTTCTCAAAGAGTTCGTCGGGGCTGTCATCCTGTCCATGCGGCAGTTCTTTGCGCCGAAATACACGCTGAACTACCCGCATGAAAAAGGCCCGGTCAGCCCGCGCTTCCGCGGCGAGCATGCATTGCGCCGCTATCCCAATGGCGAGGAGCGCTGCATCGCCTGCAAGCTGTGCGAGGCGATCTGCCCGGCCCAGGCCATCACCATCGAGCGGGTCCCCGCCGCAATGACGGCACGCGCCGCACGGTGCGCTACGACATCGACATGGTGAAGTGCATCTATTGCGGCTTCTGCCAGGAGGCCTGCCCGGTTGACGCCATTGTCGAAGGGCCGAACTTCGAGTTCGCGACGGAAACGCGCGAAGAGCTTTACTACGACAAGGACAAGCTGCTCGCCAACGGCGACCGGTGGGAGCGGGAACTGGCGCGCAACATCGCGCTGGATGCGCCATACCGGTGACGGTTTGACCCGTGGACGGGGGCGGGGCGCCCGTCTAAACGAAGCATAGTGAATGCCCGGCGTGCCGGGTTTCTTGAAAAGTCGGAGCGCTCTGCTTCGGCAGGCTAGGTACCGAGGGAACCATGCTGACAGGACTTGAGGCGATTTTCTTTTATCTGTTCGCCTTCCTAACCGTGGCGGCGGCCTTTATGGTCATTTCCGCGCGCAATCCCGTGCATTCGGTGCTCTATCTGATCGTCGCGTTCTTCAACTCGGCCGGTCTCTTCCTTCTGACGGGCGCCGAGTTTCTGGCCTTCATCATGCTGGTCGTCTATGTCGGCGCGGTTGCCGTGCTGTTCCTGTTCGTCGTCATGATGCTGGATGTGGACTTCGCGGAGCTGAAGCGCGGCGCGCTGCAGTACGCGCCGGTCGGTGCGCTGGTGGGCATCATCCTGGCCGCGGAGCTGATCATCGTTCTCGGCGGTTACGCCTTCGCGCCGGAGCTTTCGGGCGAGGTTGCCCAGCCCACGCCGCCGATCGCTGTGCGCCACAACACGGCAGCGCTCGGCGACATTCTCTACACCGATTACATCCATTTCTTCCAGATCGCCGGCATGGTGCTGTTGGTGGCCATGATCGGCGCCATTGTGCTGACACTGCGCCACAAGGAAAACGTCAAGCGGCAGAACATCTCTGTCCAGGTGGCGCGCACGCCTGAAACGGCGATTGAAATCAAGAAAGTCGAAACGGGCGAGGGCCTCTGATCATGCTGGAAATCGGCATCGCACACTATCTGACCGTCTCGGCCATCCTGTTCACGCTTGGCGTGTTCGGCATCTTCCTGAACCGGAAGAACGTCATCATCATCCTGATGTCGGTCGAGCTCATCCTGCTTGCGGTCAACCTGAACTTCGTCGCCTTCTCCTCCGTTCTTGGAGATCTGGTTGGCCAGGTTTTCGCGCTTTTCGTTCTCACCGTCGCGGCGGCGGAAGCCGCGATCGGACTTGCCATTCTCGTCGTCTTCTTCCGCAATCGCGGCACCATCGCCGTCGAAGACATCAACATGATGAAGGGCTGAGCATACGGCCATGTATCAAGCGATCGTATTTCTCCCGCTTATCGGCTTTCTGATCGCCGGGCTGTTCGGCCGCTCTATCGGCGCGAAGGGATCCGAGCTGATCACCAGCGGCTTCATGGTCATTGCCGCGCTTTTGTCCTGGGTGGCCTTCTTCACGATGGCCATGGGCAGCGGCGAGGCATTCACCGTGCCGCTTCTGGCCTTCATCACCTCGGGCAATCTGGATGTGAGCTGGGCGATCCGCGTCGACACGCTGACTGCCGTCATGCTAATCGTGGTCAACACGGTTTCGGCGCTGGTTCACATCTATTCGATCGGCTACATGCACCATGACCCGCATCGGCCGCGCTTCTTTGCCTATCTGTCGCTGTTCACCTTCGCCATGCTCATGCTGGTGACCTCCGACAACCTGATCCAGATGTTCTTCGGCTGGGAAGGCGTGGGTCTGGCCTCCTATCTGCTGATCGGCTTCTGGTTCAAGAAGCCGTCCGCCAATGCCGCGGCCATCAAGGCGTTCGTTGTCAACCGCGTGGGCGATTTCGGCTTCCTGCTCGGTATTTTCGGCGTCTACATGCTGTTCGGTTCGGTGAACTTCAGCACCATCTTCGCCAACGCCGCGACCTATCTTCCGGCTGAAGGCGCAGAGGCCGGCGAGCCCGTGCTCACCTTCCTCGGCTACGCGCTCGACAAGGGCGGCGCGCTGACGGCGATCTGTCTTCTTCTGTTCATGGGCGCCATGGGCAAGTCGGCACAGGTGCCGCTGCACACCTGGCTGCCCGACGCCATGGAAGGCCCGACCCCGGTTTCCGCACTCATCCACGCCGCCACCATGGTGACGGCAGGTGTCTTCATGGTCGCGCGCCTGTCGCCGATCTTCGAGCTGTCGCACACGGCTCTCACGGTCGTGACCTTCGTCGGCGCGTTCACGGCTTTCTTTGCCGCGACCGTCGGTCTGGTGCAGAACGACATCAAGCGCGTGATCGCCTATTCGACCTGTTCGCAGCTCGGCTATATGTTCGTCGCGCTGGGCACCGGCTTTTACAGCGCGGCCATCTTCCACCTCTTTACGCACGCCTTCTTCAAGGCGCTTCTGTTCCTTGGGTCCGGTTCGGTCATCCATGCCGTCTCCGACGAACAGGACATGCGCAAGATGGGCGGTCTCAGGAAGCTGATACCGCAGACCTATTGGATGATGATCATAGGCACGATCGCGCTGACCGGCGTGGGCATTCCGCTGACGGTCATCGGTACGGCAGGCTTCTTTTCCAAGGACGCCATCATTGAAGGTGCCTTCGCGGCGGAGAACTATTTCGCGACGTTCTCATTCATCCTGCTCACCGTGGCGGCCGTCTTCACCAGCTTCTACTCCTGGCGTCTGATCTTCATGACCTTCCACGGCAAGCCGCGCGCTTCCGCCGATGTGATGCACCATGTGCATGAATCGCCGCTGGTCATGCTCGTGCCGCTTTTCATCCTGGCCGTTGGCGCACTCTTCGCCGGCGTTGCCTTCAAGGAGTTCTTCGTTGGCCACGAGTATGAGCATTTCTGGAAGGGTGCGCTCTTCACGCTGCCGGACAACCACATGCTGGAAGAGTTCCACCACGTGCCCGTCTGGGTGAAGCTTGCTCCTTTCGTCGCCATGCTTCTCGGCCTCTATGTCGCCTGGGTTTACTACATCCGTTCGCCCGAGCGTCCCAAGCAGTTGGCCAGGCAGTTCAGCGGGCTTTACGCCTTCCTGCTCAACAAGTGGTATTTCGACGAGCTCTATGACTTCCTGTTCGTCCGTCCGGCCAAGCGCCTCGGCCACTTCCTCTGGAAGAAGGGCGACGGCATGGTCATCGACGGTCTCGGCCCGGATGGCATTTCGGCCCGTGTGGTCGATGTGACCAACCGGATCGTCAAGCTGCAGAGCGGCTATCTCTATCACTACGCCTTCGCCATGCTCATCGGCGTTGCTGCCCTCGTTACCTGGATGATGCTCGGAGGCACGTTCTAAGCCATGACCGACTGGCCAATTCTTTCCACGGTCACCTTCCTGCCGCTGGTGGGTGCGCTTCTCATCCTCCTGATCCGGGAGGACGGTGCCGGTGCGCGCCGCAACATTCGCAATGTCGCGCTTCTTACGACGGTTTTTACCTTCGTCCTGTCGCTCTTCATCTGGATCGGCTTCGATGCGTCGACCCCCGGGTTCCAGATGGTGGAAAAGCAGGAATGGCTGGGCTCCGGCATTTCCTATCACATGGGTGTCGACGGCATTTCCATGCTGTTCGTCATCCTGACAACCTTCCTCATGCCGCTATGCGTTCTGGCAAGCTGGGAGGCGGTGGAGCACCGCGTCAAGGAATACATGATCGCGTTTCTGATCCTGGAAACGCTCATGATCGGCGTGTTCTGCGCGCTCGACATCGTGCTCTTCTATGTCTTCTTCGAGGCAGGCCTCATTCCGATGTTCATCATCATCGGTGTCTGGGGTGGCAAGCGGCGCGTCTATGCGAGCTTCAAGTTCTTCCTCTACACGCTGCTCGGCTCGGTGCTGATGCTGCTCGCCATGATGGCGATGTACTGGCAGGCCGGGACGACGGATATCCCGACGCTTCTGACCCACGTCTTCCCCGAGGGCATGCAATACTGGCTATGGGTGGCCTTCTTCGCCTCCTTCGCGGTCAAGATGCCCATGTGGCCGGTCCACACCTGGCTGCCCGACGCGCACGTTGAAGCGCCTACGGCAGGCTCGGTCATCCTTGCGGGCATCCTGTTGAAGATGGGCGGCTATGGCTTCCTGCGCTTCTCGCTGCCCATGTTCCCGGTCGCCTCCATCGACCTGGCGCCGTTGGTCTTCACCCTGTCGGTCATCGCCATCATCTACACCTCGCTGGTGGCGCTGATGCAGGAGGATATCAAGAAGCTGATCGCCTATTCGTCGGTCGCCCATATGGGCTTCGTCACCATGGGTATTTTCGCCATCAACGAGCAGGGCGTGCAGGGCGCGATCTTCCAGATGCTCTCGCACGGCCTCGTCTCGGGCGCGCTCTTCCTGTGTGTCGGCGTCATCTATGACCGCATGCACACACGCGAGATCGCGGCCTATGGCGGCCTGGTCAACAACATGCCCAAATACGCCACCGTGTTCATGATCTTCACCATGGCGAATGTGGGCCTGCCGGGCACCAGCGGCTTCGTCGGCGAGTTCCTGACGCTTCTGTCGGTGTTCAAGGTCAACACCTGGGTTGCGCTCTTTGCCACCACCGGCGTCATCCTGTCGGCGGGTTATGCGCTCTGGCTCTATCGCCGGGTTGTGTTCGGCTCGCTGACCAAGGAAAGCCTGAAGGGCATGCTCGACCTCTCCGCACGCGAGAAGCTGATCCTCTACCCGCTTGTGGTGCTGGTCATCTTCTTCGGTGTCTACCCGGCACCGATCCTCGATGCGACGGCGGTTTCGGTCGAAGCACTTGTGAACAATGTCTCCCTGTCGGCCGACATGGCACGGGAAGCGGCAACGGCTGCCGCGCAGTAAACGGATTGAAAGCGAATGACGCCTGATCTGACGATAAGCCTGATCCTTGCAACGCCGGAGCTGATCCTGGCGGTGGGCGCTATGGCGCTCCTGATGGTCGGTGTCTTTTCCGGCCCCCGTGCCAATTCCACCGTCACCGGCCTTGCGGTCGCGCTTCTGGTCGCCGTGATTGCGCTGATGGTGATCTTCCCGGCCGATGGCCGCGCCTTCGGCGGTGCCTTCGTAAGCGATGCGTTCGCCCGCTTCATGAAGATCCTGACGCTGGTCGGCTCCGTTGTGACGCTCGTCATGTCGGTCGGTTTTGCAAAGGCGGAGAAATTCGACAAGTTCGAGTTCCCGGTTCTCATCATGC
Source organism: Nitratireductor aquibiodomus NL21 = JCM 21793 (assembly GCF_000615975.1). GTDB lineage: Bacteria > Pseudomonadota > Alphaproteobacteria > Rhizobiales > Rhizobiaceae > Nitratireductor > Nitratireductor aquibiodomus. The sequence goes on along the minus strand of NZ_BAMP01000027.1, from coordinate 19,576 downwards.
TGGCCACACTCGGCATGATGCTGATGATCTCGGCCAATGACATGATCGCGCTCTATCTTGGCCTCGAGCTGCAGTCGCTCGCACTCTACGTCGTTGCCGCCATCAACCGCGACAGCGCACGCTCTACCGAGGCGGGCCTGAAATACTTCGTTCTGGGCGCGCTCTCTTCGGGCATGATGCTTTACGGCATTTCGCTGGTCTACGGCTACACCGGCAACACCGGCTTCGACGTCATCGCCGCAACGCTCACGGGTGCGGAGCGTCAGCTCGGTCTCGTCTTCGGTCTCGTCTTCGTGCTGGCGGGGCTCGCTTTCAAGATTTCCGCTGTTCCCTTCCACATGTGGACGCCGGACGTCTATGAAGGCGCTCCCACGCCGGTCACCGCCTTCTTCGCCGCCGCACCCAAAATGGCTGCCATGGCGCTTCTGGTGCGTGTCACCATGGGGGCGTTCGAACCGATTGCCAGCGACTGGCAGCAGATCATCGTGTTCGTGGCGATTGCCTCCATGATTCTTGGCGCGTTTGCGGCCATTGGCCAGCGCAACATCAAGCGCCTCATGGCCTATTCCTCCATCGGTCATGTGGGCTATGCGCTTGTCGGGCTTGCCGCGAATTCCGAGGCCGGCGTCAAGGGCGTGGCGATCTACATGCTGATCTATCTGGCCATGACGCTCGGCACGTTTGCCGTCATCCTGGCCATGCGCCGCAATGACGCGAATGTCGAGCAGATCGACGATCTGGCGGGCCTCTCGTCGACCAATCCGATGATGGCGACGATCATGACCATTCTCATGTTCTCGCTGGCAGGCATTCCGCCGCTCGCGGGCTTCTGGGGAAAATGGTACGTGTTCCTCGCGGCCATCGACGCCAAGCTCTATGCGCTTGCAGTGATCGGTGTGGTCAGCTCCGTGGTCGGCGCGTTCTATTATCTGCGCGTCATCAAGATCATGTGGTTCGACGAATCGGCGGGCGGCTTCCAGCCCATGGCGGGCGAACTACGCTTCGTCATGCTCCTGTCGGGCGCCTTTGTGCTGCTCTACGTTTTGATCGGCGGCCCTGTCGGGCGCTTTGCCGAGGCCGCCGCAAAGACCTTCTTCTAGGTCATGGCCTTTCGTCTGGCGCCGTCGGCGGAAACGGCCGGTTATCGGCTGGAAGCCCATGAGAGCGTCGGCTCCACCAATGCGCTGGCGCTCGATCATGCGCGCGCCGGCGACCCGGGCAATCTCTGGGTTGTCGCCTCCAGGCAGGAGAGTGGGCGAGGGCGTCGCGGCCGTGAATGGGCGACACCGCCCGGCAATCTTGCGGCAACGCTCCTGAATGTCGGTCATTTCGAGCCGGCGACGGCGGCCACGCTCGGCTTTGTTGCCGGGCTCGCCCTCTCCGATGCGCTTCTGGCAGTGGTGCCGGAAAAGCGCATTGCGGTTGCTGCCGATGGCGGCGACATGCCGGGCGGGCGCTTTGCGCTCAAATGGCCGAACGACGTTCTGGCCGACGGGGCGAAGCTTTCCGGCATTCTGCTGGAATCGGCCATTCTTCCAGATGGCCGCTTTGCCATTGCGGTTGGTATCGGCGTCAATGTCGTTTCCCATCCAGACAACACACCTTATCCGGCAACCTCGCTCAAGGCGCTGGGCTTTGGCGGAGATGCGGGCGAGCTGTTCCTTGCGCTTTCGGACGCCTGGGTCGATAACAGTCGCCTTTGGAATGGCGGGCGCGGGCTCGATGCCATTCGCAGCCGCTGGCTGAAGCGGGCGGCGGGGCTTGGCACTCAGGTGTCCATCCGTGTCGACGGCCGCGTGGCGCGCGGCACATTCGAAACCATCGACGAGGCCTGTCGCTTCGTTATCCGCGAAGCGGACGGTTCATTGTTGAGAATTGCAGCAGGCGACGTGCATTTTGGCGCGGTTGCTTCTGCGCAGGCAGATTAAGAGAAGGGGACCCATGGCGCGTTCCAGCACAAAGAAGCCGGCCAAGAGCGGCGATCTGAAGAATGCCGAGCTGGTTTTCTGCCCGCTTGGCGGTGTCGGCGAGATCGGCATGAATTTTGGCCTCTATGGTTTTGGGCCCGCCGGCAAACGCGAATGGATCGTTGTCGATTGCGGCGTCACCTTTCCGGGGCCGGAGCTTCCGGGCGTTGATCTGGTTCTGCCCGACATCAGCTTCATTCGCGGTGAGGTCGACCGGCTGCGCGGCATCGTCATCACCCACGCGCATGAAGATCACTACGGCGCGGTGCTCGATCTCTGGCCGCTGCTCAAGACTGATGTCTGGATGACGCCTTTTGCCGCCGGGCTTCTGGAAGCCAAGCGCCAGTCCGAATCCGGCGCACCCGATGTGCCGGTGAAGATATTCAGGGCCGGCGAAACCTTCGAGGTCGGTCCGTTCAGCATCGAGGCCGTTGCCGTCGCGCACTCCATTCCCGAGCCGGTTTCGCTCGCCATCACGACCCCGCTCGGCAGGGTGGTGCATACGGGCGACTGGAAGATCGACCCGGCTCCCGCCATCGGCCCCAAGACCGACGAGGCACGCTTCCGCGCGATCGGCGATGAAGGCGTTCTGGCGCTGGTCTGCGATTCCACCAACGCCATGCGCGAAGGCGAATCGCCCACCGAACAGGCCGTTGGCGAGGGGCTGAAGGAAGTGATCGAGGCGGCGTCAGGCCGTGTCGTCGTCACCACCTTCTCCTCCAATGTGGGCCGCATTCGCTCCATTGCGGAAGCAGCGCGCGATGCCGGTCGCCAGCTTCTCGTGCTCGGTCGCTCCATGAAGCGCGTCATCGATGTGGCGACGGAACTCGGCTATCTCGACGGGCTGCCGGACTATCTGGACGAGGACGAGTTCCAGCACGTCCCGCGCGACAAGGTCGTGGTGCTTTGTACCGGAAGTCAGGGAGAAAGCCGCGCCGCACTCGCCAAACTCGCCCGCGACGAGATGCGCAATGTCGCGCTGACGGCAGGCGACACGGTCGTCTATTCCTCGCGCCTCATCCCCGGCAATGAAAAAGCGGTTCTGGAAACCAAGAACCGTCTGATCGAGATGGGCATCGAGATCATCGAGGATGACGACGCGCTGGTTCACGTTTCCGGCCACCCCCGCCGCAGCGAATTGAAGCGCATGTATTCCTGGGTGCGTCCGCAGATCCTCGTGCCGGTGCATGGCGAGGCCGCGCATCTGGTGGCGCAGGGCTCGCTGGGAGCGATGGAAGGCATTCCAGAGGTCACGCAGGTGCGCAATGGCGACATGCTGCGCCTTGCTCCCGGGCCGGCCGAAATCATCGGCGAAGTCCAGAATGGCCGTTTCTTCAAGGATGGCCGGCTTCTGGGCGACGATGAAGAGATGGGCATCCGCGATCGCCGCAAGCTTTCCTATGCGGGCCATGTCGCGCTCAACGTCGTGCTTGATGATCGTTTCAATCTCGATGGCGACCCCGACATCGTCTCCATCGGCGTTGCCGAGCGCGATGCACAGGGGGAACTGCTCGAGGACATTATGCTGGACGCAGCATCCGGCGCCGTGCGCAGCATTCCGCGCAACCGCCGCAAGGATCTCGACCTGGTGTCGGAATCGGTCCGGCGTGCCGTGCGCAATGCGGCAAATGCCGCATGGGGCAAAAAGCCCATTGTGACCGTATTCGTCACGCAATAAGCAGGGGCGGGGTGGAAAGACCCCGGCGCATTGCAGGAGAGGCAGGCCGATGCTCGGAAAGCTCAATCACGTGGCGATCGCCGTGCCGGACCTTGAAAGAGCGTCTGCTCTATACCGCGATACGCTGGGCGCCCGCGTCTCTCGCCCGCAGGCTCTGCCCGAGCATGGTGTTACCGTGGTTTTCGTAGAGCTCGATAACACCAAGGTCGAGCTGCTGGAGCCGCTTGGCGAGGGATCGCCGATTGCCGGCTTTCTCTCGAAAAACCCGGACGGCGGCATGCATCACATATGCTACGAGGTGGCCGATATCATTGCCGCGCGCGACCGATTGAAGGCGGATGGTGCGCGCATCCTCGGAGACGGAGAGCCGAAGACCGGCGCCCATGGAAAGCCGGTCCTCTTCCTTCATCCAAAGGATTTCGCCGGCACTCTCGTGGAACTCGAACAGGTCTGAGGTTCTGATGAGCTGGATTTCTCTTTTGGCCGTTTTCTTCATCGTCTGGTGGACGGTGCTCTTCATCGCACTGCCGTTCGGTCTGCGCACGCAGGAAGAAGACGGTGAGGTGACGCTTGGCACCACCGAAAGCGCGCCGCGCGGGCCGCACATGCTGCGCGCCCTGATCCGCACCACGATCATCGCCGTGGTGATCTGCGGTCTCCTGATCCTTGTGACACGGGGTCTTGGTTATTCGTTCGACGATATTCCAAGGGTCATTCCGCGTTTCGACTGACGCAATCTGCGGCCCTCATGCGACAACCGCTTCGGCGCGGCGCGGGCATCTCCTGAAGACATCGGGGAATGGGCTTGGCCCAAAAAAAATGCAAGGCCAAGAGGCCTTGCTAACTCAACGCGTCCGATCCTTTACCGTATCATCGTCGGCGGCTGCGTGTAACCGCGCCTGGACCGCATCCTCCCAAGACTTTGACCGCGTGGTGAGGATGAATTTTCAGCTTCACCCTCTTGTTATGGGAGGGCACCATAGAGCAAGTTGAGACGAAATGTCACGAGGAAAATCGCGTTTGAAATGCATTGTTATCAAATCCGCGTGCAGCCGCCCTTTTGTGTGGCGAGCGGAGGCCGGTGCATGGCTTCGACTTTTCAATTCATTGCGAAATGGTTAAGACACCGGCCCTGAACCATTTGTCACTTTGATTCCGAACAGGCTCGTCCGAGCCGCTTCAATGGATGCGTTTATGCGACTGTCGCGCTACTTTCTGCCGATCCTGAAAGAAACCCCTCGTGAGGCCGAAATCGTCTCGCATCGTCTGATGCTGCGGGCCGGCATGATCCGCCAGCAGGGCGCCGGAAGCTTTTCCTGGCTGCCGTTGGGCAAGCGTGTTCTCGACAAGGTCAACCAGATCATCCGCGAGGAGCAGAACCGGGCAGGGGCGCAGGAAATCCTGATGCCGACCATCCAGTCTGCCGATCTTTGGATGGAGAGCGGGCGCTATGACGATTACGGTAAGGAGATGCTGCGCATCACCGACCGGCACGAGCGCAAGATGCTCTACGGTCCCACCAATGAAGAGATGGTGACGGACATCTTCCGGTCCTACGTGAAGTCCTACAAGGATTTGCCGCTCAATCTCTATCACATCCAGTGGAAGTTCCGCGACGAGGTGCGCCCGCGTTTTGGCGTGATGCGTTCGCGCGAATTCCTGATGAAGGACGCCTATTCCTTCGATCTCGACTTCGAGGGCGCAAAGGCCGCCTACAACCGCATGTTCGTTGCCTATCTGCGCACATTTGCCCGCATGGGGCTGCAGGCGATCCCTATGCGCGCCGACACCGGCCCCATCGGCGGCGATCTGAGCCACGAGTTCATCATTCTCGCTTCCACCGGCGAGAGCGAAGTGTTCTGCCGCAAGGAGTTCCTTGAACTTCAGGTGCCGGGCGCGGATGTCGATTTCAGCGATGACGCCGAAATCGCCGACATCGTCACCACCTGGACCACGCCCTATGCGGCGACCGAAGAGATGCACGACGAAGTCGCCTGGAACGCTGTTCCCGACGATGAGAAGGTTTCTGCGCGCGGCATCGAGGTCGGCCATATTTTCCACTTTGGGACCAAGTATTCCGAGCCCATGAACGCGACCGTCACCGGTCCGGACGGCAAGGAGCATCATGTGTCTATGGGATCCTACGGCATTGGCCCGAGCCGCCTTCTGGCGGCCATCATCGAGGCGAGCCATGACGAGAACGGCATCATCTGGCCGGAGAGCGTCGCGCCGTTCGATGTGGGCCTGATCAACATGAAGGTGGGTGACGAAGCCTGCGATCGCATCTGCGAAGAGCTTTATGGAAAGCTGCAGGCCGCGGCAGGGACGTGCTCTATGACGATACGGACCAGCGCGCCGGCGGCAAGTTTGCTACTGCGGACCTGATCGGTCTTCCCTGGCAACTGGTGGTCGGCCCGCGCGGTATCGCCAATGGCGAGGTGGAGCTCAAGAACCGCGCCTCTGGCGAACGGGTCTCCTTGTCGGTCGAAGATGCGCTCAACCGCCTTGCTCAGGGTGCTGCATGAGGCGGCGCCGCGATTTCTGTTTGCGCAAAAGCCTTTGAGGTCGAGCCATGAGTGAAGCCGCCACAAGCGGAGAAACCGCGCAGAGCGCCCCGGGAAAACCCCTGGGCGCCGGACCGTTCTCCCGTTTCGAGCGGCTGATCGCCTGGCGTTATCTGCGGTCGCGCCGCAAGGAGACGGTGATCTCGGTGATCGCCTCGATCTCCTTCATCGGCATCATGCTGGGTGTTGCAACGCTGATCGTGGTGATGGCGGTGATGAACGGTTTCCGTGCCGAACTGCTGACCCGCATTCTGGGGGTCAACGGCCATCTCATCGTGCAGCCGATCGACATGCCGATGGATGATTATGAGGCCGTTGCCAGCCGCATTGAGGGCGTTGAGGGCGTGCGCCTCGCCTTGCCTATGGTTCAGGGGCAGGTTCTCGTTTCCGGTCGCAGCGGTGCCGGTACGGGCGCCGTGGTGCGCGGTGTGCGGGCGGATGACCTGTCCCGTCTCGAACTGGTTTCCGACAACATCAAGGACGGCTCGCTGGTCGGCTTCGCTGCCGGCGAAGGACTGGCGGTCGGCTCGCGCATGGCGCAGAATCTCGGCCTGACGGTCGGCGATTCCGTGACGCTGGTCGCCCCCGAGGGCGACATCACCCCCTTTGGGACAACCCCGCGCGTGAAAACCTATCCGATCTCTGCGACCTTCGAGATCGGCATGTCGGAATACGATTCCTCCATCATCTACATGCCGCTCCAGGAGGCACAGCTCTATTTCAATGCAGAGGGGCTCGTACAGTCGATCGAACTCTTCGTCGACAATCCCGATGCGGTGGACGTCCTGCGCCCCAGGGTGGAAGAGGCTGCGCAACGGCCGATCCTGCTGTCCGACTGGCGCCAGCGCAACAGCACCTTCTTCTCCGCGCTCGAAGTGGAGCGCAACGTCATGTTCATGATCCTGACCATGATCGTGCTTGTTGCCGCGCTCAACATCATTTCCGGTCTGGTCATGCTGGTTAAGGACAAGGGGCACGACATTGCCATTCTGCGCACCATGGGTGCCACCAGCGGCGCCATCATGCGCATCTTTTTGATGACCGGTGCTGCGATCGGCGTTGCCGGCACCGTTGCCGGCGTGATCCTCGGTGTCGTCATTTGCTGGAACGTGGAATCGATCCGCCAGTTTTTCTCTTGGCTGTCGGGCACCACGATCTTCGATCCCGAACTCTATTTCCTGAGCCAGTTGCCGGCCAAGATGGAAGCGGGCGAGACGGTGGCCGTTATCATCATGGCGCTGGTCCTGTCCTTCGTGGCGACGCTCTTTCCTGCCTGGCGGGCCTCCCGGCTCGATCCGGTCGATGCTCTGAGGTATGACTGATGGCGGCACCCATTCTCGAACTCAAGGGCATCGAGCGCAGCTACCGCGAAGGCGAGGGCAGGCTCACCATCCTCAAGGATGCCACGTTTTCACTGAAACCGGGAGAGATGGTGGCGCTAGTCGCACCGTCGGGCGCCGGCAAGTCGACGCTGCTTCACCTCGCCGGCCTTCTCGAGGCGCCGGACGCGGGCGAGGTCACCATCGCCGGACGGGCCTGCGGACGGCTTTCCGATGACGCGCGCACGGCGATCCGCCGCAACGAGATCGGCTTCGTTTATCAGTTTCATCATCTTCTGCCCGAGTTCTCCGCCGAGGAGAACATCATGATCCCGCAGATGATCACCGGCATGGCGCCGGCCGAAGCGAAGCAACGGGCGGGGCAGTTGCTCGACTATCTGCGTGTCGGCCACCGTGCGAGCCACCGGCCGGCCGAACTTTCCGGCGGCGAGCAGCAGCGCGTGGCCATCGCCCGCGCGGTTGCCAATGCGCCGCGCGTGCTGCTTGCTGACGAGCCGACCGGCAATCTCGATCCCAGAACGGCAGGCTATGTGTTCGATGCGCTCGAGGCGCTGGTACGCCAGTCCGGCCTTGCCGCGCTGATCGCCACCCACAACCATGAGCTGGCCGCGCGAATGGATCGGGTCGTGACACTGGACGGCGGCAAGGTCGTTCCCTGGAAGGGCTAACTCCCACTCCTCCGCCAGCGCAACACAAACCGGCATCGCACCGCTGTCGAACCTTTAACGAAAACCCGTTGGATTAACCCCGCGTAAACCCTGACCGGCCCGAGCGGCATCGGGCGCGTCGGGTCTGCTTGACGCAAGAACAAAAATAGAACATAAAGGGATTATAAAGTGATCAGGAGGGATAAATGACCGATCTTTTTCAGGATGTCGTCTCGCTCGTTGCCGTCAGCTCCTTCATCATGATGGCCGCCGTGGTGATCGGCGCAATCTGACGTCTACCGGTGCCATGCAGGGCTGCCGGCATCGTCCGAATGAAAAAGAGGCGGGAAGGCCCGCCTCTCTGTCCGGTGCTTTTTCAGGTGCGAAGCGCTCTTGGAGCATTGAACCGAAACGGGAAAACCGGTTTCCGGTTATCCCGATACCTCATCAATGGTTTGGGTCGCCTTTTGGGTGGCCGAGTTGGCGCCGCATGGCGACCTAATCTCCCACGGCCACGCCTTCGCGCCGCGGGTCCGCACCACCTTCCAGCCCCTGCGCGGTGATGGTGATGCCGTGCAGGCCGGAGTTGAGATCGCCGATGGACGTCTTGAAGCCGAGTGCGTCGAGGTCGTTCTGCATCTCCTCGGCTCTGGTGCCGGCTTCCAGCGTGTAGGTGCCAAAGCGGTTGGTCAGATGCGGCAGGTCGATCGCCTGCTGCATGTTCATGTCCCAGTCGGTCAGCGCGATGATCGTGTTTGCCACATAGGGAATGATGTTGCTGCCGCCGGGCGAACCAAGCGCATGAAGCGGTTTTCCGTCTTTTAGAACGATGGTTGGTGACATGGAGGAGCGGGGCCGCTTGCCGGGCTGAACCCTGTTTGCGACAGCCTCACCATCGGCATCGGGCGCAAATGAGAAATCCGTGAGCTGGTTGTTGAGGATGAAACCCGCCGCCATCTGGCGCGAGCCGAAAGCGCTCTCCACCGACGTGGTCATCGAAGCGATATTGCCATCCCTGTCGACGATCACGAAATGCGAGGTGGAAGGCTGTTCAAGGCTCATCCCGTCCATGCGCAGTTCCGCCCTGTCCCATGGCGGGTCGCCGGCAGTCACATCGTCCGGACCAAGCGCGGTCGGGCGTCGGATCAGCGCCGCGCGGGCTTTTAGGTAATCATGGTCGAGCAGGCCTTTCGGCATTTTGACGAAATCGCTGTCGGCCATGTAGCGGCCACGGTCGGCAAAGGCGAGACGCGTTGCATCGCCGATAATGCGCCAGCTCTCCGGATCGTCAGGCCCGAGACTGCCCAGATCGAATGTCGCGACCATGCCGAGAATTTGCCCGACGGTCAGGGCGCCGGAGGAGGGTGGCCCCATACCGCAGACCTCGAGCCCGCGATAGGGTGCGCACACGGCATCACGCTCCTTGACCTCGTAACCCGCGAGATCGTCGAGTGTCAGAAGACCCGGATTGCCGTGATGCGCTTTCACCGCCGCCACGATTTTCTCTGCGACCGGCCCTTTGTAAAAGCCGTCGGCACCGTATTCGGCAATTCGTTTCAGCGTTGCCGCATAGTCCGGGTTTTTGAGGATAGACCCGACCGCCAGCGCCTTGCCGTCGCTGTCGTAGAAATAGGCGCGGGTGGCCGGTTGCGTGTCGAGGCGTCCCCTGTCGCCCTCAATCAGTGCATGAAGCCGCGGTGTGACGGTGAAACCGCCCTCGGCGAGCCGGATCGCCGGTTCGAGAAGCGTCTGCCACTCCAGCTTTCCGGCGCGCTTGTGGACGGTTTCCATCAGGCGCACCACGCCGGGCGCGCCAACCGAGCGTCCGCCGACCACCGCGTCGAAAAAGGCGAGCGGCTCGCCCTGTTCGTTGAGGAAGAGGTTCGGTGTGGCCGCGGCGGGCGCGGTCTCACGTCCGTCGAAGGTCGTCACCTTGCCGCTCGCCGCGTCATACCAGACGAGAAACGCCCCGCCGCCGATGCCGGAGGACTGCGGCTCCACGAGGCCGAGCACCGTCTGCACCGCCACAAGCGCATCGGCCGCACTTCCGCCCTTGCGCAGGATGTCGAGGCCAGCCTCCGCTGCGAGCGGATTGGCCGCCGCGACCATCTGTTCTTTTGCGTGAACCGTGGTTTTGTCGCTCAGCCCGCTGGCGATCTCGGGCGCGTGGGCGTCCGTCGCCTGCTGAGCGAACGCCCCTTGGGCCATGGTCAGGGAAACAAGGGCAAACGCCCCAAAGGCATGTGATAATCGCATTGTGCGCTCCTCCGTCAGAGCGCCGCCGCATCCGGGACCGGACCGTCGAAACGCTCTCAAGCCTTGAATGGCGCGGCTGCCGGCGATTTGCCGATCGCACCGCGCCTGTTCATGTCGGACCCGTCCCGGACGTCAACGGCTTTCCGCAGGGCCAAACACCTCCGCAAAAGCCGCTTTGAGCGCCAGGTCGAGATCCTCCATCGTCACCGGCAGGCCGAGATCGACAAGGCTGGTGACGCCGTAGCCGCTTATACCGCAGGGCACGATGCCGCCGAAATGAGCCAGATCCGGTTCGACATTGATCGAGATGCCGTGAAAGCTGACCCAGCGCCGCAGGCGAATGCCGATGGCGGCAATCTTGTCTTCAGCGGGCAGGCCGCCGGGCAGGGGCGGCTTGTCCGGCCGCGCCACCCAGACGCCGACACGGTCCTCACGCCGCTCCCCCTTGACGTTGAACCGTTCCAGCGTGGCGATAATCCAGGCTTCCAGGGCAGCGATGAAGGCGCGCACATCCTCGCGGCGGGTCTTCAGGTCGAGCATCACATAGGCGACCCGCTGGCCTGGCCCATGATAGGTGTATTCGCCGCCGCGACCGGTCTTGTGGACCGGGAAGCGGCCATTTTCGAGCAGGTCGGCGCTGTTTGCGCTGGTGCCGGCGGTGTAGAGCGGCGGGTGCTCCACCAGCCACACCATCTCGGCGGCTTTTCCTTCGCGAATGAGGCCGGCACGCTCTTCCATAAAGGCGACGGCTTTCTCGTAATCGGTAAGCCCCGGTTCGATTCGCCATTCGACGGGCGGACCGTCCATGCGCGGCAGGAATTCCGTGTCGATCTGGCCGCGTTCGCTCATCGCATCATCCCATCAGGTACTGAAACTGCCCGTCACATATGGAGATAAACCGGCTGCGGGTCCAGTGTGTGGCTTCTGTGGTTTGTCGGTGATTTTTTTCGTCTTTTTGAAGAAGGGCGCTTGTTTCCCCAAATCCGATTTGCTACATGCCCGGTGCCGGTGCGAACCGGCCTCCAGCTGCGTGCGGTCGTGGCGGAATTGGTAGACGCGCAGCGTTGAGGTCGCTGTGGGGCAACCCGTGGAAGTTCGAGTCTTCTCGACCGCACCAAGCTCTCTCCTAAAGAGTATGGCTTTCAATGACTTGGACGCGAAAGTGGCCCATGTCAGACCCATGCGCGGGACACGTTGATCCTCTCGATTGCTGATTTGGCCAGCTTCCAGCGCTCCACGCGCCGGGTGTAGGGCGAAAACTACGATACCGTTCACGACGTCTGCAAAGGCCTGTCTCTGCATATCAGGACTCAAACCGTATTCGCCGGATGGGTCGGGCCGAGAGGGTGCTACTTCATCGTCTTCTGCTTTGCGGAGAAGAAAGACGCGGACCTGTTCGCAGCTAAATTCGAGGGCATTTCGTTCGATCCGAAGCGGGATCGAGGGAAGGGGAAGCGCAAGCGGTTCTGGGATAGAAGAACAGCCGATAAGTATCGAAAAGATTTATCAAAATAAAAATCGATTAATACTGAATCACATAACGAAGGGGGCGATCGCCGGCAGGCTCCTTAATAACTACCGCGCAGCTACATGCATTCGCTCCAACCGCTCGCAGCTTTCTGTCACAATCGTGTTATCTCATTGCTGCCAGTTGACAAATATGAGGATTGCTCGTATTTCGAAAATGTGAGGATGATTCACATTTGGAGTGTGGTATGAAAGTCGACCTGTGGCTGGATGCGACCCGACGGTCAGGTGTCAGAATATCGGATGGACTCCCCACATGAGAGCAAACCCCAGAAACTTCGAAATTGCCTGGCTGACACTGTCCGTCGTAGCGACCGTAGGCTCGGGTCTCGTTGCTGGCTACATAATAGCGTTCTCTGATGTGGTGGATGGCCTCAGTTGGGTGGAAGCCGGTAAGGCTATCGATGCAATGAAAGCGATGAACGAAGTCGTTGTTCTGAACCCATTGTTTCTTATCATTTTCCTAGGCACACCGGCCCTAGCAATTGTCTTAGCCATAGGCTCAGTTTCAACGTGGGCGTCACCTGCAACATGGGCGACAATCGCGGGAGCTTTGCTCCTGTCGCTGGGGGTTATTGCTGTCACCATGACAGTGCACGTTCCGATCAACTCACAGCTGGCCGATCTGAACTCCCAAAGTGAGGGGATGGCAGAAGTTTGGAATGATCTGATTGGTCGGTGGGCCACTTGGAATCATGTTCGCGCAATATCTGCCGCACTGGCCTGTTTTGCCTTCGTTTGCGCAGTTATTGCCCGCACGCGCGTCGCTTACGCTGCAGACTAACCTCTTCTCGGTACTCTCGAAAGCACAGCCGAATGACACATCATACAAACTTCGCGTCGTCGAAGCTGACCGTATGGTGGCGAGAATTCGCTTCGTACGAGCCACGCTTTTTCATGACGGGATTGCTGGTCTGGTTGGCCATGCTGCCTACGTTTGTAGTTGCATTGATGGACACGCGAACCATCGCTGGCGTCAGCGTATGGGACAAGCCATTAAAGTTTCAGTTCGCCTTCGGGCTCTATTTATTGACGCTCGTCGTCTATGCCAGGTTTCTTCCCGATGATGTTCGCTACCGCAATTGGTACAGGCCCTGTCAATTGCAGTTGCGTTGTCAGCCTTGGCCGAGGTGGTCTGGACTGCAGGGGCTGGTGCAATCGGTACTGAATCACATTTCAATTCCAGTTTGATTGGGCTCGCAATTTACACAGTGATGGGGATAGCAGCCATTGTAATTGTTTCAGCTTCATCGGTTTATGCCTTTCAAATCGCTCGCAACAAGCGACTGACATTATCGCCGGCGATCATTAGAAGCCTCATACTTGGCTTAGCTATGACTGCGCCGCTCACTCTTGTTGCTGCGGGAACTATTATGGATGGGCATTGGGTCGGCGGGTCGAACACGGACGAATCTGGATTGCTACTTTTGGGGTGGGTAAGAGATGGAGGTGACCTAAGGGTCGCGCATTTTTTTGCTACGCACGCGCTGCATTTCGTGCCGGCCTTCGGATTGATTTCCTCAACCGTGCTTGGCAAAGAAAAGACATGGCCGGTAACCGCATTCTCGACCCTCTTTCTCGCCTTCACGCTCTGGACATTCTTTCAGGCGCACGCTGGCCTGCCATTCTTGCCGAACATCGGCTGAAGGAACAATGCTTAAACGATTGGCGACGAGCTGAACGTCCGCTCGTGGCCACTCTTTGGTTCAGCCAGGTTTGTGCGTACTTATCGGACTGAAGATGTATGGCAGCGGTCGCCCAAAGGTATTGATCGAAATTCCAAGATGTCTCAGGCTGAAAAGTTCGATCGAAGCACGAAAAGAACATAAGTGGAGAACAGCTATTTGTGTTTCATGCGTCCGGTGCCGGTGTCCACAGGCAACAATTTCTGTGAAGTATTTACGGCCTGGAGTGTGGGGCACCGTGACTGTAACCCCTTCATTCACAATGCGAGGAAAATCGGGTCCATGGGACACCTAAATCCCGAAAAGTATGGGCTTTGAAGCCGATCAGCGAGTCTTCTCGACCGCACCAAGCTCTCTCCCAAAGAGTATGGCTTTCAATGACTTGGACGCGAAAGTGACCCATATCAGACCTATGCGCGGGACACGTTGATCCTCTCGATTGCTGATTTGGCCAGCTTCCAGCTTCCAGCGCTCCACGCGCCGGGTTCTGCTGCAGTTATTTGCGGCTCCAGCACCTGATATCGACATCCGAAACCCTGCAGCCTTCATACTGCTTGACGATTGCCCAACGACCCCGGCTTACCGTGAATGAGGACCAGTAGTAGCCTTTGAACAGAAATCCGAGGTTCAGGAGCTGGGCCATCGGTCGCATCTTTTTCGACGCTTCAATCTGGGCGTCAAGCTTGTATCGGCAATAGAATGGCCCATCCTTGGTCGACAAACATTTGTCCAGGTCAAGCGAATGGATCTTCAGCTTTGCATCCTTCAGAATCAGGGCATTCGCGATCTGCATGCGAAGCTGAAGGTTCCGATACTCCGCAGCTTCGATCTGCCGCGCGCTTGGGCCGCGCAGCAGGTCTATCTTGCCTGAGTTCGCGTAGCGCTCTTCCTGCGGGTTAGGCGGAGCTTCTTCGGGCTCCCAGGGAATGACGGCGTAGTCTTCATGGAGTGTGCCTTGCTTCACGGCAACCTTCAGCGTGGCGACAGCGCCAGGCCCTTTTTGTCCTGCAATGTAGAAGGGAAACTTGACGCGAACCATTTCGCGCGGACAGCGAACACCGGCGGTGCGTACCCGTCCTCGGAAGAATCCGTCCTTTGGGTGAACGCAGAAAGAATAGGGTCCTCGGGACAACGAGTACTGCCCGCCCGCCCGGAAATCTGGATTGAATTGCACGGCGCCGAGGCGTCCCTGCCCATCTATGTAGGCCGCAAGAACCGACATTCTGTCCATTTTTGGCGCTTCACGCTTCCAGCATTTGTGCGGCGTCAATTCCGTCCATCCGCCAACGGCACGGTATGGTGAATTGAAGGAAGATTCCGCATGAGCATGAAGATCGTTTCCTCACCTGAATTGCACACTTCCAGGTTCAGAGCGGAAACCGGCGCTGTCAGCGCGAGTTGAAACAGAAGTGCAAGAAGAATGAATGCTCTCATACCGTCTCGCCCAAGCCCCATTTAGACTTCGCGAAACGATGGCGGATATCGATCCGAACGCAATTAGTGAAATTGACTTAGCAGGTTACCACTCCCGGCCAGAAATCAGGTTTGTTCATCCGCGCCCCATTCGGCGATCATTCAGCGGAAGCGTGCGATCCGACAGCGCCATCGCTGCGATGACATAATCCGTAACCAGCGTTTCCATCGCATCTTGAAAAACTTAAGGCGGTCCGGGATTGCCATAATAGAGTGATAGCTGCTTGGGACTTGTGTGGCCATCACCACGATTTGAGGAACGGATACGGACGGCTGAATATACCCGGCCAGTGGCCGAAGCTCTCGTTGCGCTCTCTGCCAAGCCTTCTTACCCACAATCCGGGATCGCTTTGGTAAAGGCTGTCGTGACGGGATGCAGCGGCGGCGTGCTGGCCGATGTTCGATGACCTGCTCTTTTGCAGACAACCGGCACGCCATCCCCAGCAATAACTGCCAAACTTAACCTGTGTTAATTTCCGAAACTTGTGTGCGTGCTAACGAGAGTCGTCCCGACCGTTGGGGGTAATGGGGTGGGGCGCTTCACTCTCGTTCATCGATTGAGTGAACAAGGAATCTTCTCTGACTTGCGTCGGGGGAGATTTTTTGTTTGTCCCCAGTTTTCTGTTTATCCATGGAAAACCCGGACAGCGGAGAAAATGGAGCTTTTCAGCTCACACCGCGAGACGGACCGGCGGGGCAGGCTGGCTTCGAAGATAAGTGTTGCTGACCACGCGTGACAGGAACTCCACCGTCGCGGTTGAAAGCACCACGAAGGAAATCATGAGGGCCAGTGCGTTCAGAAACTCCAGGAGCATGTCAATCGCTTCGCGCTGCATTTCGTCTGCAGGGTAATCCCCCGAGCCGAGAAACGCTGCATCACGATTTCTTCCCGGTCTTAAGAATTCCAGGCGGCGCCCGCCGCAGCAGGTGGTCAGAAATGGCGAAAAAGCGCGCCATAGCCTGGAAGCGGATCCTCGATGCCGGCCAGCCGCAGGCAGTTCCACATCATCGCCTGGTTGCTCACGACGACCGGCTTGCCGATCTTCTCTTCGAGCGCCTCGACGATCTCAAGTGACCGCAAAGCGCTGCAGCTTATCAGGAGGGCCTCCGCCTCCGGCGTATCGAGGCTGGCGGCGAATTCGAGCAGATAGTCGGGCGTGACCCGCACCATGTCGCGGTCGTAATCAAGACCAAGCCCCGCATAGGCGGTGATTTCGAAACCGGCTTCATCCTGCAGATAACCCACCACAGTGTCGGTCAGTTCGTGTGCGTAGGGCGTGCCGACGGCGATGCGGCGCACCTGCAGGGTCTCCAGCGCCCTGGTCACGCTGCCCATGAGCGAGGTGGCGCGGGCATTCGGCGCGCCCCTGTTCAGTTCCTCGCAGACGCGAAGCTCGCCGACAGCCACGGTTCCGGAGGTGCAGGCGAGGCAGACCACGTCGAGCCTGTCGTCGGGCAGAATGCGCCCGGCGGTTTCGGCAAGGCTTCCGGTGAGTTGGGCAAGCGTAGCGGTGGAGATTTCATGCGGCATGCGTGCTCTGGAGAAATAGACGCCGACCCCGGGCGGGGCCATGCGCACCATGTCCTCTTCCACCAGCTGGTCGTTCGGCAGGAGGACGAAGCCGATCTTGGCGCGTGCGTTCCGTCCGGCGTCGAAGCGCACCGGCGTCTGCACTTCCAGTTTGCGCTGCTGCAAAGGCGTTTTCTCTGGTTGGTCGAGCATCTGGCCCTGTTCTTCTACATGTCTTTCACCAAGCGTGAGGATCGCGGCTTTCGAGCGTCCTGCGCCACCGGGCAATCGACGCTGCAGGGTCGTTTTTGCGGCAGCAATGCGCTTTCCGGGATCGTCATCTGCCGCACAGACATACACGGATTGGCGTGCCGACCCAAATGTCCGGCACGTGTTGCCTCGACCGTGCTGTCCCAGTAAAGGCGAAATGAAGATCCGGTCAGTCGCTCGCGGCAACGGTAGCGCACCAGGCGGTGCGGCGCATGCGGGCAAGCGTGACGATATCGAGCTGCTCGGTTGTTATGGAAGCGATCGCGATTTCCATAAGCGCCAGATGAACCTGCTGATGGCTCCAGCCGCGCTCCCGGGCGGACGATACAATGCGTTTCAGTGCCGGCTCTAACGCGTCTCGGCAGGTCTGCGCCTCGGCGACAATGTCGACCGGCGCGCAGGTCTCAAATGCGAGCGACATGCTTTCCCCCCAGGGAACGTCATTTTTGATCAGGTCGATTTTCAAGCTGAATTGTGCAGGTGAAATAACACAACCAGGCCGTTGGGACGAGTAGGCTAATCGAGGTAGCCCCGTCTGCCGCCCGTGAGCGTTACGAAAGCGTTAAGTGGCCTGCATTCCTTGCGCTGTGGCACTTTCAGCGTGATGCGATACAGGATCTTCCTGCGGAAATCGCCTCCAAACCAGTCGGCTTCGGAAGGTGTATTTCTTCTGGTGTGCTGCTTTTGATTGTGGGTTATTCTGTCGCACATGGGCGGTGGAGACAGAGGGGCAGTGGGGACAGTGGTCCATTTGCGAAAAGTGAGGGTGCGACAGTGACTTTCATCGAGAACTTATTTGGCGTTATCGGAGACTTAACCTGGGGGTGGTCGCTGATCCCCATCCTTGTCGTCCTGGGTATTTTCATCACCGCGCTGACCGGTTTCGTTCAGCTCCAGTTTTTCAGACGCATGTTCCGCGTCCTCTCTTCCAAAAATCAAAGCGGAGACCCCAATGCGATCTCCGCGCGTGCGGCTCTCCTCGTTTCCGTTGGCGGGCGGGTCGGCGGCGGCAACATAGCCGGCGTCGCCGTGGCCATCACGCTTGGCGGCCCCGGGGCGGTGTTCTGGATGTGGGCAATTGCGCTGGTGGGCATGGCGACGAGCCTGGTGGAATGTTCCCTGGCGCAGCTCTACAAGCGGCGCGAACCAGACGGCACATTTCGCGGCGGCCCGGCCCGGTCGATCATTCATGGTCTGGGGGCCGAATATAAATGGCTCGCCGTGCTTTATGCGATCTGCCTCATCGCGGCGTTCGCCATCGGCTTCAACGCCTTTCAGGGCAACACGGTCGCCGGGGCGGCGCAGGAGAGCCTCGGCATCGACCGCATGTGGTCTGGCCTCCTGCTGACCGTCATCGCCGGTTTCATCGTCTTCGGCGGCATCCGTCGCATCGCCAAAGCAGCAGACATTGTGGTTCCCGTCATGGCGGTCGCCTATCTCCTGATGGCGATCATCATCATTCTCATCAACATCACCGAACTTCCCGGTGTTCTCTATTCGATCGTCATGAATGCGTTCGGTCTCGAACAGGCCGTTGGCGGCGGCATGGGGGCTGCACTCGCACAGGGCCTGCGCCGCGGTCTCTTCTCCAATGAAGCCGGTCTCGGTTCGGCTCCCAATGTGGCGGCCACGGCCGATGTCCGCCACCCGATCAGCCAGGGCATCACCCAGTCCTTCTCGGTTTTCATCGACACGATCGTGATCTGCAGCTGTACGGCGTTCGTGATCTTATTGGGGGATGTCTACACGCCAGGCGCCGAAGCCATCGACGGCGTTGTTCTGACCCAGCAGTCGCTGGTCTCTCATCTGGGTGAATGGACCCAGTATTTCCTGACCTTCATTCTTCTTCTCTTCGCCTTCAGCTCAATCATCTACAACTACTATCTGGGTGAGAACGCGCTGACGGTGATCAGCGAACACCCGCTGGCCATCAACGCCCTGCGCGCGATTGTGATGGGGATCGTCTTTCTTGGCGCCGTGGCGCCCGGCGCCACCGCGGTGTTCTTCTTCTCCGATCCGATGATGGGCATTCTGGCGCTGGTCAATCTCATCGCCATCATGATGCTTCTGCCCACATGCCTGAGAATATTGAAAGACTTCAGGGAGCAGTTGAGGGCGGGTGTCGAGCGACCGGTGCTCGATCCGGAAAAATTCCCGGATCTCGATATCGACCGTACCGCCTGGACCGGAAAAGTGAGTGACGAAACCGCACGCGCCTGATTGTCGTGCGAAGATTGACGCGTTGAAAGGGCAGGGGATCCTGCCCTTTTTGCGTTTGAAGGTTCAGAAACCCAGGAGAACGGCCGCCGCGATCGACATCGCCACGGCGAGCGCGGTGAGGCCGACAAACACCCGCGCCCTGTCCAGGAACATGGCATATCCCGCGCCCCAGGCCGAGGTGCCTGCTCCGAGCGCAAAAAAGAACGCATCCCGCTCTCCGAAAGCCAGCGCCGCAGCCATCAGGCCTCCGATCACAATGGCGCCGAACGTTACGATGGTTGCAGCGGCATAGGCGTCATAGCGGTCGTTCATTCTTCGTCCCTTCAAAGTGCACTGTCAGGCGTCACGCACGCCCACCCGCATGCTTACCACTAGCAGGTCATTTCGACGAAAGAAACGCTTCTGCCTGAGGAGTGCTCTAGGGTCAGGACCTATTGAT
>NZ_BAMP01000028.1 GCF_000615975.1 Nitratireductor aquibiodomus NL21 = JCM 21793 | reverse complement strand
TGTGACTGTGAGACCGGTGACGACTGAACCGGAGTGATTGGTGAGCCGGATTACGAACGGGGCCTGCTCGCCGCGGCGTATGCTATGCAGCAGCGCGACTTTTTCCACCGACACCGTGCTGGTGGCCGCCGGCAGCGCCAGCAGAGACGCACTCTCATTGGAATCCACTGGCTGACCGCTCACAACACTGCCGTTGGCATAACCGCGGGCAACCGCCTTGTTCTCCACCGCATCGGTCAACCCCGCAGCCAGATCGATATCCGGCCGTGTCAGGGCATAGGTGGCGGTAAAGACCTGCTCGCCGCCCGGCGTCAGTGTCGCCCTGTTCGGCGTATAGCTCGAAAGGGTGCCAGCGCCGGCCTTACCGCCGAATGTCGGCCCGTTGTCGACCGGCGCAACATCCTGAAGTTCGACATTGCCGTCGTTTCGAACAGTGAAAGTGTAGCGGATCAGATCACCAACGCTTGCGACACCATCGCCATTGCTGTCCTCATAGGCACCGGTCTTCGCAAGCACCAGCCTTGCGTCCTGTGCCGGTGTCACAACACACTGGTTCGAGGGACAGGAGGGGTCTGGATCCCCCGGTTGCTTGGCAATGTTGCGCAGCTCGGTGACACCCGTCGGCAGCGGGTCTGCAACACGAACTTCAGCCGTGAGAACTAGCGTACCGGGATTTGCACCATCATGGGCAGGCACGGTGAGCCCGCTCCAGTCGATCGTCGTGGTGTTGTCGACCCCGCCATTGGTGGCCGAGACAAAGACCGTGTTGGGATCGAGCACATCCTGAAGCGCGTAATTGTTTGCCGCGCCTCCGTCATTCGACAGGGTGATTTCATAGGTGAGCGTCTCACCGGGCTCGGCCATGCCGGCTAGAGCCCCGCCCTCACCGACGAGCGCTTGGCAATCGTCACAACGTTCGCAGACGGCGTAATCACGCACTGGCTGGAGGGGCAGACGGGATCAGGGTCCCCTGGCTTCTTTGCAATATTGGAAACCTGCGAGACACCGGCCGGTAACGGGTCCACCACCCGGACCGCCACCGTCAGCACGAGCGTTCCAGGCGCTCCTCCCGAATAGGCTGGAACCGTCAGCCCGCTCCAGTCAATCGTCGTCCCGTTGTCGACGCCACCATTCGAAGCGGAACCGAAAGTCGTATTGGGATCAAGTACGTCCTGCACGGCATAGCCTGTCGCTTCACCGCCGGTGTTTGTCAGTGTGATGTTATAGGTCAGCGTCTCGCCGGGTTCCGCCACGCCGACCTGGGAACCGGTTTCGCCCACGAGTTCCTTCATAATGGTGACGGCCCCCTCGGTCGGCGTCACCACGCACTGTGCGGACGGACAGACGGGATCAGGAGCGCCAGGTTCCTTGATGATGTTGGAGACACTGGGGACACCGTTTGGCAGCGGGTCGGCGACATCCACCTGCACGGTCAACACCAGTTGACCGGGGTTGACGCCATCGTGCGCGGGAACCGTCAGGCCCGACCAGGCAATGTGGTCGCCAGATAGCTGGCCGCCATTGCTCGCATTGACGAAGATCGTGTTCGGATCGAAATAATCCTCGACCGCAAAATTGGACGCCTCGCCGCCCTGATTGGTCAGGGTGATCGTGTAAGTGAGACGTTCACCCGCTTCCACGGTGCCTGGCAGACTGCCACTTTCACCCGTCAGGGTCTTGCTCATGGAAACGTTTGGTGCCGCCGGCAATGTGACGCACTGATCGGAGGGGCAGGCTGGGTCCGGGGTTCCCGTCTCCTTGGCAATGTTGGTCAAGGACACGGTGCCGTCCGGCAGTGGATCCGCGACTTCGACCGTGATGGACAGGACAAGTTCGCCGGCATTCGTGCCATCATGCGCCGGCACTGTCAGGCCTGACCACGTGTAGGTGCCGCCATTGAGAGCGCCCACGGGCGAGGCGCTGACGAAACTGGTGTGCGGGCTGAGCACATCGTCGACAGAATAATTGACGGGAGCGCCACCGCTGTTGGTGAGGGTGATCTCATAGGTCAGCTGCTCGCCGGGCTCGGCGACGTTCGGCTGCGTTCCGTTCTCGCCGGCGAGCGATTTGGCAACGGAAACATCACCTGCGGTCGGCACAGTGGCACATTGCAGCGACGGACAGGCCGGCTCCGGCTCGCCCGGATCGAAGGCGATGTTGGTGATGCGCGTCGTACCCACCGGCAGCGACGCTGCGACATCGACCACGACCTGCAGCGCGAGTGTGCCGGGCACGCCGCCGCTGGCGCCAGGAACGGCGAGATTGGTCCAGTCCACCTGCCCCCCGTTCGGGCTGCCGCCAGAATGCAACCCGCCATTGGTGGCAGAGACGAATGTCGTGTTGACGTCAAGACGGTCACGAAGCGCATAGGTCGATGTGGCACTGCCTGATTGGTCAGCATTATCTGATAGGTC
Source organism: Nitratireductor aquibiodomus NL21 = JCM 21793 (assembly GCF_000615975.1). GTDB lineage: Bacteria > Pseudomonadota > Alphaproteobacteria > Rhizobiales > Rhizobiaceae > Nitratireductor > Nitratireductor aquibiodomus. The sequence continues at coordinate 43,895 of NZ_BAMP01000028.1, read as the reverse complement.
AGTTGCTCGGATGGCTCCGCCACACCGTCAAAACTGCCACTTTCGCCGACCAGCGTTTTCTCAATCTCGATATGGGGCGGAGGCGGGATGACCACGCACTGCGCCGACGGACAGGCAGGATCCGGATCGCCGGGCCGCTTTGCAAGATTGGCGACCTGATCGCCCAGCGAAAGAGCATTGACGACAACACTGACTGTCAACACCAGCACGCCGGGTGTGCCTGCGTCCTGCGCCGGCACCGTCAGTCCGGCCCAGCGGACCTCACTGCCGACAAGCGCACCACCGTTATCCGCGGACGAGAAGGTGACCTTGCTGTCCAGAACGTCGACAACGTCATAGTTGGAGGCTTGACCTCCCGTGTTGGTCAGCGTGATCTCATAGGTCAGTGTCTCACCGGGTTCCGGCGTGCCGGGCTGCGCCCCGGTTTCCCCCACAAGCGCCTTTCCAATCGTCACCGCCGGCGGGATATCGTCATTGGTGATGGTACAAATCGCGGCGGCGCCACTGGCAAGCGTCAGACTGTTGCTCACCACCGTTGCCGCACCGTTGATCGAACAGCGATAGGTGCCGGCGGAATAACCGGCCACTGCGAGTTCACCCAGCGTATAGGTGCCGGCCGGAACGGAGGACGCCGTGACAGACGGATCTCCGGTCACGCCTGAAATGTTGGTCGGGCCCGAAGCCGTCAGCGTAAAGTCCGCGATACCGCTCGTTCCGCCGTCATTGTTCACCACGGTCTTGCGCAGTGTGAGGGTCGCCGCATCGTCGTCATTCGTGATCGTGCAGATCGCTGCGTCGCCATTGGCGAGCGTTATCGTGTTGCCCGAGACAGGCGCCGCGCTGTTGATCACACAGCTGTAATCGCTGGCCGAATAGCCTGGTACGGCCACTTCACCGAGCGTGTAGGTGCCGGCAGTGACCGGCACATTCGTCACGGTTGCATCGCCACTTCGGCCGGAAATATTCGATGGACCGCTAGCGTTAAGCGTGAAGTCCGAAGCGCTGAGCGTTCCGCCATCGTCGTTCACGACATTCTTTTCAAGTGTCAGGACCGGACGGGAAATGTCCGTGTCGGAAGCCGTGTTGTTGCTCGGATCAGGGTCCGGGGAAGCCGAAGGACTGATGACGGTAACGGTGTTGGTCAGATCGCCTCTCTGGGAGGCGGGAACGTTGAGCGTGAGCGAAAAGACAACGCTGTCACCAGCCGGGATGCTCACCAGAGCATCATCGATGGCGTTGCCGTTTGCGACCGCACCGGACGCAGCATCGCATGTCGCGCTTCCGTTCGCGGTGCAGGTCCAGTTGGCAACGGTGATGCCGGAAGGCAGTGGATCGCGCACAACGGCATCCTGTACGCCGAACGGCCCCTTGTTGGTCACCGTAATCGTGTAGGTCGTGTCTCCTGATGTGTAGACTGTCCGCCCATTATCTTTGGTGATTTCGAGATCTGCAGCATATGCAAAAGGAGCTGTGGGGCACTTGGCGCCGTCATTGTTGCCGGAGCCCTGCAGGTCGGAAATCAGTGTGGCTTTACCCGTGTTCAGGTTGAACTGATAAAACCCACCGTCATTGCTGGCACCGAAAACACCATTTGGTGCGCCGAACATGCCGCCGAAGCCACTGTTGGAAACGCCTGTGTTGCCGATATCGGTCACAGTACCGGTGTTGGGGTCTATGGAGCGTAAGGGACCGTTGTTGTTCGCGGCGGTGTAAAGAAGCCCATTATGCCAAGCAAGATCGTGTGCAACGACACGCTGTGTCAGCGTCTTATATGTCGCTGTCCTTGTATTGACGTTGATCCTATAAATTCTCCAAGCTTGGGCGACGTAATATGCCCCGCCAGGACCAAACTCACCGGCGATCGAGCCTGAAGGGAGTCCGGAAATCGGACCTAAATCCCGTACACTGCCATCACTGCCGATCCTGAGAAGGTTTGTAGATCTAAGCGCATAAATGTAGTTATCGGCAGGATTGAAGCCGATTGCGTTATACGTCATCCCCGAGGCGGGGCCGATCGGGTTGACGATGAACGGATTGACCGAGGTATCGAAGCTGAACAGCCTGGTGTTGGAATACTGCGCCAGATAAGTATCGGCGGTACACCCCGGAAATGCCGGCTGTGATTGAGCCTGCGCGTCGGTGCTCCCCATGAAGGCCCACGCAAACACAACCAGAAATGCTGCGATCAAGCAGCCATGCAATTTGTTTAAAAGCAAATCGCCACGCAAGTAGAATGCGCGCAATTCCACCGTCGGCGAAGACAGCTTTCGCATGGTCGGGGCCCCTCGAACGTTGTGGTTCGGGCCCTGGTCGCGTTTCCTGTAACGAAAATCTAGCGCCGCAGTTTCAGAAAGAGCTGACCAACCCGAACAAATCGCGCCGGCAGTGGGCATCAATATTAGCCGCCTTGTCTTTCAAAAAACTGTGTTTCTTTTCAGGAAATAGCTTTCATGGATAGGGAGACAAAATCTCTAGGTGAATATGGCCTTAACGAGACCCCCGTAGTTGCATCGGCGTTCTGTTGCGATTCTTACGCATTGTTGCCGTCAAATGACTTTGGCTGGAAAAACCGCTCAGATAAGCAATATTTGCGATGGAATGATCGCCTTTTAATATCAGTTCTTCGGCAAAATTTAGCCGACGATCGATAACGTAACCATGTGGCGTTTTCCCAAAACTCCGCGCGAAGGCCTGAATGAAATAGTGCCGGGATAATCCGGCAATTGCAGCCAGGTCCGCAACAGATATTTTGCTGGCAAAATTATCTTCTAGATAATCCGTCACCAGCTTTATCTGCTTTTTCGAAAGCCCGCCGTTTGCGGTGCAGGTCGTCCTGTTGTTGCCACTTTGATTTCGCAGCAGATGAACGCCGAGAACCGCGATCAATGATTCAACCAGGAGTTCGTTCGGTTGCCGAGCATCTGCGAGCTCGGTCCGAAGCTGCTCGGCAATGGTCAGCACCCATCCGTCCGTCGTTCCAAGCGGCAGTGGAGAGAAACCGGCGATACCACGACCTGCTTCCTCAGCGAGCAGTTCCGCAACACCGGCTTCCGGCAAAATCACCGTGATGCTTTCCCTTGCACAGGGCCAGGAGCTTCTGACACTCGCCCCTGCCGGCGCAATCAGGATTGTGCCGGGAACTGCGTCAAACACCATCAGCCTGTCGGATCCGACCGCGACCTGCATCCCAGGCACAGGCCCAAGATGGACGCTGATGAGATTGTGCCTGCTTCTGGGGATGACCAGTGAACCGGGCGGGCGGGAAACATGAGTGACGCCGCCCAGACGCGTCGCCAGACGCGGCCCCGTGATCTGCGGAAACTCTTCGAAGACACAATTGCCAGATCGCTGGCGGCTGCTGTCGAGACAACCGTTTCCCACAACACCCCTGCCCATATCCTTCGTCTTCGCTCCCTGCCGCTGGAATCAGGCTAAAGGTATATGCATCTCCATCATCTGCAATTCCGATTAGATAGTCGGTTAAAAATAAGTCATGAACCGCGCCAGTCTGCCGAAAAATACAACCACTGACTGCTATCGACACAACTTCGAAGCCGTCGAGTTCGCAACACTCGAACGGGCCGACCGGTCCAACCACCGGCGTGACCAGGAGCCCACGGGAAACATCCCTCCGGCCGAAGCGGAGGAACAGTATTACGCCACGCTGGATCAAGCGATCGTGGCCGCACAGCTTAAACCAAATGACCTCCAGCGAAACCGGCCCGGTTCAGTACTTCAAGAAACGAGCTTTGCCAAACGGATGCCATCAAAACTTGGTTTTGCCGCAAGGTCGCCTTCACCACACAACAACCATCAATACCCCACGGAAGGATCGATGACGCTGTGCGGCGTTTCCCCACGCTCAAGCCGGGCGATGTTTTCAGCTATCTGGGAGGCAATATCGCGCGGTTTTGCGAGGCCGGACATGTGCGGAGTAACAAGTATGCCGGGCGTACTCCAGAGCGGCGAACAGGCTGGCAGGGGTTCGCTGGTGAAGACATCGAGAATAGCGCCGCGCACGTGCCCTGACTTTACAAGCTCCAGAAGGTCTTCGACCACAAGGTGTTCGCCGCGGCTGCAAAGGATGAGCGAAGCGTCTTCAGGCAGCATTGAGAGGTGCCTGTGATTCAGGATGCCCTCAGTTTCAGCCGTCAGCGGAAGCAGGCAGACCAGCACATTTGCACTTTCGAGGAAATTCGGCAGTTCCGCATCGCCGGCATAGACGTCAACACCAGCATATCCTTCCTGGAACGTGCCCACCCTGATACCGGATAACCGTGCTGGCTCAGCACACTGGCCACTTCAGAACCAATGCTGCCCAGGCCCATGATGCCGACACGCATTTTTTCCCGGGCCCTTTGTTCGTAACGATGCCAGATATGCTGCCCGGCATTGACGATAACGCGGTCGAACTGCCGGTGGAAATAAAGAACGCTCCAAAGAACGTAATCCGCCATCGCACGGGCCAGTCCCTCATCACGAATGCGGCAGATGGGTACGGGCGGAAGATGCGGGTCTGCGAGAATGCTGTCCACACCAGCGCCGATCGAGTGGATCAGTCTGAGGTTTGGCATGCGTGCCAGAACACCCGGTTCGGGAGCCCAGCACAGGGCGATATCGGCACTCAGTGCTTCGGGTTCGGGCCAATGAAAGAACCGCGCTTCCGGCAGAGCTTCTGACAAGGCCTGCGCCATAAACTCCAGCTTCCCAAGGCGGGACACTATCGCAATATCCATAAAGACATACCCTCAATGCGCGCAAACCCCAACGGGGCTCTTTTGGCAAAGAGGAGCGCCCTTGCCTCTCTCATGCGGGCAAATGACTATCGCAATCAGGCCAACCTGCCCTCTCTGGCCCATTCTCGGCAATGGTTGGCCTGTTCGCGCGAGAAAATTTATCAGCACGACAACACTATGATCGGACGCTGCAGATATGTGCCGGGAGGCAGGTGTTCTCGCCGCTGGCGAGCCAGCGGGACATGCAGGGTACAAGAAACACAAAGTGGAGGGGTGGAATGGAACGGCGCGACTTCAATAAAATGCTCTTGGCGTGTGGGGCACTGGCGGCCTTTGGCGTTTCGCCCGCGCCGCGTGCGCTTGCCCAGCACCGCGACGGCGGGCTGACAGCAATCCTCCAGCCGGAACCGCCAATTCTCAATCTCGCCCTGAACCAGCAGACGCCGACAGGTGTCGTCGGCGGCAAAATATTTGAAAGCCTTCTCAGCTACGATTTCGATCTTCAGCCAATGCCGCAACTGGCCGAAAGCTGGGAGATCTCCGAAGACGGGAAAACCTATACCTTCAGGCTTGTGAAGAATGCCAAGTGGCACGATGGCGAGCCTTTTACGGCCGCCGATGTTGTGTTCTCCTGCGCCAATCTTCTCATGGAGGTCCATCCGAGAGCGCGCGCAAATTTCGATCGGTGCGAGAGCATCAAGGCGCGTGACGACCACACGGTTGTTTTCACTCTGAAGGAGCCGTTTGCGCCTTTTATTCTGGCCTTTGAGGCCTCTTCAGCGCCGATCTTGCCGAAGCATCTTTATGAAGGGCAGGACTATCGGAACAGCCCCTATAACAACAAGCCTGTCGGCACGGGCCCATTCAAATTCAGCGAATGGGTGCGTGGCTCGCATATTCATCTCACGGCCTTCCCCGACTACTATCAGGAAGGAAAGCCGCATCTGACCGAGATCTACTATCGCATCGTGCCGGATGCCGCTTCGCGTGCGGTTGCCATGGAAACCGGTGAGGCGCAGCTGGCGCAGTGGATGGATATCGAGACGTTCGACGTGGAGCGTCTCGCCGCGCTCGACCATCTGACGATGACGACCAAGGGCTACGAGTTGTTCTCGCCTGTCTTGTGGATCGAGATCAACAACCGCCGTGAGCCCATGAATGACAAGCGCTTCCGGCAGGCGCTCATGCATCTGACGGACAAGAAATTCGTTGCCGAACGGATCATGTTTGGGCTTGCGAAACCGGCGACGGGTCCGATCGCCTCCACGACGCGTTTCTTTGAAAGCGATGTCAAACAGTATGAATTGTCGGTTGAGAAGGCGACAGCCCTGCTGGACGAGATCGGTCTGAAGCCTGACAGCGATGGAAAGCGCATCACGCTGCGCTTTGCCGTGGCGCCTTATGGCGAGATGTGGGTTCGCACGGCGGAGTATTTCCGTCAGGCCGTGGCGCCAGCCGGGATCGAGGTGATTCTCGACAGTTATGATATTGGCGGCTGGGCGTCGGCCATCTCGAATTGGGATTTCGACCTCACCACCAACATGCTTTACCAGTATGGCGACCCTGCGCTTGGTGTCGCGCGCACCTACATCTCCTCCAACATCCGCAAAGGGGTGATGTTCTCCAACACGTCCGGCTATTCCAATCCCGATATCGACAGGCTGTTCGACGAGGCGGCGGTCGAGACCTCGGATGCAAGGCGTCAGGAACTGTACTCCGAAGCTCAACGGATTCTGGTAGAGGACGCGCCGCTGCTGTGGCTCACCGAGCAACGCTATCCGACCATTTACGACGCCCGGATCGAAAATCTCATCACCACTTCGACCGGCGTCAACGGAAATTTCGCCGCCGCGCGCTATGCGGAGTAAAGCAGGTTGGAAATCTTACTCCGTATCGGATTCCGCATAGCCGGGATTGTCCTGACGATATTTCTCATCGCGGTCATCAATTTCACACTGGTCAACGCGGCACCGGGAGACCCCGCTGCCGTGATGGCCGGACAATCCGGTGCCGCGGACGAAACCTTTCTGAAGCAGATTCGTGCGGAGTACGGCCTGGACAAACCCTGGCCCGTGCAACTCGGAACCTACCTGCTGAAGGTCGCGCAATTCGATCTCGGCTATTCGTTTCGTCAACGCCAGGAGGTTTCAGATCTTATCCTTGAGCGGCTCGGCCCAACCCTCGTTCTGACATTGAGCGCATTTTTTCTCTCATTGATCGGGGGTGTTTTTTTTGGAGCGCTTGCGGGGCGGCGTCACGGCAAATGGTCGGATGTGGCAATTTCGATGGTGGCACTGCTGCTCTATGCGACGCCGGTTTTCTGGCTGGGGCTGATGCTTGTGCTCGTCTTCTCCATCCAGTTTGAGTGGTTGCCCGCGTTTGGTTATGTCGACATACGCGCCTCCGGATTTTCGGCGTGGAACTACGCTCTGGATGTGGCGCGTCACCTGATCCTGCCGGCCGTTACACTGTCTGCCATTTACATGGCGGTCTACACCCGGCTCATGCGCTCTTCCCTCATCGAGGTGTCACAGGAAGATCACGTGAAGACAGCGCGCGCCAAGGGGGTTGCGGAAGGCGCCATCCTGCGCAGGCACATGTTGCGCAATGCGGCGTTGCCAGTCGTTACGATGGCCGGGATGCAGGTTGGTGCGCTGATCGGTGGCGCCGTGGTGGTCGAGACCGTGTTTTCATGGCCGGGACTTGGCCGGTTGACGTTCGACGCCGTGACCCAGCGCGACTACCCGGTGCTGCTGGGATTGTTCCTCGTCATGTCCATCCTCGTGATCGCCGTCAATCTCCTCACCGATCTCATCTATCGCTTGGTCGATCCTCGTATTGCGACTCAGTAAAGGCAGGCAGATATGAAGGATGTTGTGAAAACTTTCCTTGGCCGCCCGACGGGAATTGCAGGACTGCTTTTGCTGGCAATCAGCTGTCTGATGGCCGTTTCCGCGCCGATTCTGTATCCCGCTTCGCCGTGGGAAATGTCGGGCATTCCGTTTAGCGCGCCCGGTGAGAACGGGATGCTTCTTGGAACGGACACTCTCGGTCGGGATATCGCCAGCGGTGTCATGCATGGTGCCCGCGTCTCTCTGCTTATCGGCATTGTCTCCACGCTTGCAGCGCTGTTTGTGGGCGTGTTGCTGGGATGTGTCGCTGGGTATGCGGGTGGTACCGTCGATACGGTCATTGTCCGGTTCACCGAAATTTTCCAGACAATACCGAGCTTTGTTCTGGCGATCCTCTTCGTGGCCATTCTGTCGCCCTCGCTTGGCACGATCATCGTGGCGATTGCACTTGTCAGTTGGCCGCCGCTTGCGCGCCTGGCGCGCGCGCAGGTGATGTCGGTCACCCAGCGAGAGTTTGTGCAGGCAGCACGCTGCCAGGGGCAATCGCCACTATCCGTGATGTTCCGCCATGTTCTGCCGAATGCGATTTCGCCGATCATCGTCACCGGATCCCTGACGGTGGCATCGGCCATTCTGATCGAAGCGGCTCTTTCTTTCATGGGACTTGGCGATCCCAACCACATGTCATGGGGGTACATGATTGGGGCGGGTCGTACGGTTATCCGTCAGGCCTGGTGGATGAGTTTCTTCCCGGGGATTGCCATTCTGGTGACGGTGGTCGCCATCAATCTGGTCGGAGAAGCGCTTAACGACGCACTCAATCCGAGGATTTCAAGATCATGAGCGGCGGACTGCTTTCCATTCAGAGCCTTTCTCTGGCCTTGCCCGAAGGCGCAGACCGAAAGAAGGCGCTGGACGCTGTCAGCCTCGATGTCAGGCCCAACGAGATTGTCTGCCTGGTGGGCGAAAGCGGTTCGGGAAAGTCGATGATCGCGCATGCGATCCTCGACCTTCTGCCGCGCAAGGTGCGGTATCTGGATGGCGATATCGTCTTCAATGGAAAGAAGCTGACACAGGCTCCCGCAGGCGAAATCAGACGACTTCGGGGCTCCGACCTCGCCATGATCTTTCAGGAGCCGTTGACCGCTCTCAATCCGCTACGGCGCGTGGGCGAGCAGGTGGCTGAAGCGATCTACACGCACCGCAGCGATGTTTCGGCAAAGAGCATTTCGCAGCGGGTGATCGAGCTTTTCTCACAGGTCGGTTTGCCCGATCCCGCAGCGGCGGTATCCGCTTTTCCGTTCCAGCTTTCGGGCGGCCAGCGGCAGCGTGTCATGATTGCCATGGCGCTGGCAAACGACCCGGCTCTTCTGATCGCCGACGAACCGACAACGGCCCTTGATGTCACCACGCAGCGGCAGATTCTGGATCTCATTCGTTCGCTGCAGGCTGAGCGTGGCATGGGTGTTCTGTTCATCACCCATGACATCGGTGTTGTTGCCGACATAGCGCATCGCGTGGTGGTGCTACGCCACGGCAAAGTGGTCGAACAGGGTACGGCGAGTGAAATTCTGAACAATCCGCGTGATGCCTACACACGCCAACTCATGGATGCCGTTCCCGGTCGTGGTCATGTGCGCGCAGGCGGTGGGAAAAAAACAGCGCTTCTGCAGATCAGTGACCTGCGCAAGACATTCGTCGTGAAGCAGGGGCTTTTTGCCAAGTATCGCCGCGTCGATGCTGCTGCCGGGCTTGAGCTGTCGATCAGCAAGGGGGAAACCCTTGCCGTGGTCGGGGAGAGCGGTTCTGGAAAATCGACACTCGCGCGGATGATACTTCGGCTGATCGATGCAGACAGCGGGCAGGTTCTGTTCAATGGAGAGGATGTCCGAGGCATGGGGCGCGTGGCTTTGCGGGAATACCGCCGCCGCGCGCAGATCGTTTTTCAGGACCCCTACGCGTCTCTGGACCCTCGACTGCGTGTAGGTGACAGCATAGCCCGTGGTCCCATAGCGTTCGGAAGCTCGCGCAGGGAGGCGGAGGCCACGGCAAGGAAATGGCTTGAACGCGTTGGACTGGATGCGAGTGCGTTTGATCGTTTTCCGCATGAATTTTCAGGCGGCCAGCGCCAACGGATTTGCATTGCCCGAGCCCTCGCTCTCGATCCTGAGTTCCTGATCGCGGACGAGGCCGTTTCTGCGCTCGACGTTTCGGTTCAGGCGCAGGTGCTCAGACTGCTGTCGGATCTCAAAGCGCAAATGGGTCTGACGATGCTGTTCATCACGCACGACCTGCGCGTTGCCCGCGAAATCGCGGACAGGATTGTCGTGATGCGCAACGGGTGCATCGTCGAGGATGCACCTGCAGAGACATTGTTCTCCTCTCCGACAGAAGACTACACGCGCAGCCTTTTGGCTGCGGTGCCGGGGCGCAAATTTTTTGCCGATCAGGACATCACCGCGACAGGAACAGGAATACACGCATGACGACCGAGCCGGGCATCAAGTCTGCAACCGATCCCCTTTCGCTTCTCGACCCTGAGGTCGCCGAATTCATCCGCCGTGGCGTAGCGGCATCCCAGAAATTTCCACCGCGCGAAAGCATGTCGCCGCCGGAGGCCCGTAAAGTGGCCGAAATTGTGCGTTCGCAATGGGTTGAAGGTGGGCCAACCATGGCGTCCGTCGAAGAGTTCGCGGTTCCCACACCCTATGAGGCGTTAAGGCTTCGCATCTATCATCCGAAGAACCGGTCGGGTGATGGGGCGTTGCTTTATCTTCCGGGCGGCGGCTGGACGTTGTTCAGCGTGGATACCCATGACCGGCTGATGCGCGAGTACGCTCAGGCTGCGGGCATCACGGTTCTGGGCATCGATTATTCGCGGGCACCGGAGGCGAAGTTTCCGCAAGCGATACACGAACTCGACGCGGTGCTTGACTGGCTGGAGCAAAACGACGCCACCTTCGGTTTTTCATTCGACAAACTGGCAATGGGTGGAGACAGTGCCGGCGGCAATCTCACAGTCGCCACCTGCATGAAACGGCGCGATACAGGCAAACGTCTGCCTGCCGCGATGCTTCTCAACTATGGATCCTTCGATCTGGGGTTTGCCAAGGACTCCGTCGTGAAGTTCGGCAATGGGGCCTACGTGCTTGGCACACACATGATGCTGTGGTTCACCATGAACTATATCCGCACGCCGGATGACATGCTGGACCCTCTAGCCAGCCCTTTACGCGGCGAGAAGGCCGGCCTGCCGCCTGCCTTCATGGCGATCGCCGACCACGATGTCCTTTATGATGACAATGTCGCCATGGCCAAGGCGTTACGCGAGGCCGGTGTCGAGGTTTGCGACAACATCTATCCGGGCACCGTTCACAGCTTTCTGGAAGCGATGTCGATCGCGGCCGTCAGCCGCCGGGCGATCGGTGAAACGGCAGACTGGCTGCGCGAAAGGATCGGCTGATGTATACGCCTGCCTCCTATCGCGAGCAGGACACCGCCTTCCTGCACGATTTGATGCGTGAATGGAGTTTCGCCACGATCGTTTCGCACGGTCAGGATGGTTTGCTGGCTACGCACTTGCCCTTCCTGCTTGCGCCGGGCGGGCATAAAGACCTCGGAATACTGACCAGCCATATTGCCAGGAACAACGCGCAATGGCGGCATTTCGAGGCTGGCGGCGAAGCGCTCATCATCTTTCAGGGGCCAAATGCTTTCGTCTCCGTCAACTGGTACGACATGCAGCGTACGTTTCCCACATGGAACTACGGAGCGATCCATGTTTACGGAAAAGTGCGCCTGAATCAGGATCCCGAGATCAATCGGAAGATCCTTGAGAAAACCATAGCCAGATACGAGCGTCCGCAGGATGGCGATTGGTCGTTCGAGACCATGCCCGAGGAAATGATTGCGCCGAGACTGCGTGCCATTGTCGGGCTGGAGATCGAGATCGATCGCATCGAAGGCAAACTGAAGTTCAATCAGGACAAATCCGAAGCCGACAGGAAGGGCGTGAGGGCTGCGCTGGCAAGGGACGTAGCCACGGCACCCAGCGCAGATTTCATGGAGCGTCTGGGGGCGAGATCGCAAGGGGAGGACGACGATGCATGATGAATTGTGGTCATGGAATGCCAGCGATCTTGCCAAGGCGATCAGGGAAAGGCGGGTCAGCTCCAGAGAGGCCGTAGAAAGTGCGGTTGCACGGATGGAGGCCGTAAACCCGCATTTGAATGCCGTAGTGGATCCGTTGCCTGAGGCCGCGCTCTCCGAGGCCCGCGCCGCTGATAATGCACTCGCGCGTGGCGACGCTCCGGGCATTCTGCATGGGGTCCCCGTCACCGTTAAGATAAATGTCGATTATGCAGGCAGGGCAACGACCAATGGTGTCCGTAGCCAGGCTGACCTCATCGCCCCGGAGGACGGTTCTGTTGTGCGCAACCTGCGCGCCGCAGGTGCGATTGTTATCGGGCGGACGAACACGCCCTGCTACTCCATGCGCTGGTTCACAGACAACGCCTTGCATGGCGCCACACTCAACCCGCACGACAAGGACATAACGCCCGGTGGGTCATCGGGTGGAGCCGGTTCGGCAGCGGCAGCCGGTATCGGCACGATTGCCCACGGCAACGACATTGGCGGGTCAATACGCTATCCGGCCTATTGTTGCGGCGTCTATGGATTGCGTCCGTCATCGGGTCTGCTGCCTTCCTACAACCCCTCTCAGCTTTCCGAGCGCATGATCGCATCGCAAATGATGGCGGTTCAGGGTCCGCTTGCGCGCTCGGCGAGTGATTTGTCTCTCGGTATCGAGGCCCTGTCCCGTCACGATCCACGCGATGTCTGGCAGGTTCCGGCACCGAACTTGACCTCACCGGAAATGCAGAAACCCTGCCGCGTGGCATTGTTTACCGACCCGGAGGAATGTGCTGTTGATCCGGAAGTTGCGCAAGCGATCCTTCTGGCTGCGGAGCGATTGCGTGAAGCTGGCTATCAGGTGGAGGAGGTGCCGATACCGTCGATCTCGGAGGCTGCTCATCTGTGGCGTATGGTGATGATAAACGAAATGCGCAGTGGGCTTCTCACCCAGATCGAAAAGAACGGCGATGCTGCAATTCGCTATGCGGCGGAAGCGTTTTGCGAAGGCGTTCCAGAACTGGACCGGACGGGTTTCCTACAGGCCCTGGCGAGCGAAGCACGCTTTTGCGCGACTGGCAGTTGCTTTTTGAAACGCATCCACTCGTGCTCACGGCTGTCTGCTGGCGCAAGCCGTATCGTGTGGGCACGGACCAGACGAACAAGACCTGGTTCGACCGTTTCTTTACAGAACTCTCGCCGACCACGATGCCACCGATCCTTGGTCTGCCGGGACTTTCCGTCCCGATCTCCATCGATGGTGCGGGGCCTCTCGGCGTTCAGCTTATTGCCAACCGCTTCCATGACGGGCGCCTTCTTGCGGCCGCCGACGCCATGGAACGGTTTGGCGGTACGGTCCCGCCAATTGAGCCGCTGCATTGAGGCGATGGCGTGCTTCCCGTGGCTTGTCAGGTGGAATCCTTCATGACACGCTGCTGACGAGATTGGGGAGCGCAGGAACACCGTGATGATGGATATGCAAACGCAGCCTGTACGGTCGCAGCCACGTCAGGGGTTCCAGGGTGGCTTTGTCACCGAATCGATGTCGGATACATGCGCAATCGTCGCTGATCTGGAGCACTGCACCAACACGGCGGTCGCTTTGCAATCGCATTATGCGCAGGGGTTTTTGTCCAGCCGCCACAAGCATGGTCGCGGGCAGATCAGCTATTGCAAAAGCGGAATGATGCTGGTGATGACGGACGAGGGGACGATTATCGTTCCGCCCGGTCATTTCATCTGGATTCCACCGAACATGTACCATCAGGCACAGGCGCAGGATGGTATGTGCATGATGAGCATCTATGTCGACCATGGTTTGTGGCCGGACCTCCCCGGCAGCTCCGAAGTGTTCCACGCCTCGGATCTGTTCGAATGCCTGATGCAGCGGATGATCGAAGTCGAGGAAAAGGGGGCGTTATCAAGTTCGACGTTTGACGCAATCGTCACCCTGATCCGCGACGAGATCGGAATGGCCAGTCGTCTGGATATGTCGATGCCAATGCCGCGGGACAGGAGACTGGCGCGCATCTGCAATGCCATATTGCGTGAACCGACCGTTCTGCGTGGCAAGGATGAGCTTGCTCGCATCGGCAATGTCAGCCACCGGACCATGACAAGGCTTTTTCAGACAGAGCTGAAGATGACCTACTCAGAATGGTGTCAGCAGGCTTTGATTCTGAACGCCCTTGCGCGCCTTGCTGCCGGTGACCCAGTTACGACCGTCGCCATGGATCTCGGTTACGTAAGCCCCAGCGCTTTTTCAGCCATGTTCAGGCGGCGTGTCGGTTGTTCGCCAAAAGAGTTTGCGAAACAGTATTGATATCGATCCAAGTCCGGTCGCGGGTATGGCTGCATTCGTCATGAATGCACCCGGGAGCCGTTTTAACCGCTCTCAAAGGCTTCCCGCTTCCTGGACAACCAAACACCGTACTTTCGATGGTTGAACGCCGAAACGACGAACGAACAGCCGCGAAAAGTGGCTTGCGCTGTTATAACCGACGGAATACGCGATCTCGGTGACGCTCATTTCACCTGTCTGCAACATCCGCTGCGCTTCCATAAGACGCTGCTCCTGCAGATACGCATAGACCGCTGTGCCATACATGTTGCGAAATCCCGACTTCAGCCGCTTCTGGCTGAGCCCGACTTCACGTGCAAGTGCTTCGATCGTCCACGCACGACCGAGGTCGCTGGTCATCGCATCGCGTGCCTGTTTTAGCTGACGGCGGTCGCGCGGCGCGGCCAGCGTGGCGGGTTGAGCCTCGCGCAGCTCGCTTATTGCCATGTCGATGATGTCCAGCGCCCGCGCCTCCAGCACAAGGTCTCCGCTGTCGGACATCGCGCTATCGAAAAGCGCTTTTGCGTGCGCCAGGAGCTCTGGTGGGACCGGCAGGACACCGACCCATGTCTCCTCGCTCGAAGCCGAGTGAAGCGGATGCCCGTCCGTCAACGTATTGAGAAGATCGCCGGCACCGAGCCTTCCCCAGAACTCCATGTCAACGCGGATGTCGATCCCCTTGAAGCGAGAGCCAAGCGGCACGTCATAATAGCCGTGCGCACCACGTGGCGCTGCCATCACATAAGCGCGGCCCGGTCGATAGGGCACCACGGCGGCGCGTTCCCCTTCGGAACCGAGTATCCAGCCCTGCCCCGAAGCGCAAAAAAGACAATCAATGGCGACGCAGGGCTCCGTTTGATAGCGGCCTACGAAATCCCCGCCGACGACGATATCGAAGACAGTCAGAGTGAGGCCGTTGCGCACCCCCAGAACCTTGTAGGCGCCATCGGTGCTCGGTGGAGCGGTCACTTTCTCCGCTGGACTCGGTCCAAGAACCACCACTTCGCGCTGTTCGGACTGCGCCAGCGTTCTTTGCTCGATATGTAAACTCAAAGCCATGCCCCCACGAATTGCGCATCCGTTCCCGCTTGCCGCAAATTATGGACCTGATCGCACTATCATTGAACCTGATAATGATAGTCAAGTTTTTCGCACCATCTTATGAAGGCCCCGGTTTCGAGACCGAGGGGGCATGGTGAAGATCGTTCATTACGTGATGGCGCGTTCCGCCGGCTGGGTCATACTCGGCTGGCTCGCAGGGCTTTACGCCGCGCAATCGGTCACGGGAAGCATGGTGCAGACGGCACTACCGGTTGTACTGCGCGACATTGGCATGCCGCTCGACAGCATCGGCTATCTGTCCGTGCTTTTCCTGCCATGGGCGCTGAAGTTTCTCTGGGCGCCGTTGATCGACCGGTTCCTGAACGAGCGCACATGGATCCTTCTCTGTCAGACGGGGGTCACGCTTTGCTTCATCGCTGCTGCCAACCTGCCGCCCCAGGATCATATGCCCGCGCTCGCCGGTGTTCTTCTGATGATGGGCTTTCTGGCCGCGACACAGGACGTCGCAACCGACAAGCTGGCCGTTCACGCGACAACGCCCGAGACGCGGGGCGCGGCAAGCGGTGCGTCCACCGCAGGCGCCTATCTTGGCTTTCTCATTGGTGGCGGCATATGGCTGATCGTCTACAACTATGCCGGCTGGGCTGTGTCAATGCTTGCCATGGCCGCGTTCGTTGTCGCGCTGAGCCTGCCTATCGCGCTTGCAAAACAGCGCACCGGACACCCTGCCGAATACGGTGAAGCCCTGCCGAAAGCCCGCCTGCGCAACACGCTTTCGAACCGCGCTTGATGCGCGGACTGATCTTTCTGCTTGTCTATCAGCTGGGGCTGCGCGCGGGTTCCTCCATGACCGGGCCCTATCTGGTCGACAAGGGTGTCTCGCTCGACCTGATCGGCATCATCCGCGGTGCCGGCGGCGCGGCTGCCGGCTTCCTCGCGGCAGTGTTCGGGGCCGTCCTGGTACAGAAGGCCGGCATCGTCCGTTCGATCACCCTGCTTGCGGCCCTCAACGCCGGTGTGCTGCTTCTTCTCGCGGGATTGGAGATGTCAGGACGCGTGTCGACCACGACCGCCATTGTCCTGCTTATCGTCCAGAGTGCAGCCGTGGCTATGTCTTTCGTCGCCGTCTACGCGGCGATGATGAACTGGTGCAACCCGCACCAGGCAGCCACGGACTTTGCCGTATTGCAAAGCATCGACGCCGTGCTTGCGATTGCCGCCGCCTCGGTCGCTGGCGTGCTTGGCCAGACCTTCGGCTATGGCTGGATCTTCTGTTTTGCCGCTTTCCTGATCGCAGGCGCGCTGTTCATCGCGCCGCGCCTTCTGGCTGGAGCAGGTCCGAAACCGTCACATTCACAACTCCCTGAAGAGGTTCTGCAAAAATGAAACACAAGCTCCTTCGGGACGTTTCCCTTCTCGCCCTTGTCACCGGTCTTTCGTTACAGGGTGCGTCTGCACAGGATTACTCCGACTCCACACTGCTTGAACGCCTGACCATCACCGCAACAAAGCGCAATCAGGATTACTTCGCATTGCCGGCGACGATCGACATCGCCCAGCCCGACGCGCTTGAGCGGCGCAACATCGACAATGTGGCGGACCTCGACCGGGTTTTTCCCGACGTCAACATCCGCACACGTTCCGGCCGCACCTATGCGAACTTCACCATTCGCGGGCAGGCATCGCTGGACTTCTACAATCCGAGCACACAGGTCTATATCGACGGGCTGCCGCAAGACAGCTTCAATCTCGCCCGCGCCCTGCCCGGCAATCTGGATAGCGTCGAGCTTCTCTATGGCCCGCAGGGCACGCTATACGGCCGCGGTGCCATTGGCGGCGTCATCAACATCACGACCCGTAAACCCGACGATGAATTCCGCTTCGGGTTGGATGGCGCGATCACCACAAAAAGCGCCAGGAGCTCGCTTCACGTCAACCTTCCTCTCATCGATGGGGCATTGTTCGCGGACGCGACCTTCTCCGCCCTGCGCGATAAGGACAGCTACACGACGATGACGGGCGAGGATGTGGGCGGCACCGACGACGTTCACGGTCAGGTTCGGCTACGCTACGCACCAGAGGGCAGCCCGTTTGACGTGATGCTGACAGCCGGGCGCGGCCGGGTGACCTCGACGGAGGAATACTTCATCATGGAATCCATGCTGAAGGATAGGATCGCGCTCCCAGTGCCTTCCAGCTACGATCTCGACACGTGGAATTTAGGGCTGAACGCCAGCTACGATCTGGGATTCGCGACGCTAACCGCGCTCACCGGCTATCAGGACAGCACGCTCGACCGGACGATTTTCGGCAGCTACACGCCGGAATGGCAGAGCACCTTCAGCCAGGAACTTCGCATCGCTTCCAACCCGGATGAGGGCAATCCGATCGATTATGTGATCGGCGGTTATTATCAGAACCTCGATTTCACACGCAAAGTGCCGGTGGCCGGTCAGGTCTCCAATCAGAAGATCAATTCCTACGCGCTCTTTGCCGATCTCGCCTGGCATGCAACCGACCGTCTCGACATCAGCCCCGGCCTGCGCTTCGATCATGAGAAGGCCACCGCAACCGCCACGGGCGGCGTCACGCTCGACGGCGAAAACAGCTTCTCCGCCCTTTCACCCAAACTGGGCGCAAGCTATCGCCTTTCGGACGAATGGCTGGTCTACGGCCTGTTTAGCACCGGGTTCAAAGCCGGTGGCTTCACCCGCAATGTGACGCCTGCCAACATTGCCTTCACCTACGATCCACAAAACACCTACAATGGCGAAGTAGGCGTCAAGTATCGCAACGATGCGGGCACGCTGGAAGCACAGCTCTCCGCCTACTACAATGTCACACGCGACTACCAGATGTTTGTCGGCGTTCAGCCGGTCCAGTATCTCCAGAATGTGGGCGAAGTCACATCGAAAGGCGTCGACCTGAAAGTGCGCGCCATGCCTACCGACAGGTTCGGCATAACCGCCGGCATCGGCTACAATCACACCCGTTTCACCAAGTACGACAATCCTTTCACGCCCGGCATCGATTACACCGGAAATAGGGTGCCCTACGCCCCTGAACTGACGGCCAATCTCCTGGTCGATTACCGGTTCGATCTTGCAGGCGACTATGGCGCACTCATCCCCTATGCCGCCGTCAGCTATGTGAGTGACATCTACTTCGACGAAACCAACACGATTGGACAGGATGGCTATGCGCTCGTCGACCTTGGCATGAAATGGGAGGTCAACGAGAAGGTGGCCGCCGAGGCCTTCGTCACCAACCTCTTCGACAAGGCCTATACCACCTACGGCTTCAATGCCGGTTCGCCCTACGGCAATGTCTATCAGGTTGGTCAGGGCCGCACGATCGGCGGCCGCATCAACCTGACATTTTAGGGGACGGGTCATGCGTGTCCTCATTGCCGGCGGCGGCCCAGCCGGCCTGACCCTTGCCGCCTGCCTGCGTGACCGAGGCATCGAAGCCACGGTCATGGAGAAGAACGAGAAGGGGCGCACCGGAGGTTATTCCATCGGCCTCCACGTCAATGGATGGAGCGTAGCGGAGCGGCTTGGGCTGATCGAGGCCTTCCGCGCGAAGGCGATGCCGCTTGGTCCCGCGCATCAACTTGACCGCACGGGACGGAAGCTCTTTTCCTATGATTACCGGACGCTGGCGAAAGCTGCGAATGGCCGCATGCTCGCAATCATGCGCAGTGATTTTCAACACATCATGACGCAGGAAATCGAAAGGGACGTCGATATACGCTACCGGACCACGCTTGAAAGCGTGATCGATGACGGGAACGGTGTCGATGTCACATTCTCGGACGGGCGTTCGGACCGCTTCGATCTTGTGATCGGCGCGGATGGATATCGCAGCCATCTGCGCGCCATGACATTCGGGCCGTTTGAACGGTTTCTGAGACCGCTCGGTTACCGGGCAAGCGCGTGGCGCGTGCAGATCGAAAAACCGCTTGAGGCCAGTTTCGTCGGCATGATGGATGTCGATCATCAGGGCGGTCTCTACAATGTCGGCGATGGAACAGCCGCGACGCTCTTCTGCTGGCGTGATAAAGACACCGGGCGGCTTGGCCCGAAGGAGCGCCTCAATGTTCTCATGGAGCGCTTCGGCGACTGGCCAGACCCCATACATTCAGCACTGCGCCTGCCCATCGACTGGGATCAGGCGTTCTTCGACACAATTTCGCAGATTGAAGTACCGCACTGGTCAAAAGGCCGGGTCGCCCTGCTTGGCGATGCCGCCTGGTGCCTGACATTTCTTGCCGGTCAGGGCACATCCACCGCGATGGCCGGTGCCTATATTCTCGCCTCCGAACTTGCCCGCAAACCTTTTGGCGAAGCTTTTTCCGCTTATGAAAACCGCCTCCGTCCGCTGGTGACGCGCATGCAGGCGGTCTCGCGTCAGATCGGCGGGCATTATGTGCCGCAAAGCAAACGGGGCATGCGCATACAGTCCTGGGTCCTCCCCATTCTTCTTTCACGGCCGCTGATACGCATGACATCGGCCCGCCTCGGCGCGCCGGCGCTGGACCTCGATACATGGAGTGGCTGAAGACGGTTGGGCGGGACAACGGGTGAGGCCACAAATTGTACCCTCACCCGCGTCTCCTCGCTATGGCATTTGCGTCAGGTGAGATCACCCGGCGTCCGCATATATGCGGAGAGCAAACTGATAGAGTGTCCTTTCTGCGTACAGATGGACGCACAGCGCTCTAAAAAGTCTTGCTCACTCCCAGTCCGACAACGCGACCGGGTCCCACTGTGGCCGTGTGAACAGTGGGCGAATAGGACGAACCGAAATATACCGGCCGTTCGTCAAGAAGATTGTTGGCGAAGGCGTATATGTCGAGACCGTCGCGGCTCCAGCCAAGTCTCATATTGACCATATGGTAGTCGTCGAGGTCGGCCGTATTCTGAATATCCACGGAACGTTTGCCGACATACTGGTACTGGGCGTTGAAATGGAAATCTTCCCAGAACCGATAGTCAATGTCTGCCGAAGCGGTGAATTTCGGTGCGTTGGGGACGCGGTTTCCATCGAAAGTGCCCGGCACGGCATCCGCACCCACATTCTTGATGCGAGAGACCGTAAAGCCGAGGCCGGCACCCACGGACAGCGCATCGGTGATTGCAGCCCTGCCCTGCAATTCCATTCCGTAGCTCTCATAGTCCTGGTTGACGAAGGAGAACGTGATGGGCAATTGCGAAGTATCATACGCGACCAGCTGCCCGTCACGCACATCGTTGTAGAAGGCGCTGACGGAGAGATCGAGGCGCTCGTCCAAAAGGCTAGCCTTCAGGCCGGCTTCGTAGCTCCACACATTTGACGGCCTGAACGGTACGGTGGGCCGCCCCACCGGTGCATTGAGCGTAAAGCGTTCGAAACCGCCCGATGCGTAGCCATGCGAGACCGAGGCATAGCCCATCCAGTCGTGCGAGAAATCGTAGCTCACAGCCATACGGCCCGTGAGATAGGTGTCAGAGATTTCTCCATCCTGCGAGAATGCGCTGACCGTGCCGGGAAAACCCTTGCCGGTATAGTCGAGATCGAGTCTCTGTCGATCATGTGCGAGCCGGAGACCACCCGAAACCTTCAGCCTTTCCGTGACGGGCACGGTCACATCTCCAAATGCGGAGACTGTCTGCGAACGGATCCCGGTATTGAAGATGCCGCTCGAATATGGGCTGTAGGTGCTGTCCTGATTGCGATCCGACGCATAGTCGGAAAAGAAATAGTGGACGCCGGCAACCCATGAAATCTCCGCATCTTCCGAAGAGTTCAGACGTAACTCCTGGCTGAATATCTGCTCGCGTTCATCCGAGTGCGAATTGTCCTGCCCCGGCGTCGGTACGTAACCATAGGCACCATCGAAAAGAACGGCGTCAGTCACGTCCACAAGACCATTGAGTCTGATGTTCTGGTAATTGGAGATCGATGTCAGCCTGAAGGCTTCGAACTCTTTTTCAATCTCAAGTGTCGCTTCCGCACGCGTGCGGCGGTTTTCGGGAATGACGTCGGAGCCGCTGACCGGAAAGCCCGGCGCTTCAAGGTACATATTGTAATTGTTGTGCCGCTCGTCGCGGTCGAAACCCAGAACCAGATTGACCGAAAGATCGTCGGTGGGCGTGTAGCGCAGGGTTCCGCGTGCTGCCGCGATGTCGAGATCGCCTTCCTCGCCACCGATCACAACATTGGGAACATCCCCGTCCTGCTTCTGGTAGCGGAGTGCTCCACGCCCGGCGAGTACCCCCTCCTGAAGCCAACCGCCAATCACCGCCTCGCCAAGCGCATAACCCTCGGTCCCGACCTCGCCCGTAAGCCTTACTTCGTGTTCGCCATCGGCAGGGCGTGTCACGACATTGACCGCACCGCCCATTGCGTTGCGCCCGAAGAGCGTGCCCTGCGGACCGCGAAGAACTTCGATCCGCTCCACGTCAAGCAGCGACGGCGGGAAACCGAAGGCGCTCGTGCCGGCACCATTGGTTGCAAAACCAACCGAGTTATCGAGAGAGTTCGCCGGCTGTCCCAGTGGTCCGATGCCACGCATGTTCACGAAATCGAGGCCAGGCTGGCCGAAACCGCCGAAATAGAAGTTTGGCGCAGAGCGCGTCAGCGCCGCACCCGGATCGACAGCATTTGAAACCGGATCGTCACCTTCAACGACGGTTACACTGCCTGCAAGGTCATGGGCCGCTTCGATCCGCTTCAGAGCGGTGACGGTCAGAACCGGCAAGACTGTGGCAGCGTCCTCGTCTGCATGAGCCGGAAAACCCGCCGCCCCGCCCAGGAGTGCCCCTCCAAGAAACGTGGATGCCAGGAGCGTCCCTTTGTTACCAACCATCACAAACCTCACCTCACTCTGGATCGGCCCACTGAACCGACAATTCACCCCGGGGATAGGACAGGCAAAAAAACTTCTCCAGAGACTCCACTTTCGTGGTCTCAAGAAATTGTTTTGTCATATTCAGCCCCCTGCCCAGCGGGGACAGCACCCTCCCGCGCAGCGCGTTCCGCATTCCAGAGCCGCCGGTAAACAGCGCAATCGGAAAGCAGTTTCTCGTGCCGCCCTTCGGCGACAATCGAGCCGTTCTCAAAGACGAGAATCGCATCGGACCCGGTGATCGAGCGCAGCTTGTGGGCAACGACGATGACCGTACGCCCTGCGCAAAGCGATGCGATCGCGGTCCGTATCTCGAACTCACTCTCCGGATCCACCGATGCGGTCGCCTCGTCGAGGAGAACGATCGGTGCGTCCTTGAGAAGCGCCCTCGCAATGGCCAGCCGCTGCCGCTGCCCTCCAGACAAAAGCTGTCCGTTTTCGCCGATATGCGTGTCGTAGCACTGTTCGAGTGCCTCGATGAAGTCGTGGCAGGCGGCAGCCCTGCATGCAGCTTCGAGCTGGCTGTCAGTTGCCTCGGGTTTGGCAATTCGCAAATTCCCGGCCACCGTGTCGTCAAACAGGAATGTGTCCTGAAAGACTGTAGCAAACATACCAGCGCGCTGGTCTTCGCTCATATCGCGCAAGTCAACACCACCAATGCGCACCGCCCCTTCGTCCACATCCCAGAAGCGCGCCAATAGGTTCAGCACCGTGGACTTTCCCGATCCCGATGGCCCCACCAGGCATAGAGGCCACCTGCCGGCAGGACGAAGCTCGCCAAGCGCAATGCCGGTAACGCGCGATCATAGGAAAAGGACACGCGCTCGAACTCGATCCCCGTGTTATGCGGCTTGCCCACAGCATGGGGTTCGCTCAGCCGCTCCATGGCGAGAATTTCCCGGATGCGCACAAAGGCGCGCTCCTGTTGACGCCGATAGAATGTCAGTTCGAACGCATCGCCAAGCGGACCGTAGAAGAACAATCCGATGACCATGAAGACCAACAGAACAGCGGGGTCGATGCGGCCCGAGATCGCCAGTGTTCCGCCGACGCCGAGCAGAACGCAGAAACCTGCTTCAAGAACAGCCTGGCCGAGCCCCACGGTCGGCGCGACACGGGTCACAGTGGAAAGGCTGATGTCCCTGTGCCCTGCCAGACTCTCGCGCAACGGAGCACTGACGCGCCCTTCGAGCCCCAGCGAGCGGAATGTCGGTATAGACTGAAGATAATCCATAATGCGCGCGCTCAGATCCTCGCGTGCGAGGACCATGCGCTGCCATACACCAACAGCCACCCTATCCGACCAAGCGACCACGAGCATGAAAATCGGCACAGTCGCTACGATGGCCAGCGCCATGCGCCAGTCGAGCAGCGCCATCAGGATCAGGCTGATGACGGGAGCCACAAGCGAGCGCACAAGCTGCATCGCGGGCGTTACATAATTCAGCTCCGTCGTATGCTGCGTCAGCAATGTCTCGAGCGCTCCCGTATCCCTGCGCGTTAGCTGCCCGAGCGGAATGTGAGCGAGTTGGTCGGCCAGGCGGCGCTGGAGTGCAGCAACCACGCCGGTCTGCACCTTCCAGAGACTGCGGTTGGCCACCAGATTGCAGAGCACCTGAAGGGTGAAAAGCCCCAGAACAACCGCAGCATAAAACCATATGCGTTGTTGCGTCAGCTCGCCGGAGATCACATCCAGCATAAGCATCAGAACGGCGATCACGGGCGCGCCCATCATAAGCGCTTCCAGAACCAGAAGCGGCAAGGCCCTGCCGAACAATTCGCGCCGCATCGGGCCGGCAAGCGCCAGTGCAGTGCGCAGAGTTCCACCTTCCTCGGGAAGGTCCAACGCCGGTTGGGCAGTGTCTACAAACGGCTTCTGTTCCGCTTCCGTGGCGATTTCCGGGCTGCCTGCCGCGCAACCCTTCGCCAGCGACCATCCGTCGGCCGCGGCATATTGTTCATAGAGCCTGGCGTAGTCCGGGCTCTCCTTCAGAAGCGTTTCATGCTTGCCGGAAGCAACAATCTCACCCTCGCGCATGAAGAGGATGCGATCGGCATGCCGGATCGTGTCGACCCGATGCGCGATGGCGATAACCGTACGCCCCTTCGAGAGTTCCCGCAAAGCCACCAGCACCTCCGCCTCGCTGTCTGGGTCCAGCGCGGAGGTCGCTTCATCCATTATGACAATGGGTGCGGCGCGCAGAATGGCGCGGGCAATGGCCACACGCTGGCGCTGGCCACCGGACAACAGCCGGCCACCCTCTCCCACGGGCGTATCGAGCCCCCTTTCGAACTCCAGCGCGAAGTCGAGAACGAGCGCCCTTCGGGCGGCGTCTTCCACCTCGGCATCGCTTGCGTCTGGACGCCCTGCACGGATATTGCCCGCGATGGTGTCGTTGAGCAGATAAGCATCCTGCAAAATGAAGCTCATCATTGCAGATAGCGACTGCCGATCGATGCGTCGAATGTCGACACCGCCGACAGCGACGGCACCCCCATCCACGTCCCAAAACCGACCAGCGAGACGTGCGAGGGTTGTCTTGCCACTCCCCGACGGACCGACAATGGCAACCAATTCCCCGGCATCGACCCGGAAGTCTGTGCCACGGACACCGCGTCCATTCTCTCCATACGCAAATGAGACATTGTCAAAGGCAATGTCGTGACGGGTTGGAATCTCGACGCCGCTGCCCTGCACCTCCATCTGTTCCGCATCGAGTATGGAACGAATGTTGGCACCCGCCGTCTGCATGCGCATTGCAAAGCTTCCGGCTGTGTAGAGCAGCTTGTAGACGGAGGCATTCACACCCAATCCCAGCAGAAGAAACAGGATCAGTGTCGGCAGGTCGATACCGCCGCTCAGATAAAGCAGCCCGCCCGTTGGCAGCACTACAAGGACATTCGCCCGCAACGCCGCCATCATGAGCGCGCTGGGTAGGGCCGCCGCAACAGACATTCGATAGGTGGCATCTGCCATGCCGCCAATTGCCTCGTCGAGGCGCCTGAAGGCTCCTTGCCCCCCGACAAAGCTGCGTATCACCTTCATGCCGCGCAGAAACTCCACAACGGCCGCCCGCAGCGCAACACTACCCGCAAAATACCCGGCGACCTCGTTCCTCGCCATGATCAGCGAAAGCGGGTACAGGCCAACGATCAGCGGGAACATGGCCAGCGCTGCAAGCGCCAGTCGCCAGTCGAAGAACGCAAGGAAGAGACCAACCGTCAGCGGCACAGCGGTTGCTGAGACAATATCGGGAACGGCGTGCGCGAGCACTTCTTCCACCTGCTCCACATCCTCCGATATGATCTTCTTGAGTTCCGCTGTTGAACGCTTGGCGAAAAAGCCAAGCGAGACCCCGTCCAGGCGCTCAATCAACACAAGACGCAGATCATGAAGCGCCCGATAGGCAGCCCTGTGCGAGAGAGAGGTGGATGCGGCAGAGAGGGCCGCCCTGCCGAGGATTGCTGCAAAGGCGAGTGTAATGAACGTCCACAACGCCGCGTGCGAAAGGCGACCGTCGTTCACAAGTATCGCCACCCGGTATACTGCATAACAGGGAGCAAGGCCCAGGAGATTGGCCAGAAATGCCAATGCCGCCGATATCGCCAGTGCCATTCGTTCCTGAAGCAATATCGATTTCATCGACCTGCCTCCGCGGAGTGCCGCTCTCGAAGGAGGAAACAGAAAAAGCAGGCACCAAGGGCACCGAGAGCCGCTCCGGCGAACACACTGCCATAACCGATATAGACTGCCACTTGCCCGGCACTGAGCCCGCCGAGAAAACGCAGAAATGCATCCAGCGATGTCATCAGGCCATAGTCCGTGGCGGAGTGCTCGCGGCTCGCAAAATTCATGTAAAGCTGCCAGGTACCGACTGTCAGCGCCCCGGCGAGACAGAAATCGCCAATTGCCAGCGCTGCGACCGTGGCAGGCGAAAAATGGACAGCCCAGATCAGGGCGAACAACACACCCGCCTTTGCCACATAGAGCAGCCCCATGACGGCAATCACCCCGAAACGCCTCAGCAGGTAACCCATCGCAAAGCTGGCGGGTATAACGGAGCCGGTCGCAACCGTACCCAGCAACCAACCCGCCTCGGAAGCGGAATACCCCCTGTCGATCAACAGCGCGGGAACCAGCACGTCAGCACCGGCTGCCATTCCGAAACAGACTATGGCCAACACCATCGGACCAATTCGATCGTGGCCAAGGAACCGGCGCCATGCGGCCACACCCGGCCTTTCAACGACCGTGGTTCCCGTACTCTTTACCGTTACGGGATGATCCTGTTTCAGCACCCAGGCCGGCAGAGAAAACACGAGCACCGTCAGCGAAACCGCGACGATGCTCATTTCCCAACTGAAAAGGTCGTTGAGGCGTAGCACAAAACCGGAGCCGACCATCGCACCAAGCACCATGCAGCCACGCCGGCAGCATTGGCTACAGCCCGGCTTTTCACATCTGCATTCTCGATCAGCCAGGACGCAAGGATCAACTGTATCGTTGCCCCGACACAGGCACACAGCAGCGAGAGAGCAATCAACACCCAGGGTGACGTTTCAGGTCTGAAGAGCGCCACCAGAAGGAAAAATCCTGCCAGAAGGAATGCGAGAAACCTGAGCCACGCCAAACGGCCTCCGAACGGTCGGACGGTGCTGCGGTCAAACCAGGGAGCCCATAGCCATTTGAACGCAAACGGCAGCCACACAACATAAGTGAAACCGATGAGATCGAGCGTTGCGCCGCTCTCCCTGAGAACTGCCGGCAAGCCAAGCGTGAAGAAATAGCTGGGCACTCCCTGTAACAGGCTGAACGAGCCCATGAGGATTATCGGTGCAAGGACGAGCTTTTTACCGAAGACCCTGCGGGCGACGAGACTACCGGCACTGGTGGAAGAAGAATTCACTGAACGTCTCTGCATTTGGTGAAGGATCGCGCGAAGCAAAGCCTCACGCAAAAGAAGACTTTTCACATCATA
This sequence comes from Nitratireductor aquibiodomus NL21 = JCM 21793, assembly GCF_000615975.1. GTDB lineage: Bacteria > Pseudomonadota > Alphaproteobacteria > Rhizobiales > Rhizobiaceae > Nitratireductor > Nitratireductor aquibiodomus. Next base: position 16,905 of record NZ_BAMP01000028.1, on the reverse strand, counting down.
ATAATCGGGTCCACGGAGGTAGTTTTGCGCAATCACGAAATGCGTTTGCGCAATCAAGAAATTCAGGGCGTTCGCCTCAATGGATCGGCGAACAGCCTCCGTCGGCCGCAATGGGGCGCGGCTCATCTCGCGGAACGTGTCCAAAATGGCGCCTATACGCCGTCGCAAAAGCACCGGGATTGCTGAACCCGACCCTGTAGGCGACCTGCGAAACCGGTAGGTCGGTTTCACGGAGAAGCTGCTGCGCGTGCTCCAGCCTCCGCACACGCAGATAGCCGAAAATGGTGTACCCAAAGGCCTGGCGAAACTGTTGCGAGAGCGTGGTCACGTTCACCCCCACTCTCCGGCTCAATTCGGCAAGCGTTGGCGGCGTGTCGATGTTTGCTTCGAGCAACTCCCGCACCGCATGGACCCTATCCCGCTCTCGGCGCCCCATCGAGGCGACCATTCTGTCATTCTCCCCCGCGATGCGATTGATCGCGGCAAGAAGGGCCAGAGCGCCACCTTCGAACTGTAATGCGCTGAGGCGGCCATGGTGTTGGGCGGGTGCGACCATGCCGTTGAGATACGACGCCAATTCACCCGACCTGTGCAAAGTGCGCAGATCCCCAGTACCTCCGGAAACCGCGCGATCGCGCCCATGCTCTCTTCGCCATAGTCTTCCAGCATGGATTGAATGCATTCGTGCGAAAGCGACAGACCCACATTCAGACAGCGCGCGCCGGACTTATGCATACCTATACATTCCCGCTCAGTGGGAAGGCGGGCCACAAGCGGGATATGTGGGAGGATGTCTACTGTTCCGGTCCCCGAAACACGAAGGTTTGACGCATCGCGACCAACCAGGACACCAATGAAAACAGACGGCGGGACATCCGCTCGCAAGATAGTATCACGCGTGTAAGTGACATCACAGAAACTGGCCTGCAGACCCGCCCTGATCTGTCGGGTCAAGACATATCCACTCGCGCTATCCGACGCGATATCCCGTCTGATCAAACCCTGCAAAGCTTCCGGCAAGTGCCGCCCTCGAAAATGCCACCCTGAAATTGTGCATTGTATTTAATATGACTTTTATTGTCATCTTTATTTTTCCGCCATTGGAGTCCGAAGGGCGCATCCCATACGCAATATGTTTGCCGCCATAAAAATCAGACACCCACCTTCAACAACCATTGATCAGCGACAAGCACTCGTTTGTTGATAACAGACTAAATTGCATCGCGTTTCGCATCAGGCATTACACGGCAGCCAGCCCCAAAGACAGAGCAAACATACATGGTGAAGTTCTGGAAAACGCACCCATTTAGCATGTGATGCCATGGCCCCTGGCAACGAGACGCCCCTTGCGCAGAAGAGCGATCCGGCTGCAGAAGCGCGCCGCCAGCCAATGCAGTCAGCGCCGTCAGCATGATCGCCCGGTGTCGGGCATCATCTTTGGTCTGGCCTGCCTCATTGTTCCACACTGCGCCCATCTCGGTCTCGCAGCCATGAACGTCGATCAAAAATCACCAAAAGCCACTGGATAAGGCTTTGCTCAATTGGCGAGGGGCGGATGAACGATCCGTTGACCCTGATATTTTTTTAGTTTATTCTATATAAACAAATTACGCTGCTCGCGCTTGACGTGAGGCAAGCCACCCGCAGTTTTTCCTGCGCACAGCCAACAGCAGAGAGTTCTTTTCCGCCGCCTGCACCCGGTCGGTCCGGTGGTTTTGTTCAGGGCTGCACACAAAAACAATGCTGAACGTACGAACCCAGTGAAACTCCAAGGCTCAAGTCCCATCCGCGAATTGCTGCGCCCAGTTCGTGGTCGTTTGATTGTTGCTGTCGCGTTGACGGGCTTGGGCTCGATGCTCACGCTGGCACCGTTGGCGGGAATGGCGCAAATCGCAAAGATCGCCATTAACGGGGCCGGAGCCGAGGGTGCGCAAGGCGGTATCTGGCTCATCGCGCTGGCAAGTTTCGCCTGCCTCTTCCTTGGACTGGCGCTGATCGCCGCTGGCGAACTGGCCGCGCATTTGGCTGACAACCGCCTGACCCACGGTCTGCGGCGTGCGCTGGTGGAGCGGCTTTCCCGTGTGCCTCTCGGCTGGTTCAGCAGCCGAGCGTCGGGCGAAGTCAAACAGGCGATGCAGGACGACATCGGCACGCTGCACGAACTGACCGCGCATTACTACACCACGCTCGGGCGCGCCGGGGGCGCGATCCTGTTCTCCGTCGTCTACATGCTTGTCGTGGACTGGCGCATGGCGATCGCCTCGCTGCTTCCCTTCCCTTTCTACTATCTGATCTTCGGCGCGGCGAAGAAGGCGATCAGCGAAGAGCGCATGACACAATTCGTCACCGGCCAGGCGCGGATCAACAATGCGGTGATCGAGTTCGTAAACGGCATTCCGGTCGTCAAGGCTTTCGGCGTCAGCGGCAAGGCGCATGGCGCATATCGCGAGGCGGTGGACGCCTTTACGAAAGCGTTTCTGAGCTTCACCCAGCCTCTTGTCGCGCCACTGGCCAACGCCAATGCGATCATCGCGCCGGTGACGGTCCTTGGTGTCGTGCTGGCATTCGGCACTCTTTTCGTGAGCCTCGGCTGGATAGCGCCGGTCGATGTGCTGCCCTTCGCGCTGATCGCACCCGGCATTTCCGGGCCGTTGATGCTGCTCGGTTTCATTTCGCATGGCGTTGCCGATGGCACGGCTGCCGCGCAGCGCGTGCAGGCGCTGCTTGAAACCGAACGTCTGGAACAACCCGCTCCGGGAACGCTACAGGTTCCCGCCGGAACGGAGGTTCGTTTCGAGAATGTCGGCTATGCCTATGACGGGCAGAATGCGGTGCTTTCCAGCATCGATCTCACACTTGCGCCCGGCACCGTCACTGCGGTTGTGGGTGCATCGGGGGCGGGCAAATCGACGCTCGCGCGTCTGCTTCTGCGGTTTTTCGATCCAACGGAAGGGCGCATTCTGCTCGGCGGTGCGGATCTGCGTCTGATCGAAACCTCGCAGCTCTACCGGTCCATCGGTTTCGTTCTGCAGGACGTGCGGCTTGTTAACGCGAGCGTTTACGACAACATTGCGCTCGGCCGGCCTTCCGCCAGCCGGCAGCAGGTGGAGGCGGCGGCACAAGCGGCCAGCATTCACGAGCGCATTCTGGCTTTGCCGCGCGGCTACGACTCGGTCATTGGCGAGGACGCAAAACTCTCCGGCGGCGAGGAGCAACGCATCTGCATCGCCCGCGCCGTTTTGCTGGATCCGCCCGTTATGGTGCTCGACGAGGCGACATCCGCCGCCGATGCCGAAAACGAGGCGGCAATACAAAAGGCCCTTTCCCGCATGGCGCGCGGGCGCACGCTGCTTGTCGTCGCGCATCGGCTCGACACCATCAGGCACGCGGACCGGATTGTCGTGATGGAAGACGGCGCGATCCGCGAACAAGGCACCCACGCGCAACTGCTATCCGCCGGCGGAGCCTATGCCCGGCTCTGGCAATCGGGCGGCTATGCCGATGCCGTGCAAGAGGCGGTGGCGCCATGATGAGAACCTTTATCCAGCTTCTTGGAGAAGATGCGCCCATTTTCCGCCGCTATGTATGGATGGCGGTGCTCTACGGGCTTCTGAGCGGCCTCACCATTGCGGCTCTGGTGCCGGTTCTGACGCGGCTTCTGGCCGGTGACGCGCATGGATCGGCGCTCTGGCTGTGCGTGCTCCTTGTCGGCGTCGTTGCCTGCTGGGCATGGCGGCGGCAGGTGGAGAAGGCCGGCATCGGAGTGGGCATCGTCGTATTGCAGGGCGCGCGGCATCGCATCGGCGATCACGTCGCGCGCCTCCCGATCGGCTGGTTTACCCCGGAAAACACCGCCCGCCTCAATCATGCGGTTTCCAACGGCATGATGGAGATCGCGCAACTGCCCGCCCATGTCTTCACGCCTGTTTTCAGCGGCGCGGTGACGCCGGTCGTCATCGTGGTGGTGCTGTTTGCGCTGCAATGGCAGATGGGGCTGATCGCACTTCTGGCGCTTCCCGTGTTTTCCGCCGTGTTCGTGATCGCGGCGCGTTTCGGAAGACGTGCAGACGAGACCTATCATCGCAATGCCGCCCGGACGAGCCAGCGCATGATCGAGTTCGCACAGGCGCAATCGGTGTTGCGAGCCTTCAACGGTGAAGGCGGCGGCACCCGTTTCCTCGAACAGGCCATCGACCGGCAACGCCGGTCCGGCAGAGAGCTGATCCTGCTGTCGACCGCTTCCGTCGTGCTCAATTCATGGGTGGTGCAGGCCGTGTTGGCGGCTTTGCTCATGGTTGCTGTGGTGGACATTCAGGCGCGCCTGGGCGCAGGGCTGGAAGCCGGCCCGGTGATCGGGCTGGTGGTGGCCCTGCTTCTGTCCAATCGTTTTGTGGAACCGCTTCTGGACGTGGCGGGCTATGGCGAGGCGCTGCGCGGCGCGCGCAACCAGCTTGAGGCGGTGCGCGAGATACTGGCAATCAGCCCCCTCGCCGAGCCGGAAGCGCCCCGCGAGCCGAAAAACGCCTCCGTCGAGCTGCGCAACGTCACCTTCCGCTATGCCGCCGATCAGCCTCCTCTGTTGCAGGGCATCGATCTGAAGGTTGAGCCGGGCAGCATGGTCGCGCTGGTGGGCGCGTCCGGTTCGGGCAAAACAACGCTCATGCGGCTGGTTGCACGTTTCTTCGATGTGGAGAGCGGCAGTGTTCTGGTGGGCGGGGTGGATGTGCGCCACATGACAGGCGAGCGGCTTGCCGGCCAGATCAGCCAGATTTTCCAGGACACCTATCTTTTTCAGGGAACGATTGCCGAGAACATCCGCATCGGCAGGCCGGATGCAAGCGATGCCGAATTGGCGGAGGCGATCAGGCAGGCCGGCGTGGAGAGAATTGTCGCGCGCATGCCGGATGGGCTGGAGACGGTCGTGGGCGAAGGCGGCGCGCGTCTCTCCGGCGGCGAGCGCCAGCGCATTTCGATTGCCCGTGCGCTCATCAAGGATGCGCCGATCCTTCTGATCGACGAAGCCACGGCTGCACTCGATGCGGAAAATCAGGCGGCAATCGCCGAAACGCTGTCGCGCCTGCGCGGCAAGCGCACCCTGATCGTGATCGCGCACCAGCTTTCAACCGTCGCCATGGCCGACCGGATCGTGGTGCTCGATGCCGGACAAATCCGTGAAGAAGGGTCGCACGATGGACTGCGCGCTCAGGACGGGCTTTATGCCCGCTTTCTGAAACAGCGGCAGGCGGCGAAGGGCTGGCATATCGCCGCCACACCTTAGGATCAGGCCCCATTCGTATGACCCCAGGCGGACCATGACACGCGCGGCCTTCCCTCTCCTGTTCCTCAGCCTTTGCCTTGCCTCCCTTCTGGTCGGCGTGAAGCAGGTTGCGTGGAGCGACGTTCTCGCACTCGACGACGATGCCTGGCTTACGCTGACGGCAAGCCGTTTCCCGCGCCTTGCGGCGCTGGTCCTGACCGGCGTCGGGCTTTCGATCTGCGGCGTCATCCTTCAGCAGATCGTGCGCAACAGATTTGTCGAGCCGGCAACCTCCGGCGGGCTTGATGCCGCCAAGCTTGGCATTCTGGTGGCGCTGATCACTTTTCCCGCTTCCGGTGCCACGACACGGATGCTGCTTGCGCTGGTCTTCTGTTTCGGCGCGAGCCTGATTTATGTCGCGATCATCCGCCGGATCCAGTTCCGCAACACGGTGCTCGTTCCCGTCGTCGGTCTCATGTATGGCAGCGTATTGAGCGCCATTGCCGAGTTCTACGCATACCGGAACAACATATTGCAGAGCATGCAGGGGTGGCTCCTCGGCGACTTTTCAAAGATCGTTCAGGGCAATTACGAGATCGTCTATCTTGTTCTGCCGATTGTCGCCGTTACCTATCTCTTTGCCCATCGCTTCACGATTTTGGGCATGGGCGAAGGCATGGCCACAAGCCTTGGCCTCAGCTATTCGGCAACGGTGACGCTCGGCCTGCTTCTGGTCGCCATCACCGTTTCGGCAACGGTCATCACGGTCGGAACGATCCCGTTCGTCGGCCTCGTGGTTCCCAATCTGGTGGCGCTTTACCGGGGTGACAATCTTGGCCGAACCCTGCCGCTCGTGGCGCTGGGCGGCGCATCGCTTCTGCTTGCCTGCGACATTCTCGGGCGGCTGCTCATCTACCCCTATGAGGTGCCCATCGGCCTTACGGCGGGCAGCGTAGGCGGCATCGTGTTCCTCGCGCTCATCATCAGGAAAAACCGATGAAGAGGCTGGCGCGTCCCTTTGCCCTCTGGTCCGCCGTGATCGTTCTGGCGCTGACGCTGGTTCTTCTGCGGTCCGGCTACGATTTCAACTATGTGATCCCGAGGCGGCTGGTTCGGCTGGCGGCCATCGGCCTTGGCGGCATCTGCGTGGCTGTCTCTTCGATCCTGTTCCAGACCATTGCCGGCAATCGCATATTGACGCCGGCCGTGATGGGCTATGAGGCGGTCTATCTTTTTCTTCAGGCCCTCCTGATCCTGCTTCTGGGCACACAGAGCCTGGCGCTTCTCGGCCAACACGGCAACATCGCCATCTCGATCCTGCTCATGCTCGCCTATTCCTGGAGTATCCACCGCTGGCTTTTCAGGGATGGCAGGAACAATGTCTATTTCCTGCTTCTTCTAGGGCTGGTGCTGACCATGGTCATCAGCACCTTCACACAATTCGTGCAACTCAAGATCAGCCCCGGCGAGTTCGCCATCTTTCAGGGTTTCAGCCAGGCGTCCTTCGACCGGGTGCGCGCCGCGCAACTGGTCTATGCCGTGCCGCTTGTGGGGCTCGTGTGCATCCTCGTCTACAGGACGCTGCCGACGCTCGACGTTCTCGCGCTCGGCAGGGATCACGCCATCTCGCTGGGCGTGGATTATCAGCGGCGGGTGACATTCCTGCTCGCCCTGATCGCCATTCTCGTGGCCGTCTCCACCAGCCTTCTCGGCCCCACCGCTTTCATGGGCATTTTCGTGGCCAACATCGCCTATGCGCTGGCCGGAACCATGAAGCACCGCATCACGCTGTCGTTGGGCTGTGCGACGGCAATGGCCGTTTTTATCCTCGCGCAGCTTCTGGTGGAGCATGTCTTCGATCACAAGACCACGGTCGGCATCCTCATCAATTTCGTCTGCGGAGCCTATTTCCTCGCGCTGGTGATGCGCAGGAGAGGCACGGCATGACGACCACAAAACACCCCACCCCGACAGGAGACATACGATGATGTTGGACATTAAACGCGGGCGCTGGGCTTCCGCCCTTCTGCTTGCTGCGGTTCTGGGCCTTCAGGGTTGCGACAACAAGGCGGCCGAAGCCCCGGCGCAACCTGCCGCAGACGAGCAGGCCGCGAGTGCATTCGCGCCGATCACGGTCACGCACGGGCTGGGCGAGACGGTGATCGGGCAGCGGCCCGAACGTGTCGCCGCACTGGACATGAACGAGGTCGATTTCCTCGACCAGCTCGGCGTGCCGGTTGCCGGAACGGTGAAGGATTTCGTTCCGCACTTTCTCAAGAAGTACAAGGACGATGAGGCGGTGGCCGATCTGGGCTTCATCGTCAAACCCAATCTGGAAAGCGTTCATGCACTGAAGCCCGACCTCATTCTGATTTCGCCGCTACAGGCGCAGCATTATGAGGAACTGAGCAGCATTGCTCCGACCATTCATTTCGATGTGGACTACCGCAACAGCGCCAACGGTCATGTGGAGGTGGTGAAAGAGCATCTCGCGACTTTGGGGCAGGTGTTCGGCAAAGAGAAGATCGCGGATGAGAAAGCGGCTTCCCTCGACAAAAAGCTGGAAGACGTAAAACAGGTCACGAAGGATCGCCCCGAAAAGGCATTGATCGTGATGCACAACAATGGTGCCTTCAGCTCGTTTGGCGTGCAATCGCGCTATGGCTTCGTGTTCGATGCGTTCGGCGTGAAACCGGCGAGCGAGAAAGCTGAAACCGGTCTTCACGGACAGCCGATCTCCAGCGAGTTCATTCAGGAAACCAACCCGGACATTCTGTTTATCATCGACCGGACGGCGGTGATGGAACAGCGCCCAACCCTGAATGCCGAAACCATGGGCAACCCGCTGCTGCGTCAGACCGAAGCCTGGAAGAACGGGCGCGTGATCTTCGTGGATGCGGAGGCCTGGTATGTGACGGCCGCCAGTGTGACTTCCCTGGAACTGATGATCGACGATGTCATCAGGGGCTATGGTGAATGACCGGTCATGATGTCTGAAGCAGACCCGGCGTCACCGCATATCGTCAATCAATGGTATGTCGGCCTGTTCGAGGAGCTTCAGTGCCCCCGTGATGAGGCACGGACGCCGAGCGCATGTTCGGCGTCTATCGCATCCAGTCCCTTTGTCCCGGCGAGCTTGTCGCCTGAAAGAGCGGTGATGCTCTGCGCATCCTCGCGCACGGTATCGGCCAATGCGACGCAGTGATAGGCTATGGTGAAAAGCAGCCAGTGCGACCGCGATCTGGAGATTCCATAAGCGTTCGCCACATGCACCTGATGGGCATCGATCTTTGCCATCATGGGCGGTGTTATCGTGTCGCGGCGGAGCAGAAAGGGCGCGAGTCCGGGATGGGCGCCGATGAGCCGCCACATGGATTCGCTGAACGCGGCAAGGTAGCCCTCCAGATTCTCACAGCCTTTGCCATGCGTCTCCGGAAGCGGCCATCGCTCGAAGATTTCCTCTGCGACCAGGCACTTGAGTGCAGCAAGATTCTCGATCCGCTTGTAGAGCGCCATCTGGCTCACACCGAGGCGTTTGGCAACGCCTACGATGGTGAGATCGGGCAGACCCATTTCGATACCCGCATCTGCAAGGCGTTCGCGGGTAATGGTCCGCGGGCGCCCCCGCGCAGGCGGTGTTTCTTCACTGTTCATGCGCTTCTTTCTTCGGTGGCAAGCCGTACGCGCCAGATTACTGACCCGGACTGCTGACCCGGACCACTGACAATGCGGGACCATAGGGCGACACAATCCGCGCCTCAAGCAATGCTGCGCTTCGCTATGCCGATTGGCGGGATCTCCAGCCTTCACATTGACCGGTATCACATTTTAGTTTAGTATATATAAACTAATATCGATTCCACGCACGGGGGCAATGCTCCCTCATCCTCAGAGTTTGTACGTGAAGACATCCGTTCGCGCATGCAGCAGCCGTTTGCGGGTCCAGGTTCAAGCGTCCGGCATGCGGCTTCGAGGAGAGGCGAAACACATACGGGACTAAGCTTCAATCCCGAACAAGCAACGGTTTTTTCAAGCGAAACACCCCAGCCAGTTCCGGAAAATCAAGAAAATCCAAAAACGCTGGAAAGGAACTCAGAAATGAGCCTTGGGGACCGCATTCGGGCCGGAAGAATTGCTGATTGCCGCCGCTTGTTGCTAACCACCGCACTCACCGCATGTTCGACGGGCGCCCTGCAGGGAGTGGCAGTTGCGCAGGAGCAAAACGGCTATGCCGAGACAACGACCCTGCCAGCCATAACCGTGACCGGGCAGAAAATGGATCGTTCTCTGCAGGACACTGCCGTTTCGGTTTCCGTGGTAACGGCAGACGATATTGAGCAGAAGCCCGACGCGGGAACCGTTGCGGACATGCTTCAGGGCATTCCCAACGTGTTGTTCACGAACAATGTCGATGCGCCGATCATTCGTGGCATCGACACCAAAGGCCCTATCGTGAAGGGGAATGCCTATCTCGCCAAGCCGATCCCGCGCGCGACGATCAGTGTCGATGGCCGCTATCTCAACCCGTCCGAACTGGACTACGGAGCGGCGTCCATGTGGGACGTCGATTCCATTGAGGTTTTCCGCGGGCCGCAGACCACAACGCAGGGCGCACACAGCATGGCGGGCGCGGTCATCGTCAACACGAAAGATCCGACCTTCACGCAGGAACTGGCCGGCCAGGTTCTCTATGGCAGTTATGAGAAGAAGCGTGTTTCCTTCATGGCCAACGGGCCGATCATGCAGGATCTCGCAGCGCGCTTCGCGTTCGATTACAGCGGTCGCGAGACCTTCATCGATTACACAAATCCGGCCTTCACCGCACGCGACATGGACCAGGACTTTCGGGACATCAATGCGCGCATGAAGCTTCTGTGGGAGCCAGGCGAAATACCCGGATTGCAGGCAAAGCTCACCTATTCGCGCACGCAGATCAAACGCCCATCCGACGAGGCCGCGACCTATCCCTACGACAATCTCGAAAACGAGACCGTCTATGTCGACAGCGTCAGAACCCGAACCGACACAGGCATCTTCGATCTGAAATATGATTTCGGCAACGATGTGGTCCTGAGGAACCAGCTTCAATATTCGGACGGAACCTATGATTTCACCTTTGCCGAACCGTTCTCCGGTCTGGCAAGCCGCGACTACGAAAATCTCTCGAACGAGTTTCGCGTCAATTTCGGCAATGAGGATTCCGTCTGGAGTGGCGTTGCCGGCATCTACTATTCCAATGACAGGGCGCACAACAAATTCAACAATGTTCTCGGCTCAGCCGATGCCGACCTGACGCATCAGAGCGTCGGCATCTTCTCGGAGGTGAACTGGCGTCTTGCGGAACGCTGGGCGCTGACCGGCGGTCTTCGCTACCAGAACGACCGTATCGGGCATGACGGGGTTTCGAGTTATGTCCCCGGCGTGCGGCATGACTACGAAAAGACGTTTGACGCCATCCTGCCCAGCATCTCCCTGGCTTATGACGTGACCGACGATTTCACCGTCGGCGGTCTGATAAGCCGTGGCTATCTTCCCGGCGGTACGGGCGTGAACTTCCATGGCGGAGAATATTACACGTTCGATGAGGAAACCGCCTGGAACTACGAGCTTTTCGCGCGCGCCAATCTTCTCGACAACCGCCTGTCGATCACGGGCAATCTGTTCTACACCCGCTACAAGGGCTCGCAGCGCTCGGTCACGGATTATCTTCCTGACGGGCGCCCCTTTGGCTCGATCATCATCAATGCCGACCGCGCCGACGCCTACGGACTGGAACTGAGCGCCGATTATCAGGTGCTCGATAATCTGCGACTGCGCGGCGGTCTTGGTCTTCTGCGCACCGACATCACACGGTTTGCCGACTACCGTGGCAATGCGTTCGAGGGCAAGGAGTTCGCCAAGCTCCGGGATACATGTTCAATGTGGGCGCCGACTGGGACGTGACCGATACGTTCCGCGTGAGCGGCGACCTGCGATTCACGGACGATTATTTCTCGAACGACATCAACGAGATCGATTATCGCGTCGGCTCTTACTACATCGCGAATGTCCGCATGTCGTACAAGCCCACCGAGAACTACGAGATATTCGCCTTCGCGAACAACATCTTCGACAATCGCGCGCCGATCCAGAAATCTTTCGACAGAATGGCAAACAAGCCTTCGGCATCGATAATCGCGCCGCGGGAGATTGGAATTGGCATGAAGGTGAGTTTCTAAAGGAGTTTCAGGAGAACCGGAAACGGTTCTCCCCCACCCCGAAAGACAGACGGGGCTCGTTGCCATCCGCCTCCGATGGTTTCCCCTCCCGCCAAGCCGCATTGCATCAAGGGGCGGTCCAGACAGGCCGCTGCCAGTCAACAGCCTTGCAACTCAGGAAGAAATTGCTCAGACTTGGCAAGCCAGCCTGATTTGCCAGCCCGCTCTGTAACAGTTAGAGCACCTTGACAGTTGGAGCACCGGCCCGCCGCTTTCGGACCTTTCCGTTCCCGCGGACTGTTCCGATGATTGCGCTGGATGTTTGCATGAACCTGATTGAGCCGCATCGCTTTACACCCGTCGAGGCGGGAACGACGGCGACCGTCACTCTGCCGAGCCTGCCCCGCAAAACCCATGTCGATGTACGGCGGATCACGGCCGGGCTCGTGCTGGCGTGCAGCCACTTCTCAAAGGACATGCGGCAGGACGACATTGTCCGCCGCCCGGCGGGCGACCTGCTTTTGACCTTCAATCTCTCGGGCCGGATGCAGCTTGTCGGCCACAACGGCACGGCGCATGAGATCGGCGGTGGTCAGGCCTGGATCATCCGGACCGGCGGAAAGCCTCTGCAACGGATCGTGGAGAAAGGCGAAGGCTGCTCGAACATCGTCATAGCCCTCGCAATGTCCCGCCTCGACCCCGCCCTTTCCGATCAGTTTGAAAAGGCGCTGCCCGCCACGCGCCCGCTGCGGCGTCTGCGCCTTCCCGTGCCGGGACGGGCCGAACTGGACATGCTGCTGGACGAGCGCTGCGGCCCGGCCGCGCTTTTGCGCAAGGAGGGTCAGTGCCTCGCTCTTGTCGGCCACGCGCTCGAAGAGCTTTCAGCCTGTCCCGGCTCAAGTGTCGTGGCCGATCATCGCACCCTTCTGGTCAGCCGGATCACCGCGCTCCTGTCCGAACGGATGGCGGACACGATAACGATGCCGGAGCTGGAGCGGGCCGCCGGCATGAGCCACGTAACGCTGAACCATGTTTTCCGGGCGGAGACCGGCATGACGGTTTTCGAGCGCTTGCGAATGCTGCGGATCGAAACCGCCGAGCAGATGATACGCTACACCGATCGCAGCTTCACGGATATCGCAGCGACATGCGGATTTGCCGATGCCAGCCATCTCTCCAACGCGTTTCGCAAACGCTTCGGCGCGACAGCGAGCGAATGGCGTCGCCGAGGCAACAAAAACGGCTGACCCTTCACAAAACGCAAGCGTGTTTTCGGCGGTTACAAGTTTTCCCAAGCGGTTCGTGGCACGGCTTCCGGCAAAGGAGGCCATCAATGTCCCGCATTCACATTTCACGCGCCGTGCTTTTCAGCCTGTCAACGGCTCTGACTGGCATTCTGCTGCCGGTTCATGCAGGAGCCGAGGACGGCACGACCCATCTGGGCGAGATCACCATTTTCGCGAACCACTGGGAAGAACTTGCGCGCAAAGCGCCCGCAACGGCAACGGTGCTGCCCGAAGATGTGCTTGCAGCGCCGGTGTCTCCCGACCTCGATGCGATGGCCGCCCGCTCCGCCAACACGGTTTTCCAGCGCGCCAACTCCCAGAAGCGACTGGTCGTTCGCGGCATGTCGGCCTTCGACAACGCGCTGTCCGACCCGGTCGGCTATATGGTGAACGGCGTTCCCCTGCCCATGGGCACAATCCAGCTACCGCACTTTTTCGGTGCCGGGAACGTGACGCTTCTCAAAGGGCCGCAGGGCACCACATTCGGGCGCAACTCGGAAGCCGGCCTGCTGACATTCGACACAATCGCCCCCGGCAGCCGCGAAGGTGGAGAAGTCAATCTCGGTCTGTTCGGCTCGGATGCGGGAGCATCGCCTTTTGGTGGCAACGGCTCGGTCATCTGGTCGGGGCAGGCAGAACGCGGCCCGGCAATTTCACTCGGTCTGGAGTTCGCCCGCGACCCCGGCGTGATCCGGAACCCGGTGACGGGCGCGGACGATGGTGGCAGAAACCAGCGCGCCACCGGCTTCCTCGGTGTCCAGTGGGATGTGGGCGACAGCGGCTATCTCAAGCTGACCACCGTGGGCGAGGACCAGAAGCTCAACAAGGAGCAGTTCCGCTATGTTTCCGGACCGTTTGCGACAGGGCGCTATGAAAGCGTTTATTCCGATCCATCCTGGGAAACCCGGCGCAGCAGCATCAATGCGCTCGAATACGGCCACAGCTTCGATGGTTTCGACCTGAAGGCAATCACCGGCTTCACCACGTTCGACCGGGAGTTCGAGCTGGACTTCGACGCCTCCCCCCTGCCGCTCGGCGTGACGGAGATGGATGTTCGCGACCGAACCGTTTCGCAGGAAATCCGTCTGACCTCGACCGGTGAAGGCCCGCTGAAATGGACACTGGGCGTCAACGTGTTCAGCCAGAGCACGAAGGCCGATTTCAACCTCGGCGCCATGTCGACCGACCGCCACACGGAAATCGACCAGAAGGGCGCGGCACTCTATGGTTTTTCCGAATACGCCCTCAACGAGCGCTTCCGCGTCGGCGCGGGCCTCAGGGTGGATCACATAGCCTCGGATGCGTGGCAGCGTTTCACCTCGCCAATGGCAAACCTGCATTATGCGGGCAGCGACACATCGACCGCCCTTCTGCCGAAATTCACCGCAGCCTATGACCTTTCCGACGCGACGACGATCCACGCAAGCTATGCGCGCGGCTATATGCCCGCCGGCTACAATTACGGTTTCGCAAACAGTGCGGCCAGCCTGAGCTACGATGCCGAATACAGCTGGAACGCGGAGCTGGGACTGAAGCATGAGTTTGCCAATGGTGCGGTTCTGAACCTCGCCGCCTTCCACACCAGTGTGAAGGACAAGCAGATCACCGAGACCATTCCCGGTGCAGCCCAGTTCATCTCGAATGCCGGCGAAGCGAAAAGCTACGGCATTGAAGCCGAGTTGGTCGCACCTCTGGGACATGGGTGGGAAATCGCCGCGAATGCCGGCTGGCAGAGGGCGCGGGCGACAGCCTTCCGCACCACCTCGATGAACCCTTCGGCCGGAACACTGGTGCCCGTAGACTGGTCGGGCAACGCCCTGCCGATGGCGCCCGACATCACCTGGGGGCTGGCGCTGGCGCATCGCGGCGACGTCTGGAGCGGCCGCGTCAGCCTGCATGGTTCCGGCAGCTACTGGTTCGACCCGGCAAACAGCGTGAAGCAGGATGGTTTCGTCACCGTCGATGCCGAGATATCCCGGAAATTCGGCAGCGGAGACCTGACGCTCTGGGCGAAGAACCTTCTCGATCAGGAATACTACAGCGCGGCGGCAAACACGATGCGCGGCGTTGTGGTGGAAGATGGCAGTCCCCGCACGTTCGGGGTGAACTGGCGGACGACATGGTAACGACGGAACAACAGGCCGGTGCGCGGCGGCTTCTGGAAACGCTTGAAGGGCCGATCCGCTTTGCCCTTCTGAAATGGGCGCTTGAAAGCGAGGTCTTCAATCTCTGCCAGAGCCCCATAACGGTGGAAACCCTTGCTCAGAAGATGGACCTTCCGCCGAAATCTCTCGCACTGGCGCTGCGGGCGCTGGTTGCTTCCGGGTGGATGGAACATGAAGAAAAGCAATATCGCACGGCCCCTGCGATCCTGCCATTTGTGACAGCCGGGGGGCCGCATGCCATGACCGAGACTTTCCGCAGCATGGCGCAGACGCGCCATGCGGGTCTTGAAAACCTCGACGCCTTGATTGCCGGCACGGCGCAACCGGCTGGACCGCGCCTCTTTGACGACGCGCACTGGGATGCCAGCCACCGGTCGCTTGCAGCCTTTCATCGCGCGATTGCCGCCGATGTGGTGGAGCCTGCCCTCACCGCTCTGCCGGAGTGGCCCGACGCCCGGTCTTTCCTGGAGATCGGACCGGGATCGGCCGTTCTCGCGCGCCGGCTCCTCTCGCTGCGCCCGGACCTTGCCGTCACGCTCTTTGAGCTGCCGCCGGTTGCAGAACGGATCGCGCAGGAAGCATCGGATCTGCCGATTTCCATCGTGCCGGGCAACTACAATGACAGCCTGCCGGAAAACCGCTTCGACATCATCTGGTGTTCGATGACGCTCTATTTCCACGATAGCGGCCTGAACGCGCTGATCGCGCGCCTTGTGGAGCGTCTGGCTCCCGGCGGGGTTCTGGTCAGTTTTCATGAAGCGTTGACTGGAAACCGCACCGGTCCGTCCGAGCATGTGATCGGCCGCCTGCTGCCTGCGCTGCGCCACGGCGATGTGTCTTTCTGCGACGGCGAGATTGCCGGAGCCATGGCCGATGCCGGGCTGACAAGGCCCACATCGCAGACCCTTTCCACGCCATTCGGGCATTTCCGGCTCGACGCTGCCCGCAAGGAGGCCTGACATGCGCGTTCTCGCCCTGATCGTTGCGCTCTTGCCCCTGCAAGTTCAGGCCGCGGAGATTGTCCTCACCGGCCCACCCATCTGGGAAAGCGCGCCGCTGATCGCACTTGCGGAAGGCCAGCCGGTCGATGGCGTTACCTTCACCTTCCGCCCATGGGGCAGCCCGGAGGAACTGCGCAAGACGATAATGTCGGACCAGCCGGCAATGGCGGTTGCGCCATCGCCGACGGCGGCGATCTTCGCCGCCAGCGGAATCGGACTGCGTGTCATGTCGGCCACCGTCACCGAAGGCAGCATCTCCATCGTCGGGCGTGGTGCGCCAGTCGCCCGCCTCGGCGATCTGGAAGGCGCTTCCCTCGCCCTGCCCTTCAAGGGATATCTGCCCGACTTGATGATGCGACGCATCGCGCAACCCGGCTCCGAGAGCTGGCAGCCGCATTACACCGGCAACCCTGTCGCCGGGATGCAGCTTCTCATCGCCGGGCGTGTCGATACGGCGCTGCTCGCGGAGCCGATGGCGACCCTTGCTCTGACGCAGGATGCCGCCCTTGGCCGCAAGGCCGACCTTTGCACGCTCTGGCGCGCTGCGACTGAGTTGACCGATTGCCCGCCCGCAGGCGTGGTCGTCGTGAACGACGCATTTAAGAACAATCCGCAGATCCGGGGAGCCTATCTTGCCGCTTTCCACGCCCTTGCAGCGAACCCCGGCAACGCCGCAGACCTGCTTTCCCTGCATTTTCCGCATATGGACCGCGCGAGGGCGGGCTTTTCGAGGATCAGGCGCTGGACCTGCCCATGCCTGAACGGCAGGACGTGCTGGCGGCCTTTTTTGCCGAGATAATGAGCATCGAGCCCGCCGCCATTGGCGGCGCACTCCCCGGCCCGGACTTCTACGGACGATGATGCGGCGCCTCGCCTTTCTGGCGGGTCTTGCGGGGCTGGTCGCGCTCTGGGCCTTTGCCGCGCGCGAAAGCCTGCCCGCGATCCTGCCCGGCCCCTTGGCCGTGGCAAAGGCGCTTGGCACCATCCTCAGCGAGCGGA
>NZ_BAMP01000029.1 GCF_000615975.1 Nitratireductor aquibiodomus NL21 = JCM 21793 | reverse complement strand
AGCTCGCCGGCAATCTCCGGGCCAAAGCCGCCCGGCGCGATGAGCGCCAGAGACGCAACGGACCGGGGCGCGAAATGAGCTGCAAGCACGGCAACCGCGCCGCCGAAGGAATGCCCGGCCATGTGACAGCGCCCGATGCCGCGTTCTTCGAGATCGGCCAGGACCGCCTGCGCGGTGGCTTTGGCCTTGCCGCCGCCGGGAACATCAAGCGAGCGGGCATGACCCGGCAGATCGTAGGCGATGATGCGCAAGCCCGAGGGAAGCGCCCGGCGCACACCCTCCCAGACGCGGTGGCTGCCGGCAAAGCCGTGCAGCAGAACGAGGGCGCGTGCGCCCTCGCCCGTGTCTTCGGCATAAAGTGCGCCCGTCAACCGACGATCCGGTTGGCCGCCGACACCACTGCCTCGAGCGAAGCCGTGACGATGTTGGTGTTGACGCCCGCACCGAAGAGCTTGCCGCCGGGATGCTGGACTTCCATGTAGCAGATGGCTGCCGCATTGGAGCCCTGCTGCATGGAATGCTCGGAATAATCGACCACCGACATATCCACGCCCAGATGCTTGGAGAGCGCGTCGATGAAACCGTCGACCGGACCTGTTCCCACACCCTTGATGACGGTTTCCTCACCCCTGTCCATGATCGTCGCCTCGACGATGCGCTGCCCCTTCACGCTGGTGTCAGGAAACGTCTGGTGATCGACGAACTTGATGCGCGCTCCAGGCTGCTCGACATAGAGCTCCATGAAGCGCTCGTAGATCTGCTTCGCGGGCAGTTCCTTACCCTCGCGGTCGGTGATGTCCTGAATGTCGCCGCGGAACTCCACCTGCAGGTTTCGCGGCAGGTTGAGGCCGTAGTCGGCCTGCATGACATAGGCGATGCCGCCCTTGCCCGACTGGGAATTGATGCGGATGATCGCCTCGTAGGAGCGGCCCACATCCTGTGGATCGATGGGCAGATAGGGCACTTCCCAGAGCGGCTTGTTGGCCGTCTTTATGGCCTTCATGCCCTTGTTGATCGCGTCCTGGTGAGAGCCGGAGAAGGCGGTGTAGACCAGTTCACCCACATAAGGGTGCCGCTCGGGGATGACGAGCTGGTTGCAGTACTCATAGACATCCTTCATGCGGTTGATGTCCGTGCAGTCCAGCTCCGGATCGAGCCCTTGCGTGTACATGTTGAGCGCCAGGGTCACGACATCGACATTGCCGGTGCGCTCGCCATTGCCGAACAGCGTGCCCTCGACCCGGTCGGCGCCCGCCATCAGGCCAAGCTCGGTGGCGGCGATGCCTGTGCCGCGGTCATTGTGGGGATGCAGCGAGATGATCAGGTTTTCGCGCTGATCGAGATTGCGGCACATCCATTCGATCTGGTCGGCATAGATGTTGGGTGTCGACATCTCGACGGTGGACGGCAGATTGATGATCAGTTTGTTGTCCGGTGTCGGATTGATGATCGCGATCACTTCATTGCAGATATCCAGAGCGACATCGAGCTCGGTGCCGGTGAAGCTCTCGGGCGAATACTGGAAACGGTAGCCGCCGCCGGCCTTCGCGGCCATGTCCATGACCATCTTGGCCGCATCGGTGGCGATCTGCTTGATGCCGGCGACATCCTTGCCGAACACGACGCGACGCTGCAGCTCGCTGGTGGAATTGTAGAAGTGAACGATCGGCCGGTTGGCACCCTCCAGCGCCTCGAAGGTGCGGGTGATCAGTTCGGGCCGGCACTGAACCAGAACCTGAAGTGACACGTCGTCGGGTACGCCGCCTTCTTCGATGCACCAGCGGGCGAAATCGAAATCCGTCTGCGAAGCGGAGGGGAAGCCAATCTCGATCTCCTTGAAGCCCATGTCGAGCAGGAGCCTGAACATGCGCGCCTTGCGCTCATGCCCCATTGGATCGATGAGCGCCTGATTGCCGTCACGCAGGTCGACCGAACACCAGATCGGCGCCTTCTCAATACGTTTCGAGGGCCATGTGCGATCTGCAATATCGATCTGCGGATAGGGCTGATACTTGATCGAAGCGTCCGACATTCCCTTGCGCTTCGGTGAAGCTGCGCCGTCTTTTGCCTGGTTTTGTGCCATATCAGTCATCGTATTCTGCGCGTCCATTCCATTTTCTCCCGGCACCGGTTGCGTGCGCTTCGCACGGCGGGCCTGTCAACAGTAAAGTGCGGTTTTGGAGAAAGAGCTTCTGCCGTGCGGCGACATCGATCGCCGGGCGCTCCTTCAACGGACCCGGCGATCGCCGATAAGGCCGAGAAGAAGAAGGCTGGAAGCAAGCGCGCGCACGGTCGCGCCGGCAAAGGCGGCACGAGTGGAGAAAGAAACTGTCTGGCGCGTCATCATGGAAGCTTCCTTAAACGACGCCGGCGCGGCTGGCAAGTGGATCGTCACGCGGCCAGCAGGCCCTGTGCTTGACACCGGGTTCGCGATCTGTATTTTACCAAAAAGATAATTAACTAATTGGTGAAATAAATGCAGAGCGACGCGCTGAGCGCCACATTCTCCGCCCTCGCCGACCCGACCCGTAGGGCGATGCTCGCCCGGCTGGCGGAAGGCGAAGCGACCGTCAACGAACTGGCGGAACCCTTCGAGATGACGCTGCCGGCCATCTCAAAGCACCTGAAGGTTCTGGAGAAGGCTGGCCTCGTGTCGCGCGGAAAAAACGCACAGTTTCGCCCATGCCGGCTCGAGGCAGGCCCGCTGAAGGACATTGCCGGCTGGGTGGAGACTTACCGCCGCTACTGGGACGAGAGCTTTGACCGTCTCGACAGCTACCTGGAAGAATTACAGAAGGAGCAACCGCGATGAGTGTGGAAACAACGCAGAAAGCCGATGCCGAACTCACCATCCAGCGTGTGTTCGATGCCCCACGCGACCTCGTCTTCGAGATGTGGACCCGCAAGGAGCATCTGGATCGCTGGGGCTGCCCGGAAGGCATGACCATACCGGTCTCCGAAGGCGATATCCGCACCGGCGGATGGTTTCGCACCTGCATGCGCGGCAGTGACGGCGCGGAACACTGGGTGAGTGGAGCCTATCGTGAAGTCTCGCCGCCCGAACGCATCGTCTTCACCCACGCCTGGGATGACGAAAAGGGGGATCGCGGCCACGAAACCGTCGTGACCATTTCCTTCAGCGAAACCGCAGATGGAAAAACCCGCATGCACTTCCACCAGGCATTCTTTGCCTCGGATGCCTCGCGCGACGGCCATGCGGAGGGGTGGACCTCCTGCTTCAGGCGGCTGGACGCACTGCTGGCGCAGGCGGCGTAGCATCGAAACACGACGGAGGAGTGCAGCAATGGAACCGCAAACCGTTTCACGCGAGGAATGGCTCAAGGCGCGCGAGGCGCTGCTGGCAAAGGAGAAGGCTCACACACGTGCAGGCGATGCACTGGCGCCGAGCGGCGGCGGCTGCCCCGTGTCAGGGTCGAAAAGGACTATCGTTTCGTGGATGGCGAAGGCAGTCACAGGCTTGAGGCGCTTTTCGAAGGCCGCAGGCAACTGATCGTCTATCACCACATGCTGAAATCGGCCGACCCCGCCCCCTGCTCCGGCTGCTCAATGTTCGTCGACAATCTGGGCGATCCCGCGCATCTCAACGCCCGAGACACCAGCCTGGCACTCGTTTCACGCGCACCGGTGGAGGAAATCGAAGCGTTCAGAAAGCGGATGGGCTGGACCCTGCCCTGGTACTCCGTGATGAGTTCCACCTTCAATGCGGATCACGGTGTGGAAGGCGGCTTCGGCCTGAACGTCTTCCTGCGCGAGGGCGGGTCGATCTACCACACCTACCACACCAGCGGCCGCGGGGTGGAGACACTCGGCACGAGCTGGACCCTGCTCGACCTGACGCCCTATGGACGGCAGGAGACATGGGAAGCGTCGCCCGAAGGCACACCGCAGAGCGCGCCCTATCGCTGGTGGCGGCTCCATGACGAATACGCCTGAGGCGGTCAGTTTCGACCGCCTCCCGCCTGGCGGGCCACCACCGCCTCATAGGCCGCCTGAAGCCGCTCGCGCACATCGGGCCCGCTCCTGTTCGGGTCCGGCGGCGCCCCGAGATGCGTTATCCGCAGATCGTCCATGAACTCTTCCCAGAGCGGCGGCCCGCCCTCTGCAAGAAGCTTTGCCCGAATCGAAAGCTCCTCGGTGACCGGAAGCCATTTGCTGCCCCAGGCACCGATCATGGCGAAGACAGGCACCAGCTCAATGCCCTTTTCCGTCAGACTGTAAATCGCCTTCTGCTTGTGGCTGGGGTCGTCCGCCTTCGAGATCACCCCTTCTGCCGTCAGGCGCCGCAGGCGATCGGCGAGAATGTTGGAGGCAATGCCCTCCATGGAACCGTTCAGCAGTTCGCGGAAATGGCGCCTGTTGCCGAACATCATGTCGCGCACGACGACGAGGCTCCATTTGTCGCCGACCACCTCGACGGTGAGATTGATGGGACATCCCGAGCGGTGCTGGTCCTGCAATATAGCCTCCAGAAAATTCTGATTGCACATTGCCACCAGTTAGCATAGGGTGCAACCAGTTTAAAAATGAAACCAGTTTTAAAAGTGAAGCACAACCACACTGCTGAGGAGGACGGAATGAGCAGGGTCATTGTCTGGGTACTCGTAACGCTGGACGGGTATTTCGAGGGGGAGAAGAAATGGGACCTCGATCATCACGGCGAGGCCTGGGGCGAGGAATTGCACGCGCTAAGCATGAGTTTTGGCCAGAGCGCTGCCGCCCTCGTCTTCGGCCGCGTAACCTATGAGGGCATGAAGCGCACTGGACCAGCGCCGATGCCGCCGACGAACCCGAAGTGACGGCCTTCATGAACGCTCTCCCCAAACTGGTCGCCTCACGAACCCTCACCAGTTCGGACTGGAACAACACCACTGTGACCGCCAACATCGCCGACGCGATACGGGAACTGAAGGCGAATGCCGAGCCCGGCAAGAACATCTACATATTCGGCAGCGCGACCTCAGCGCCTCCCTGCTGAAAGAGGGGCTGATCGACGAGCTCATGCTGGGTGTGGTGCCGGTGCAGCTTGAAAAGGGCACGCCATTCTTCAAGCCGGGCAACGGGCGGCGCAAGTTCACCCTCATCGAGAGCAGGCCGCTAAGCAATGGCACGCTGATCCTGCGTTATGCGCCCGACCAAAATCTCGCGGATACGCCAGAGCAAATAAACGCACACTCATGACCACCTTCCGACCGACCCGCCGCATCATTCTACAGTCGGCAGCCGCGCTGACGATCTGCAACATCGCAGTGCCCCTTCAAGCCGCCGAACTCACGGCAAGAGACGGAGACGAAAGAATGCGCATGATCAAGACCGACACCGGCGTGGAACTCGCCACCCAGAGCTTTGGCGATCCGGCGGATCCGGCCATTCTGCTTATCATGGGAGCGATGGCATCCATGCTTTGGTGGCCGGAGGAGTTTTGCCAGGATCTTGCGGCGCGCGGCCATTATGTGATCCGCTACGACAATCGCGACACCGGGCTTTCCACCAGCTACCAGCCCGGAAGCCCGCCCTATACCATGGACGATATGGCCGAGGACGCGATCCGTATCCTCGACGGCTACGGCATCGAAAAGGCTCATCTGGCGGGCATGTCGCTTGGCGGGATGATCGCCCAGATCGCAGCGCTCATACACCCGCAGCGCGTACGGGCTTTGACCCTGATCTCCACAACGCCCGTCGGGATCGACACATCCGGGCTGCCGCAGACCAGCGCCGCCTATATGGAACATGCTTCCACAGGCGAAAACGTAGACTGGACCGACGACCAACAGGTGATCGACTTCATCGTCAGGGACACCAAGATGATTGCCGGCACCGCACACCCCTATGATGAAGCGCGCGCCCGCAACCTGGTGGAGAACGACGTAAAACGCGCGAGAAATTTCGTCAGCGTGACCAATCATTTCATGCTGAAGGGTGGCGAGGGGCTTGATGGCCGCCTCCCCGTGCTGGAAGCTCCCCTTCTTGTAATCCACGGCACAGCGGATCCGATCTTCCCCGTGGACCACGGCACCTTGCTGGCTGACACCGTTGCCGGCGCGCACCTTCTGAAGATCGAGGGCGGCGGCCATGAACTCCACCCCGGCGACTGGCCGGAAATCATCGCGGCAATCGCAGAACACTCAAACCATTGAACCAGCCAACAGCGCAGGAACCACCGGGGCTCCGAACAATGCAACACAACAAAACGACAGCACCTGATCGCACCCGCCGCGCGCTCGTCACCGGTACCGCGGCAATTTTTGCCTGTTCCGCTTTCACCAGAGGGTCCAGCGCCATGCAGACTGCATCATTCAACCAAGCGGCACTTGACGCACTGCACCGCTCCATCAGCGCCCATGTGGATGCGGGTGAGATCGCCGGGGCGACATGGCTCATCCACCATGCCGAAGAGACACATGTGGGCAGTACCGGCACTTTCGGGATGAACGGTGCGGGTTCGCCGATGGAGCGCGATACGATCTATCGCGTGGCATCCATCACCAAGCCGGTGACGGCGGCGCTGGCGATGATGCTTGTGGAGGATGGCGTGCTGACGCTGGATGGCCCCATCGACGATCTTTTGCCGGAACTTGCAAACCGCCAGGTCCTGAAACGGATCGACGGGCCGCTTGACGAAACCGTTCCGGCCAATGGACCCGTGACCCTGCGCCATCTCTTGACGATGACCTTCGGCCTCGGCGCCATCATGGTGTTTCCGGAAGCTATCCGATCCAGGCGGCAATGCGCGAGGCCGGCGTCGCGCCGAGCTGGGTCCTGCCGCAAATGCCGTCCGATGCCTATATGAAGAAGCTCGGCGAACTGCCGCTCGCAGCGCATCCGGGCGAAAGCTTTTTCTACAACAACGGTCTCGACGTTGCCGGCATCCTGATTGAGCGGGCGACGGGCGAGCGGCTCGGTGCAGTGATGAAGGCCCGCCTCCTGGAGCCGCTCGGCATGAAGGACACGGATTTCTTCGTGCCGGACGACAAGCAGCACCGCCTGCCCGTCCAGTATGGGCCGGACTTTGCCAGTGGCGGTGCACGGGTGATCCCGTTTGGCCCGGAACAGGGCATCGACTTTTCAAGAACTCCGCAGATGGATTCAGGCGCCGGCGGGCTGGTAACCACTGTGGACGATTACGCTGTCTTCTGCCGCATGATGCTCAATGGCGGCGCGCTCGATGGCAGACGCTACCTGAAAACCGAAACCGTGACAGAAATGACGCGGGATCAACTCACACAGGAGCAGAAGCAGACGCCCCATGCATCCATGTTCATGGACGATGGCGGCGCCGGCTGGGGGCTCGGCATGTCAGTGGGGCTCAAGAGCACTCGGCCATGGCTGGCGCAGGGCAGCTTTGGCTGGAACGGTGGCTATGGCACCACGGCCTACACCGACCCGAAGAATGGTCTTGTCGGGATATTTCTCAGCCAGCAGATGATGACATCCCCCGACGCGCCAAGAACCTATCTGGACTTCTGGAAAGGCGCGCGTGCGGCCATTGGCTGATCCTGGGGTCAGGACCCTAGCCGCCCGCCCAGCGCGCCACCATGCGACTGATGGGCGGGCCGGCCAGAAGCACGAAGAGAAAGCGCGCCATCTGCACAGCCATGATGAAAGAGAGGTTCACGTCCTGCGAGGCCGCGGCGGCGATGATGGCGACGGAATCCATGCCGCCCGGGCTCGTCGCCAAGTAGGCGGTGAGCGGATCGATGCCCCACTCCACGTGCAGGAACCAGGCGAGCACACCGCAGAATGCCATTAGGGCGAGAATCGAAATCACCACCTGCGGCAATGCCCTGAAAGCGGTGCGTAAGAGCGCGCGGTCGAATTTCAGGCCGATGGTCCAGCCCACCACCATATAGGCCGCGCCCATGAGCCAGGGCGGGAGCTCCAGCGCAACACCGCCGCCCAGATGCACCAGCGCTCCTGCAAGCATGCCTCCAAGAAAGAATGGCGCCGGCAGCCGCACCAGCCTGCCGAACAGCCGCCCGCCAGCGCCGTGACCAGCGTAATTGCAAAGGCTGCAAGATCGATCGGGGGAAACCAGACCGTTTCAGGCGCATCGACACCGGACGTGTCGACCCACAGCCTTGCAATGAGCGCAGCGGCAACGGTGACGAAGATCACCCGCAGATACTGCATGAAAGCCACGAGCCGTGCATCGGCACCGAAAGCACCCGCCATGAGAACCATGGCCGTGGCCGCCCCCGGCGCAGAGCCCCAGACGGCTGTTGTGCCGGGCAGTATCCTCCAGCGGCTGACGAGAAAACCCAGAAAGCTGCTGGCCGCGACCGTCACCAGCACCGAAAGCAGGAGGATGGGCCAGATATCGGCAAAGGAGGCAATGATCGCGGGCTCGAGTGAACCGCCGATCAGAAGCCCCACCAGTGCCTGCGCCAAGGCAAATCCAAGACCCGGAACGCGGATGCCCGCACCCAGTGCCCCGGTGGCAACGGCAGCGAGCATGGGGCCGATGAGAAGTGCTGCCGGCAGCGCGCCAAAAAGCATCACTCCGGCAAAAGCCATGGTGAGAGCGATGAGAAACAGCCACTGGAAAACAGGATCAAGACGCGTGAGAGGGCCCTTGAAGGAAGTCTGCGGCGTGGTGTCCATTAACAAGCGTCCCGACTGTCTGCCATGACGGCATACAGGATCGGGCCGCATATGGGAATGTCCACGTCCCATGGCCGCTGGTGCTGTCGATTGATTTTACATTCCCAATATGCTATATAACCGATAAGATATTTAAGTGAGCACCATGCAAACCGATCAACTTGATGCGACATTCGCGGCTCTGGCAGATCCGACGCGACGGGCGATTCTCGCACGCCTTGCCGAAGGAGAGGCCACCGTGATGGAGCTGACGGAACCTTTCGACCTGAGTCAGCCGGCCATTTCCAAGCACATCAAGGTGCTGGAAAAGGCCGGGCTCGTCTCACGCAGCCGCGATGCGCAGAGGCGTCCTTGCAAGCTGGAAGCCCGCCCACTGGGCGAGGCCATCGACTTTCTGGAACAGTATCGTCGGTTTCTGGAGGTGCGCTACGCAAAGCTCGACGCCCTTCTTGAGACCCTGAAGACCGTGAACGATCCAACCGCAGGCACTGGTTGACCCGGGCCCCGCGCCTTTCCTGATCAGACACCGAAAGGAACCCCGCATGTCACACTCCAGGACCATCACCGTCACCGCACGTGGTGACAGGGAGCTCGTGATCACCCGCCGCTTCAATGCTCCGCGGCAGATGGTGTTCGACGCTCACACGCGACCCGAGTTGATCAAGCGCTGGATGACCGGCCCGGAAAACTGGACGCTGCCCGTGTGCGAGATCGACCTTCGGGCGGGTGGCAAGGGCCGCTATGTGTGGCACAACACCGAAAATGGCGCCGATATGGGCATGACGGCGACCTATCGGGAAATCGATGCACCCCACCGTATTGTCCATGAAGAGATGTTCGATGAGGACTGGACCGGCGGGGGCACGGAGATCATCACCACGTTCGAAGACGATGGCGAGACCACGCGTATGGAAATGGTGATCCGCTGTAAGTCGAAGGAAGCGCGCGACAACATCCTGAAGTCGCCCATGTCCGATGGCATGGAGCAGGGCTACGCCCGTCTCGATCGCCAGCTTGCCGAACGCAGGGCCGCTTAGGGTTCAGGACCTGTTGGATATCTAATAGTGAGGGAATGCGCCATGGCGCACAACGCTTCCAGGGCTGCACACCGCCATCATGGTGTGCTTCGCAGCATCGGCGCAGTGTTTCTGGGTCTGGCGGTGATCTTTATCCTGTCTCTGGGGATGGATCAGCTCATGCACAGCCTCGAAATCTACCCGCCTTGGGATCAGCCCATGGTGGATGTGGAAGATGGGTTGCTTGCGCTCGGCTATCGCACTCCCATCGCCATTTTCGGCTGTTATCTCGCAGCGCGCTTCGCGCCGCGCGCGCGATGGCTCACGCGCTGGCGCTCGGTGGCATCGGCGTGGTTCTTTCCACACTTGGTGCAGTCGCCATGTGGCAGATGGGCATGCACTGGTATCCGATTGCGCTGATCCTCATCAGCCTGCCCTGCGCCTGGATCAGCGGAAAGCTTTATCTGGCGCGGAAATCAGGCTCGCGGTAGCGTCGCAGGGGTCCGGGTTCACGAAACAAAATCAATGAGCCTGTCGGATTGTCACTTCCTTATTCGTCCTGGGCGGGACAAGAGGAGAAGGAACCTGCAATGCGCTACATGATGCTGATGATCCCCAAGGGATATGAGACGGCCGGTCCCGAGCTCGACCTTCCGGCCGATGCGGTGGCCAAGATGATGGCCTACAATGAAGAATTGCGTGCCGCCGGTGTACTGGAAGCGCTGGAGGGTCTGCATCCGCCGTCTGCAGGCGCGCGGGTTTCGTTCGCCAGCGGCGAGCCAGTGGTGATCGATGGACCGTTTATTGAGGCCAAGGAAGTGCTCGGCGGCTTCTGGATCATCAACGTTCCGACACTCGACGATGCCATCGAATGGGCAAAGCGCTGCCCCGGTTCGCCCAATGAGACCATCGAGATCCGCAAAATCCAGCAGATGGAAGACTATAGCGATGAGGTGCAGGAGATCGTGAAGACTTATCCCGACGTGCTGGAAAAGGGCATCAACCGCTCCTGATCAGCAGAATTTCGCCTTGTGCTCCGGTTCCACGTGAATGGTGACTTCCGCACCGGGCTGGGCCTTTTCGAGCGCCCCTTCGATGCGGTCGCAGATGCGGTGTGCGGCCTCGACCGTCATGTCGGACGGGACCACGAGATGAAACTCGATGAAGCGGGCCCTGCCCGCTTCACGCGTCTTGAGATCGTGGAATTCGAGGGCTCCGTCATCATTGTCGGTGATCACGCGCTCGATCCGGGCCAGCTCCTCGGGTTCAACCGAAACATCCATGAGACCCTGTACGGACTCGCCCACCAGATGCCACCCGTGCCACAGGATATTCAGCGCAACCACAAGCGCCATCACCGGATCGAGCCAGTACCAGCCCGTGGCCACGGCAAGCACGAGACCGGAAATGACACCGGCAGAGGTGACGACATCTGTCCATAAGTGCTTCCCGTCGGCGACCATGGCAGGTGAGCGGGCCTTTCTCCCTGTGGAAATGAGAAGCCAGGCCCACAGGCCGTTGCCGACCGCGGCCAGCCCGTTGATCACGAGGCCGACAACCGGAGCGTCGAGCGGGCGCGGCTCGAAAAGAACCATCCATGACTCATGGATGATCAGCAGCGCGGCGACGACGATGAGGACGCCTTCCAGAACGGCGGAAAAATATTCCGCCTTGTGATGGCCGAACGGGTGATTGTCGTCGGCCGGCGTGTGGGCGATGCGCAGCGCATACCACGCCACACATGAGGCGACGACATTGACCACCGATTCCATCGCATCTGAAAAGAGCGCCACGGAATCGGTGAGCCACCACGCGGCAAGCTTGAGCGCGAAAATGCCCAGCGCAACAACGATGGACCACATCGCTATGCGCTGAAGCTTGCCATTGGATGGCATGGCGGTTCCTTTCCATCGCTCCCGCCCAACCCCGGCGGGAACCCAAATGGCCAATGTGTCAGGCCGCTTTCACACGCGCCTTTCGTGGCAGATGCGCCACCACATTCTCGATCATGCGCATGCCGGCATTCTGTCCGAGTGTCATGATCGATTCGGGATGGAATTGCACGGCCGCAACCGGCTCATCCTCATGTTCTATGCCCATGACCACACCATCCTCGGTCTCCGCCGTCACCATGAAGGCGAACGGCATGCGCACCGGATCGGCAAAGATGGAATGGTAGCGCCCCACGGTCACCTCGGAGGGGAGACCTGAAAACACAAGGCTGTTGCCGCTGGCACGGATGCGCGAGGGCTTTCCATGCATGGGCTCGGCAAGCTGACGCAACTCACCGCCATAAGCCTCGACAAGCGCCTGCAGGCCAAGACACACGCCGAAGATCGGCAGTTTGCGCTGGCGGCTTTTGGCGATGGTGGTCTTGCAGTCGAAATCTTCCGGCCGCCCCGGTCCCGGTGACAGAACAACCAGGTCCGGCGCCACACGCTCGAACACCTCGTCTGCGACCGGCGCACGAACCGTCACCACCTCCGCGCCCGTCTGGCGGAAATAGTTGGCGAGCGTGTGTACGAAGGAATCCTCGTGATCCACGAGCAGGATCTTCACCCCCTCGCCGACACGGGCGCCGGCGCGCGTTTCATTTTCCATGTTCGTTTTCCCGGCATCGCGGATCGCCGACAGCATGGCCGACGCCTTCAGCTCCGTTTCGGCCTCTTCCTCCTGCGGATCGGAATCGAACAGGAGCGTCGCCCCTGCCCGCACCTCCGCCACACCATCCTTGATGCGGATGGTGCGCAGCGTCAGGCCGGTGTTCATGTCGCCATTGAAATGCACCATGCCGATGGCGCCGCCATACCAGGCGCGCGGGCTCTTCTCGTTTTCCTCGATGAAACGCATGGCCCAGAGTTTCGGCGCGCCGGTCACGGTGACGGCCCAGGCGTGGCTCAGAAACGCATCGAACGCATCCATGCCCTCGCGCAGCCGTCCCTCGATGTGATCGACGGTGTGGATGAGACGCGAATACATCTCGATCTGGCGGCGCCCGATCACCCGCACGGAACCCGGCTCGCACACACGGCTCTTGTCGTTGCGGTCGACATCCGAACACATGGTCAGTTCGGACTCGTCTTTCTTGGAGTTCAGGAGCTTGATGATCTGCTCGGCATCGGCAATGGCGTCGTCGCCCCGCTTGATGGTACCGGAGATCGGACAGGTCTCGACGCGCCGGCCATTGACCCGCACGAACATCTCCGGCGATGCACCGACAAGATATTCCTGTTCACCCAGATTGATGAAGAAGGAATAGGGCGACGGGTTAATCTCTTTCAGGCGCCGCGAAATCTGCGACGGACGCCGCTCGGCCCGCTCCATGAACATCTGCCCGGGCACCACTTCGAACAGGTCCCCACGATGGAAGCTCTCCTTGGCCTTTTCGACAAGGCGCGCATACTCGCCGGCTCGTGATCGCCGCGCGGCGGCACATGATCGGCCGTCTTGAAAGGCGCCGTTGCGCCATCGCGTGGAAGGCCTGTCGTCGAAGCGTCCTCCGCCGCATAATCGTAGCGGTCGTGCCAGGCCTTTGCAGCGTGATGGTCGACCACGAGGATCTCGTCCGGCAGATAAAGCACGAGGTCGCGCTGGCTTTCAGGGCGCTTGAGACTTTGTCTGATCGGATCGAACTGGAAAGCAAGATCGTAACCGAACGCACCATAGAGCCCCAGATTGGCATCGTGATCGGTATGAAAGAGGTCGGTTATGGCACGCAGCACGGTGAAGACCGTCGGCACGCGGGAACGCTCTTCCTCGGAGAAAACCCGTTCGGGCTCTGCGACGACCAGCGCGAGCAGTGCGTCGTCTCGCTCCGTCACTGTGACAGCCTCGAGCCCGGCAACCCGGTCGGCAAGGATGCGCAGAAGCGCCCTGCCCCGATCATTCAACGCCTCGATCTTCATGTCACGGCCGCGCGCCGAGATCACCAGCGGCGGATCGATGATCGCCGTGTCCCAGCGGGTGTAACGACCGGGATATTCGTAATTGGAAGAAAAGACCGCGCCGCGGCGCTCGTCCAGCGCATCGATATAGGTGTCGATGGCACCTTCATAGGCGGTTTCCACACGGGTCCGCGTGATGGTCACGCCGCCTGCCGTTTTAAATCGCTCGGCGCCGTTATCCAGAACTTCCAGGCTCATTTCATGCTCCCTTTTTCAGGCATCGCCGGGAAGCGCAGACAAAAATGGCCGCCCGGTTTTCACCTGCGGCCATGGTCTTTTCTGCGCGCACACTGCACGGTTGGCCGCTGTTAACGGACCCACCACCAGAGTTTTGCGCAAGAAATCGTCGTCATGGTTTCTCCATAGCCTCGACGGAGCTTTCACGCAACCGCTTTCCAGCACCATCGGCCAGCCGTCTGCCGCGATAGAGCGCATGGAGCTGAGGCACAGCCATGTGAAGCTTGCCCACGCCGCGCCCAGCGCCCAACCGGCGGCAACATCGCTCGGCCAGTGAACACCCAGATAGATGCGGCTGACACCCACGGTGAACGATATGAAAACCGCCACGGCGAGCACATAGAGCCTGATGCGCCAGTCCGGAAAGAAACGCACGACAAGAGCCGCCAGCGTCAGATAGGCGACTGTGGTGACGGTGGCGTGACCACTTGGAAAACTCGCCGTATGGATCACGTCCAGATGCTCGACGATGTCGGGTCGCGGACGCTCATAGTGGTTTTTCAGAATGTAGGAGACGAGCGCACCGGAACCGACGGACAGAACCGCATAAAAGGCCGCGCCATAACGCCGTGTCACGACGAGCAGGCCGGTCACCATCAGAAGAGACAGAACAATGACCGGATAACCGCCAATGGCGGTTATCTCCAGCGCGGCTTCCTCCAGCCATGGCGGCCCGAGTGGATCCGAAGCGTCCAGAGGATTGCGCAGGGCGAGAAGCACCTGTTCGTCCAGCGCCTTGATCTCTCCCTCCGCGACTTCATCGGCTATCGCCAGGAATACGAACGAACCAAGCGTCAGAACCAGAAGGAGAAGCACGGGCGCCAGCGCCCTGCGGTGCCGCGCTATCTGCCGAACGAAACCGTTTTCCTGAGCCCACATTCTCGAATTCCCCCTCCTGACCGATTGATTCTGCAGCACGAGGGATGCGAACACCATGATTGCCGCTTAAATAAGATGCAGTCACGAAAGTCCCAGGGCTTTCGCGTGCACAACGAAGGCGCGCAATTCACCGGATCACAGCTCACCTCTCTATGGCCCCCATTTACGGCTACCGCCTTGACATCGCCGCATCCGCGCACCACGTTTATGAAATGAGCACGAACCGAAAACACATTTCCGTTCTCTTCCGGGTATGTCCCATTGCGGGATATTGACCCCCGGTTCGGTGCTGTGCGCCTCCGAACCGAGGGGCGCTCTTCCGCCGGTTGATCGAGACGATTAAATCGAGCGGCGGAAACGGTTCCAGGGCGCATCACCAAGACTTTCTACGACAATCGAAGCCTCGCGGCATGAACCGAACGCATGCCCGCATGACACGCATGGACAAGCCAATGCAGCAGAAGACAGGGCGCAAGCCGAGCATCACGATTTCCGAAACCGATTATGAACGCCTGACCGGCCTGGCCGAGGCGCTGGAAGACCGCAATCCCGAAGCCTCGGAAACCATGATGGCCGAACTCGACCGGGCACGCGTGGTGCGCGACGGTTCGCTTGCCACAACCATCGTGCGCATGGGCTCGACCGTTGTCTACACGGCAGACGAAGGTCCCGAGAAGACAGTCACGCTCGTCTATCCGGGCGACGCGGACATTGAAAAGGGACGCATTTCCATCACAACCCCGGTGGGCACAGCCTGATCGGTTGAAGGAAGGCCAGTCGATCGACTGGACCGCACGCACGGGCCAGACCCACAGGCTGACCGTGGTGCGCGTAACCCAGGAAGAGAACGCCGCCTGAGCCTGCCATCATGTCCAGCCCGCATCTCCGCTTTTTCACGGGACATCTCCTGACGGGAGCCTAGCCCCTGCGTCATTCCTGGGCGCAGGGGCCGGACGACCGATGTTCAAACTGCGCTGCCGACGCAAGGCCGCGCGGATTTGTCTGTTCGCGGTTCCCGTCCCAGGACGCCGGAACCGCGCTGGAGATCGTGCAGGAGATTGCCGTGTGGACCGGACAGGGATGCATTCTCACCACCAAGGACTTCACCATCCTCGAATTCCTGCAGGAGCGCAGGCACAGGTTCAGTGAAACCTATGCCGCGCTTTTGCGCGCGAAACTTGACGCGGCTACAGTCATCTTCCGGGAAGACATGCCGGCACACGTCACCACACTGAACAGCCGTGTGCGTTTTCGCATCGGCGACGAACAACCACAGACACGCATCATCAGCCATGACGAGCTGCAGGGTTTCGTCGGCCTGACATTGCCGCTGACGACATTGCGCGGGCTTGCGCTTCTGGGGCTCGCCGCCGGCGAGACGATCGTCCTGCCGCGAGACGGCACAGCCGCGGCCGAGCGTGTTGTGCTCGAAGCAGTGCTTTACCAGCCCGAAGCCGCACGCAGAAAAATGCGCGCGACAGCACGCCCCGCGCTGCGCCTCGTCCACAATGCGGACGCCAGCACACCACCGCGCGGTGTGCCCATCATCTCCGGAGGCGATGACGACCCCGGACCGAGTGCGGCCTGAACAACCGGTGGGCAAGCGGCATCACGCCCTGCCGCCCACCCAGTATCGCGGACCCGGCCCCATTCGCCCTGCCCGGTCGGCCGGGTTCGTTAGCGCGCAGGTTTCAAGCGACAGGCAGCCGCAGGATATGCATTCGGTGAGGCCACGCTTGAGCCGCTCCATTTCCGCGATCCGTTCGTCTATGCGCTTCGTCCAGTTTTCTGAAAGGCGTGCCCAGTCATCGCCCCTGGGCACGTGGTCGGTTGGCAGCTTGTCGAGTTCCGCCTTGATCTCATCAAGCGACAGCCCCACCCGCTGGGCGAAAACGATGAAGGCCACGCGACGCAGCACGGCGCGCTGGTAGCGGCGATGGCCCGAGCCGGCGCGCTCGGAAGTGATCAATCCCCGCTCCTCATAGTAGCGCAGGGCGGAGGCGGCAACGCCGCTGCGCCGCGAAACCTGATTTATGGTGAGCAATGGCAGCCTCCCTTTTCAGCGGCGCCGAGAATCTCACAGAAGGGGCTTTACTTCAAGTTAACTTGAGCTTTTAGAAAGGCCCGGCATGTGTCGGATCGTGCCCAATGCGGATGAATTCCGGCAGAACATGTCTACCGGAACTCTTCAGGGAGCTTCATGACCGCCGCAACACAACGAGCCAGCGCCTCAACCACAGCGGCCCGAGCCACCCTCCGGGAGTGGCTCGGGCTTGCGACCCTCGCCCTGCCGACATTTCTCGTCGCCATCGACATGACGGTTCTGCATCTTGCCGTGCCGCATCTGACGGCAGCGCTGCGTCCGAGCAGCGCACAGCTTCTCTGGATCATCGATATCTACGGTTTCATGATCGCGGGCTGTCTGGTGGTGATGGGCACGCTGGGCGACCGGATCGGCCGCCGGCGTCTGCTTCTGGCGGGTGCGGTGTTCTTCGGCGCGGCCTCTGCCTTCGCAGCCTTCGCAAACAGCGCCGCACTGCTGATTGCCGCACGCGCGTTTCTTGGCATATCGGCGGCCGCACTCATGCCCTCCACCCTCGCTCTCCTGACCGACATGTTCCGCGACAACCGGCAGCGTGGCATTGCAATCGCCGTGTGGTCCTGCATGTTCATGGCGGGAACGACGATCGGTCCCATCATAGGTGGCGCGCTGCTCGAATATTTCTGGTGGGGTTCGGTGTTTCTGCTCAACGTGCCTCTCATGCTGGTTCTTCTGGCCGTCGGACCACTGGTTCTGCCCGAAAGCGCACGCACGGGCGGCGGGCGGCTCGATCTTGCAAGCGCGGCCCTGTTCCTGTCGGCGGTGCTGACCGCCGTATACGGCATAAAGCACATCGCCTCCGAAACGCTGGACCTCAAAGCCCTTCTGGCACTCTCTGCCGGGTTTGGTTTCGGCATCGTGTTCCTGAGACGCCAGACACGGCTCGCGGACCCGATGCTCGACCTTTCCCTTTTTCGCAACACGCGGTTCACCGCCGGGCTCGCCACCCAGTTCCTGACCATTTTCGCCGTGGCGACACCCTATTTCCTGTCGACCCAGTATCTGCAACTGGTTGCCGGCCTGTCCCCGCTTGAGGCCGGTCTTGCCATGCTGCCGCCCATGCTGGCCGGCATCGCCGGCGCGCTTCTTGCGCCCGTAGCAACCCGCATTCTGCATCCCGGCAGTGTGACCGGGCTCTTGATGCTCGTCGCGGCGGCGGGTTTCGCATTGCTCACCCTTGCACCAGCCGAAGGCACGTTGCGCGCCGTGCTGGGCGGGCTCGCCCTCATCACCATCGGCAGCAGCGCGACCATGGCGCTCATCGTTAACATCATCGTCAGCGCGGCACCCGAAGAGCGCGCGGGAGAGGCCTCCGGCCTGTCGGAAATGAGCGGCGAGTTCGGCATGGCTCTTGGCCTCGCCGTGATCGGCAGCCTCGCAAGCGCCACCTATCGCAATTCCGTCGCCGCGGCGTTGCCCGGCACCAATGACCTCGACCCGGCCACGGGCGCGATGGAATCGCTCGGCAACGCCGTGACCGCAGCCGAACAGCTCGACGCCACCGCAGCCAACGCGCTCATCACCGCCAGCCGGGAGGCTTTCGTGACAAGCCTTTCTCTGAGCGCGATCGTTGGCCTGGCGCTTGTTCTTGGACTGGCGGTTCTGGCGTTCCGCGTTCTGCGGCGCGTGCCGCAGCAGGACGACGGCTAAAAAGATGCGCGCGTTTTCCTGCCAGACTCAACTTATCAGGAAAGCCCCTCGATCAGGCCGTTTTCATTGAGAAAAATATGCTCGGACGAAGGCACGCGCGGCAAGCCCGGCATGGTCATGATCTCACCGCAGATCGCCACCACGAAGCCTGCGCCGGCGGACAGACGCACCTCACGGATCGGCACCACATGCCCGGTCGGCGCGCCTCGCAGATTTGGATCGGTGGAGAAGGAATACTGCGTCTTGGCCATGCAGACCGGCAGATGGCCGTATCCCTGCTCTTCCCACTGCTTCAGCTGATTGCGCACGGATTTGTCTGCGATTGCCTCCGAGCCGCGATAGATGCGCTTCACCACCGTGTCGATCTTGTCGAAAAGCGGCATGTCATCGGGATAGAGTGGTGCGAACTGGGAGACGCCGCTTTCGGCCAGCGCTACCACCTTGTGTGCCAGTTCTTCGATACCGGAAGAGCCCTCAGCCCAGTGGCGGCACAAAACGGCCTCCTCCCCCTGCTCGGCCACATACGCCTTAACCGCCTCAATCTCGGCATCCGTGTCCGAATGGAAGTGGTTGATCGCGACGATGGCCGGCACCCCGAACTGCTTCACGTTTTCGATGTGGCGGCCAAGATTGACGCAGCCTGCCTTGACGGATGCGACGTCCTCGGTGCCCAGGTCTTCCTTCTTGACGCCGCCATTCATCTTGAGCGCCCGCACGGTCGCCACAATCACGGCGGCGGCAGGCTTGAGGCCTGCCTTGCGGCATTTGATGTCGAAGAATTTTTCCGCACCGAGATCGGCACCGAACCCAGCCTCCGTCACCACATAGTCGGCGATCTTCAGCGCCGTGGAA
Source organism: Nitratireductor aquibiodomus NL21 = JCM 21793 (assembly GCF_000615975.1). Taxonomy (GTDB): domain Bacteria; phylum Pseudomonadota; class Alphaproteobacteria; order Rhizobiales; family Rhizobiaceae; genus Nitratireductor; species Nitratireductor aquibiodomus. The sequence goes on along the minus strand of NZ_BAMP01000029.1, from coordinate 26,157 downwards.
GTGGCCATCACCGAGTTGCAGCCATGGGCGATGTTGGCGAAGGGGCCGCCATGCACGAAAGCCGGATTGTTTTCCAGCGTCTGCACCAGATTGGCTGAAGCGCGTCCTTGAGGAGCACGGTCATCGCACCATCGGCCTTGATGTCGCGGGCAAAGACCGGGCTCTTGTCGCGGCGATATCCAATGATGATATCGCCGAGACGCTTTTCGAGGTCTTTCAGATCAGTCGAAAGGCACAGAATGGCCATGACCTCGGACGCCACCGTGATGTCGAAACCGGCCTCGCGCGGAAAACCGTTGGCCACGCCGCCCAGCGAACAGACGATCTCGCGCAACGCCCGATCGTTCATGTCCATCACGCGCCGCCACGCCACGCGGCGAATGTCAATCTCCTGCGCATTGCCCCAGTAGATGTGGTTGTCGATCAGTGCGGAAAGCAGGTTGTGGGCCGAGGTGATGGCGTGGAAATCGCCGGTGAAGTGGAGGTTCATGTCCTCCATCGGAACCACCTGGGCATAGCCGCCGCCGGCTGCCCCACCCTTCACGCCGAAGCACGGGCCGAGCGAGGCCTCGCGGATGCAGATCGCCGCCTTCTTGCCGATGCGGTTCAGACCATCGCCCAAGCCTACGGTTGTCGTAGTCTTGCCTTCACCTGCCGGCGTCGGGTTGATCGCCGTGACAAGGATCAGCTTCCCATCCTTGTTTTTGCGGGTCTCGGCAATGAACTCGGCGGAGACCTTTGCCTTGTCGTGGCCGTAGGGAAGAAGGTGTTCGCTCGGAATATCGAGCCGCGCGCCAATCTCCTGAATGGGCTTCTTCTTCGCCGCGCGGGCGATCTCGATGTCGGATTTCACTTCGACCATGACAATGTTTCCCTCTCCCGATGGCATGCAATCAGTGCCGATAGGCATAAAGCCGCGAATTGAAAACCTCCACCATCGCAAAAGAGGCGGTCAATGCGTGAAATGCGACAGGAACTATGCGGACGTGACGATGAAGCGGTGGGCAAACGGGCCAAAGTGCCCGCCGCATGTGTGAAGGCCACTACCTGTCCAGAACAAGCCGCAGTTCCACGAGGTTGGAGCGGACACGCAGAATGTAGAAGCCCATCGTGGCAAGGTGTGTGGGCATGATCCAGCCATCCTCACGCCCATTGGAGATGATGAAGGGCTGCACATTCAGCGCCGCCCGGAACTGCTCTTCCGTCGTGTCCCAGAGCGAACCGAGCGAACGCTGCTTGATGACGTCTTCGAAGTCGGCACCCGCCGCTTTCAGAAGACCGTAGTAAGCGTAGAGCTGGCCATAGGCGAACCAGAAACGGTCGTCCGCACGCGTGTCGAACCAGCCGGAGTTGTAGTTTTCCGAACGCTGGCGCAGCAGGTCAGAAGTGGATCCCAGATCGCTGGCAATGCGGTCGAGATACTGGATCAGATTGTCGGCGCGCGCATCGAACACGGCCTCGCAGGTCTCAAGCCGGCCATTGAAGCTGCGCAGATCGCGGATGGCCGAGCGATAGAAACTCGGGGTGGGCGTCTTGGGCCCAAAGGGGCTCAGGCCGAAATACCACGTCTCCTCATCGAAGGTCAGCGCGCCGCGCGCATTCTGCAGATCGCGGTCGATCTGCGATGTGCCGCGCACGCGACCAAGCGCATCGACGAGTTCGATGGCGCTGCGGCGGACGGCCTGGTTGATGCCACGCTGGAACGATGCCTTGTTGTCAAAAAAGGGCGTGTCGTCCCAGTCAAGCGCAAAGAAAAAGCCGAGCTTGTAGAGCAGCATGGAAGAAATCCATGCATTGTCGTTGACGTTGAAGTCGGTCAGGTCAGCGGTAACGTCAACGATGGCGGACCGTCCGCAAGTGCGCGTCTCGCCACCCTGGGTGGCTGCTGTCTGCTCGCCGGCGGAAACGCCACGCGCGTCAAGATTGTATTCCGCGACGTAATCGGGATTGAAGCCCGTCCAGACCTGCGTCTGCCAGAAAAAATAACCGTAGAAGCCAACGATTGCGAGCAGCACAAGACCGATCGAACCCCGGATGATCCAGCCGCGCCGCGTATACCAGCGACCGGCGGCCATGAAGGGCCAGAGGATCCACGCAATCAACAGCCCGATACCACGACCGATCCAGTGAAACACGCGGGTGAAGAATTCAACGATCGGATCGAGCACGAAGCGCCTCCCTCAGGCGAATTTGGTCTTGAATCAGGACTCTAAGCCATAGAGGCGCTTCCGCAGCGCCGGTTTGTCCCTGAGATAGGCGGTTTTGAGCCTTGCCACAACATATTCGCGCCAGCCTTCCGGCCAGCTTTCGTAATCGCGGTAAAAACCCTGCTTGTTGAAGACGTAGCGGGCAATGAAATCGGACGGCACGAAATCGGAGATCAGCCGGTTGGTGAGCCAGGCATCCTTATGCTCCGGGTCAGCGCGGGTGACGAGAAAGCGTTCCCGCGGCGGGATCTCCTCGATCTTGAGCCTACCCGTCTGGCTGATTTCGCGCACGGCGGCGTTGAGAAGCGGAACACTCCCCTCACCGGCAACCAGTTTCGCGTTGCGGTGCGTCCAGGTCTGCAGCCATACCGGATCGACGCGCGCGAAATCCGTATCCGGCTCCTCGCGGCGTATCAGATCGAGCAGCACCATTTCGCCGCGATGGGCGAGATAGTTCGAGCGTTCGACCCACGAGGCGCGGGGGAGCTGGATGCGGCCCGTCTCGGCCAGAAATCGGAAGATGCGCGCCGGATCGTCCTTCGACAGATAGCTCACCTGCCACGGCCGCGAGCGGCGGAAGCCCGGCGTTGCCGGATCGGCGATCACCGTGGTCGTGTCCGGATCGGTAAAAATATAGATGCCGCCGAAATGGCTCGTCCAATAGGCATCATGCCTGAACACGACCTGTTCGGGCACGAGGCTGTTTTCGCGGATGTCGCCGGTTTCTCGCGCGATTGCGACCATGCGGTTGAGTAGCGCATCGTCGCGCCAGGCGTCGGGTTCATGCTTCACTCGGTCGGCAAGCCGGCCAAGCTCCGCGGCCTTTCCGAGCAGATCTTCGGCGGAGATGACCTTGAACTCCACCTGCGCGATGGAGAGCAGGTCCTCGATGTCGCGCACCTGGTTTACCTGCTCTTCGATCTCGCCATAGACCACATCCTTGATGGTGATGGCGTTGATGGCGCGCGCATTGGCCATCATGAATTCGTAGACGAGCTGCGAGGTGTTGGAGAAGGCCGTATGCACCACCGGCAGCTCGATCTGCGCCGGGGTGAGGATGATGAAGCGGCGATTGACACCATTGGGGTCGAGATACTGCGCGTCGTCCAGCTCCTCGGCAATCTGTGGCGAGAAGCCGGTGCGGTCGATCTCGAAGGAGGCGAGCTTCGTCTGCGGCACGCCGAAGGCATCCAGCGCCTTGTTGTAACGCGCGATCAGATGCGGCTCCTCGATTTTCAGAAGGCGGCCGAAGATGAGAGCGTTTTCACGAAGGAGGTTCACCAGCTCCCCCTCGCCTTCATCTCTTCGATCTCGCGTAGCGCGCGTTCGCGCAGGCGCTGGTCGCGGACGATGGTGGAGACGGCCGCATCGTCGGAGCGGTCCGAGTAGCGGAACTCCGAATCCGCGTAGCGATTGATCTCCTGCATCACCATGTCCATCGTGAATGGCCGGCGCAGCTCGGCGATCATTGCCTTCTTCTCATCATAGCCCTTGCGCATGAAGGCGTCCGGCGTCTCGAACCACGCATCGGGAAGCTCGATGTCCATGGCGCGCATCTTGATGGCGTCGGTGATGTTCTTGATGGCGCGGCCGGTAAAGCGTGGCTCCGCCAGCTTGATCTCGTGCAGATAGGCGCCGATATCCGTCAGCGTCTTCGGCTCGCCGCGATCGTTCAGGAAGCGCTCGTGAACCTTTACAAGCCCTTCTTCCTGCGGCTTAGAGTGCGCCTCATAGGCGGTTTCGACCGCGCGTTTGATTTCCTGCGTCGCGTAAAGCTCGTGCTCGCCAATCGGGATCGAATGGTTCTTGCCGGCCAGAAGCACGAAGATGTCGACATAGTCCTCAAAAGTCTGCGGCCCATCGACAAGCCAGCGCGCGCCGGCGCGCTGCCGCAGCGCATCGTCCACATTCTCCGGATAGTTGGAGAACATGCCGAAGGAGCAATTACCGCGCACTACGGTGCCTGCGCCCGCAAAGCTTTCCATCAGAACGCCCGTCACCTCCTGCTGGCCGGCAGACGCCCGGTCGTCGGAGCGCTTGGCCGCCACCTGATCGATGTCGTCGATGGTGCCGAAGCCGATGGCGCGCGGGCTCAGAACATTTTCCACGAACTGCTTGCAGTTCTGCCCCGACTTGCCCTGATAGGAGGAAATCTGGTCGACGCCGAAATTCTCATAGTGGAAGGGTACGCCCGCGATCTGGCAGTAATCGTTCAAAAGCCCGGCGGTCATCTGAATGAGGATCGTCTTGCCGGTGCCCGGCGCGCCGTCGCCGATGAAGGTGAAGAGAAACCCGCCCAGTTCCACGAAAGGGTTGAGCTGGCGCTCGAAATCATAGGCCATCAGCATCTTGGCGAGCTTCATGGCCTGATATTTGGCGATGTGATTCCCGATAATCTCGTTGGGCTTCTTGAAGGTCATGACGAGCGGCTTGCGCCGGCTGCCCGGCGCAACGTCGAAGCCGTCCAGCGTAAAATCGTCGGCCTCAAGCCGCATATGCGTGTCTTCAAACGCGCCGAGACCGGTGAAACGGCTGCGGCGCTGCAAGAGCCCCTCGATTGCGACGCGGGCAAGCGCGCGAGCGCGCGCCGTCATCGCCGTGTCGTCGGCGGCACCCGAGATCGCGCCATCGAGCGCGGCAAGAACGCTTTTGAGCGCATCCTGCGGCGTGTCGAACTGGAAATCCGGCTCATCCGTGTCGTTCACCGGCTCGCTGTCCGCGTCAAGCATCTGGAGGAGATAGGATGAGAGCGTGAAGGCGGCAACATAGGCAGACGCCTGCAAAAGCGCGTGATAGGTCTGCGCCGCCGCGCCCTCAAGCGGGCTGCGGGCGTTGCGCTCCTGAAGGGTTTCAAGTTCGGTCGAGCGCGCAAAGACATCGGCGACGGCCAGCGCCACGGCCACCCCGCGACGCGTGCGAAAGAGAAGCGTGTGTTGCGGAATGGACAGCATCGGGTCGCCCTGCCGGATGGCGGCGATGGTTTTCGCCAGCTCCACTTCACGCGTTCGGCGCAGCGCGCCGGTGGAGACGGTCGACACGAAACGCCGCCCGGTGCCGGCAAGCTCGGTGCCGGAGCGGCCGTCATCAGACTGAAGCACCACAAAGCGCGTCACAAGGCTCTGCGCCGTCGCCCGGTGCATCTCGATGTCCTTCTCGTCGATGGTGGTCAGGCCGGTGTCCATGGAATGTCCTATACGTCGGTGATGACCCGCCCGCCCGAAATGACGTGCACGTCGTAGCCATCGAAAATCTTCTGCGCCTCGCCGGCTGCATAAAGCGCCTGATAGGCCTCATGCGGAACGAGCGCGTGCTGCTCATAGGCGCTTACACCCATGCGGGCCGCATCGAGGTCGTCGGTGTCGATGAAAAATTCCTCACGCGCCGGCTGGCTGGACCACAGCCCCTTGCGCGCCGGGCGCTCGGTCTTCGAATAAACCTCCTGCACCGTCCAGGTAAGAAGCCACGCATTCTCCTGCCGGCGCACCTTGCCAAGCACGTCCGAGACAGTCGAATTGTTCTCCGTGATGCCGGCCGTGTAGAACGGCCCCAGCACCACCCGGCGCAATTGCTTGGGGTGGAGGTGGTCGAAATCCTTGTCGAGATTGCCGGCAATCGTGGCCGGCGACAGGGAATAGGCGGAATTTTTCTCCGCGAAATCGTCGAACTGATGCGCAAGTTCCGGATTAAGCAGACCGCCCACCGGCAGGCCGATCTCGACATCGTCGTTCAGCCTGCCATCATCGGAAACAAGCGCCTTGACCATGCCGGGCGAGGAATCCTCGACCGCAGCCATATAGACCATGGGCAGGCTCGAATTTCCGTCAAAAGCGCCCCAGTGCACCAGATAATACGGCCGTTTTGTCTTCGGATTCACCGAAACGCGCACCGTTTCCGGCAGAATGAAGGGTGAGAACACATTGCCCGCCTTCAACTGCTCCAGATAGAGGCGCTCGGCCATGGAGCGCTGGAGGTCAGCCGGAAATTCGCGATGGCGCAGGATGAAATCGACCATCTCTGCGCGCAGCTCGTCTGGCCCCGATATACCGGCAAGACGCTTCTCGGCCTGACGCCGGTCGTTTTCCAGTTCAAGCAGGCTCTGGAAAACCGGATAACCGCTCTCGGCGCGCTGGATGCGGAATTTTTCCATGAAACCGAGACGGTTCTGCCAGCACTCGAAAGAGCGCTCGAGCCGTCCGATATAGGGTGAGACGACTTCGGCCACGAGACCGTGCGACTGGAAAGGCGATGCGGAGCGGTCGCCGAAATAGACGCCAAGACCTTCCAGCGCGGATGCGATGGCATCGAAATAACGTGCTGCGGCGTCAGGAGCGGCGTTCATGCAGATCGCCCCGACTGTCTGTTTTCCCCCATACCGTCATCAGGTGCGAACGTAATTCGCGGCGTCGTGCTTCTTCATCACGTCTTCGAAGCGGCGGGCAAAGGCGTCGTCGGCAAGCTTCTTGCGGCGCTGGATGTCGGCCGTGGTGACCATGTTTTTCTCGTGTAGCTCAAGCAGGTCGCCAATGTGCCGCTGAGCGGCTGCGCCGATGCCGGCCATGGTTTCCTCGGCGGTGTTGTCGACCTTGGAGCCAAGCGTGTTGATGCGGTGGGCGACATCCTGCTGGGCTGCGGTCTTCAATGAATCTTCGAGCGCCTTGTAGAGAACGATGCGCTGTTCGGTGTCGATGGTGAGCTTGTTGATCAGCGTCGACTGGGCCGCGATCTGGTTGTTTAGCGAATCCACGAAGGTCTGGAACATGGAGGTGTAGCGCTCAAGCGTCTGGCTCTCAGCGAGCAGTTCCTGCTCTTTCGCCTGTGCCTCATTGTATTCGGTGGCAAGCTTCGAGCGTTCGCCCTCAAGCTCCGTGCGGTCCTTCTGGCTCGTGGAAGCGGCAATGCGGTTCTCGATGTCGAGCAACAGCGGGTTCAGTTCCTCGATGCGCTTCTGCGTCGTCTCCAGATTGGTCATGGTGGACTTGCGGCGCTCGATCACCTGCGCAAGGCTTGCCTCGGAAGTCTTGTAGCGGTCTTCGAGAACCTGCTTCTGATCCTTCAGAATGCCCGTAATCGTATCCGACTTGCCAAGCAATTCCTGCAAATTGCCCGAAAGCGACATGTTGCGGACGCGCTCGGTGCGCATGCGCTGCTTCTTCTGCTTGGAGAAGATGCCGATAAAATTTTCCCAGCCCGTATAGCTTTTCATGCTCTCGAACTCGGAGCCGAAGACATTGGTCGCGTCCTCAAGGCCGATGATCAGGTCGGCGATGTTGGTTTCCATCACCTTCTGCTGCGTCAACACATCCTGAATGCGGGCATTCTCGATGTCGAAATCGGCCTGGCCGATCTTTTCGTCAGTGCGGGCAAGCTTGTCGAGCACAGTGCCCGACTGCTCGATCTTCGAGCGCATCTCGTCGACCACCTCACGGGTCTTCGCGATCTCCGTGTCGAAATTCTGCAAGGTGGCCATGTTGTTACGCTCCGCAAAGGTCAGGGTTGCGGAAATATATGTGGGTCGATTGACGATTGAAAGACGTTACCGGCCTCGACGCACAATTCCTCAAGCGCAGTGGCAGCGCCACTCTGCCTTCGCTCTCTGTGGCGAAGCAGGCTGAAGTCGCGTGCGCCAAGATCGATATTCGCCACTTTAAGGAGACCACGCTCCATGAGCGGTCCGGCAGCCGACATGGAGATGGCCGCAGCGCAATCACTCTCGCGCGCGGCGGAAAGCACCGCCTCATTGGAGGGAAACTCCATGACCAGATTGAGCCCAGCTGGGTCGACGCCCATCTCGGTTAACGTGCTTTCGAAGGCGGCGCGTGTGCCCGATCCCTCCTCCCGCATGATCCATGTTGACCCCGCGACAAGATCTTGCGGCGCAAGCGGCTTGCCTGCGGCCCATGGATGTGTGGGCGCGACCACGACCGCCATGACGTCGCGATCCACACGGCGCACGGTGAGCGCCGGTTCATCCACCCGGCCCTCGACAAGCCCAAGCTCAGCCACGCCTTCAAGCATTGCGTCTGCCACCATGCGGGTGTTGCCCACAGTGAGTTTCAACGAGATGCCGGGGTAAAGCTTGTGAAACCGCATGAGCACCGGCGGCAACCAGTAGCTGGCCACCGTCTGGCTCGCATGGAGATTGAGCGTGCCTCGCCGCAGCCCGCCAAGCTCTGAAAGCATGGTTTCGGCCGAACGAACACGGGCGAGCGTCGCCTGCGCCTCGCCAAGAAATACCTTGCCCACACGCGTCAGCTCGATGCGGCGGCCAACCCGGTGAAAGAGTTCCACGCCGTAATAGCTCTCAAGCGCCTTGATGGAGGCACTGACGGCGGAGGGCGTACGCCCCACAGCACTTGCTGCCCGGGTCAGGTGCTCCCGCTCGGCGACGGCAACGAAGATCAGCAATTGTTCAAAGGTCATGGTATCATTCGATTTTCACGAACGATATATGCCAGACTATTCGATAGAAGTCGATAAAGCTTCATGCGACCAAGAATGCGTACTCGCATCAGGTCACCTTCATGTCCGCACTTCGCCACCCGCTCCAGCTTGTCCCCGGCATTGTTCTGTCTGTTCTCGTCGCAGCAGCAGCGCTGGCGGCAGCGTGGGCAGAACAGGTGTTTCTCGGCGAGGCGTGGCTTGAGGGACTGGTGCTTGCCATCCTCTTCGGCGCAGCCATAAGCTCCGCCGCCCGGTTAAGCCCCGCCCTCCGCCCCGGCATCGATTTTTGCGCCAAAGCCGTGCTGGAGGTGGCGATCGTTTTGCTCGGCGCCTCGATCAGCCTTGGCGCGCTCGGCGATGCAGGGTTCGGACTGGTCGGCGGCATTGTCGGCGTGGTCGTACTGTCACTGCTTGCAGGCTATGCGATCAGCCGCGCGCTCGGCCTCTCGCGTGGACTGGCAACGCTGGTCGCCTGCGGCAATTCCATCTGCGGCAATTCGGCCATTGCAGCCGCGGCACCCGTGATCCGCGCCGAAGCATCGGAAGTGGCCGCCTCCCTGTCCTTCACGGCATTCCTGAGCATTCTTGTCGTGCTGCTCTTGCCCGTCCTCTATGCGGCCATCGGCATGAGCCCGGTCCAGTCGGGCGTGCTTGCCGGCCTCACGGTCTATGCGGTGCCTCAGGTGCTGGCTGCCGCCGCCCCTGCCGGCCCAATCGGCATTCAGGTGGGAACACTGGTCAAACTGGTTCGTGTGCTGATGCTCGGGCCGGTGATCTTCCTTTTAGGACTGACCCATGGCCGCAAGACCGGCGTGAAACTCACATTCTTCGAGATGGTGCCCTGGTTCATCATCGGCTTTCTGGCCATGATGGGGCTGCGCTCGGCAGACCTCATACCCGCTCCGGCACTTCCAGTCATGCATGAAACGTCGGGGCTTCTGACGATCGTCGCCATGGCGGCACTCGGCCTGACGGTCGATATAAGAAGCGTGATGAAGAGCGGCGGGCGCGTGATCGTCGCAGCCCTTCTGTCGCTGACCGCTCTGGGTGTGGCGAGCTATGCGCTGATCCGTTTTCTCGGTGTCGCCTGAGCGGGCAGGCTACTCGGCAGCGCTGCCGGCAAAACCCACGAGATCTTCCGCCTTCCAGCGGCCCATCTCTTCTTCCCAGTGCTTTCGGCAAAGCGAAACGTAGACATCCTTGCCGATGGCGACCTGCGCGCCCTTCCTGGCAACCTTGCCGTCCGGCCCCAGCCGAACCACCATGGTGGCCTTGCGGCCACAGCGGCAGATCGTGCGCACCTCGCGCAGCTCGTCCGCCAGCGCCAGGAGTGCCTGCGATCCGGTGAAGAGATTGCCCTGAAAATCGGTCCTCAGCCCGTAGCACATGACCGGGATGCCCAGCCTGTCTGCCACGCGGGCAAGCTGCCAGACCTGTTCTTCTTCCAGAAACTGCGCCTCGTCGACAAAAACGCAGTGCACCGTCGTGTGGTCGTGGTGCTCGGCGATGCGCGCAAAAAGGTCGTCGCCGTCTCGGAACATCTCCGCATCGCTGTCGAGGCCGATGCGCGAGGAAATGTAGCCGCCATCTTCCTTGCGGTAGTGGCCCGCGACGAACAGCATCGTGTTCATCCCGCGCTCGCGGTAATTGTAGGATGCCTGCAGAAGCATGGTCGACTTGCCGGCATTCATGGTCGCGTAGTGGAAGTAGAGCTTTGCCATCGCGCTGCCTGTATCGTTCGCGCTCTTAAACACCACATCCGCCGGCCAGAAAACGCCCGATTGTTTTCTTCCACCAGAATACCGTCGCATACGGCACGTTGTATGGCGCAAACAGACACCTCTTTGTGCTTGCAGCGACCCTGAATTGGTGCTTGCCTTTGAAATAATGCGCAAAGCCGGTTAAGACCCGCGCTCTGCCGAACAACAACCACAGAGGAGAGCCGTCATGTTATCCAGCCGAAAAGCGCCCCTGATCCTCGGGCTTGCTGCAAGCCTGGCATCGGGCACCGCCTTCGCCGCCGACCCGGATTCCTGCAAAGCCATCACCTTCTCCGACGTCGGCTGGACCGACATCACGGCCACGACGGCGACCGCATCGGTGGTGCTCGAAGGCCTCGGTTACGAGCCCGAGACGCAGGTTCTTTCCGTGCCGGTCACCTATGCATCGCTCAAGAACGACGATGTGGACGTCTTCCTCGGCAACTGGATGCCGACCATGGAGGCCGACATCGCGCCTTACCGCGAGGATGGCACGGTTGAAACCGTGGTGACCAATCTGGAAGGCGCGAAATACACGCTGGCCGTTCCGCAATATACCTATGATGCCGGCCTGAAGAGCTTTGCCGATATCGCCAAGTTTGCCGACGAGCTGGACGGCAAGATCTACGGCATCGAGCCCGGCAATGACGGCAACCGGCTGATCCTCGACATGATCGAGAACGACACGTTCGGCCTCAAGGATTTCGAAGTGGTGGAAAGCTCGGAAGCCGGCATGCTCTCGCAGGTGCGCCGCGCCGTGGGATCGAAGGAGCACGTGGTGTTCCTCGGCTGGGAACCGCACCCGATGAACGCCAATATCGAGATGGCCTACCTGGAAGGCGGTGACGATGTGTTCGGCCCGAACTATGGCGGGGCGACGGTTCACACCAACACGCGAGCGGGCCTTTCCGAAGAATGCCCCAACCTCGGCAAGCTGTTGAAGAACATGGTCTTCTCGCTCCAGATGGAGAACGAGATCATGGGCAAGATTCTTGACGACGGTGCCGAACCGCAAAAGGCCGCTGAAGAATGGCTCAAGGCCAATCCGGACGCACTCGGCCCGTGGCTCGAAGGCGTGACGACGTTCGGCGGCGATGCCGGCCTCGACGCCGTGAAGGCGCATCTGGGCATGTAAACGACAGGACGGTGCGACGCGCCAGTCAAGGCGTTTCGCACCGCTCCCCTCCGGCCGGCAAGCCGGGCAGCCGCCAAATGAATGGCGAGCACGACGCATAAGAAGAAATCCAAAGAAAGGAACCATTCGGGCTCATGGACCCTCTTTCAGAATGGATCGCTGACTGGAAAATTCCCATCGGCCGGTGGGGCCGAGATTTTTTTGATTTCCTGACCACCAATTTCGCCTGGCTGTTCGATACGCTGGCAGACATTCTGGCCGATGTGCTGGACGGTCTGGTGGACATTCTCCTCGCCATTCCACCCATCGTTCTGGTGCTGGCCATTGCAGCACTGGCCTATGCGCTGCAGCGTTCCTGGAAGCTTGCAATCGGCGTCGCTGTCGGCCTTCTCTTCATCATCAATCAGGGTTTATGGGAAGAAACCGTGGAGACGCTGGTGCTTGTCGTGGCGGCAGCGGCTGTCTCCATGGCGATCGGCGTGCCCGTTGGCATCTGGGCGGCGCACAATGCGCGTGTCTACAAGGTGCTGCGCCCGATACTCGACCTGATGCAGACACTGCCCACCTTCGTTTATCTGATCCCGGTGCTGATCCTGTTCGGTCTCGGTGCCGCCCCCGGTCTGATCGTGACAGTCATTTTCGCATCGCCGGCGCCGATCCGGCTCACCTATCTCGGCATCACCTCCGTTCCCCAGCCCATGCTGGAGGCCGGCCAGGCTTTCGGCGCCACCAAACGGCAGCTCCTGTGGAAGGTGGAACTGCCCGCCGCCCTGCCCTCCATCATGGCCGGACTGACGCAGTGCATCATGCTCTCGCTGTCCATGGTCGTCATCGCAGCACTGATCGGCGCCGACGGGCTCGGCAAGCCGGTGGTGCGTGCGCTCAACTCGGTCAACATCCCGCTCGGGCTTGAAGCCGGCCTCGCCATCGTCGTGCTGGCGATCATTCTCGACCGCATCGCGCGCATCGAGCGGGGGAGCGACAAATGAGCGTTGCCATCGATTTTCAGAAGGTCGACATCCTGTTCGGCGACGAACGGCAGAAGGCAGATGCGCTTCCGCTGGTAGATGCCGGCAAGAACCGCGAGGAAATTCTCGCCGAAACTGGCGCGGTGCTCGGTTGTGCAAACTGCGACCTGACCGTGGAGCGTGGCGAGATTTCCGTATTGATGGGCCTGTCAGGCTCCGGAAAATCCACATTGTTGCGCGCGGTGAACCGGCTCAACACCGTGGCCCGCGGCAATGTCGTCGTCCATGACGGTGACTGGCAGGCCGACGTGGTGAACTGTTCGCCGGCCGAACTGCGCAAGATCCGCCGCGAATGCGTGGCGATGGTCTTTCAGCAGTTCGCCCTCCTGCCCTGGCGCACCGTGGCGGAGAATGTCGGCTTCGGGCTGGAACTGGCCGGCGTACCTGCAAACGAGCGCAAGGAACGCGTGATGGCGCAGCTCGAGCTGGTGCATCTGACCGACTGGGCCGACAAATATGCCCATGAGCTTTCGGGCGGAATGCAGCAGCGCGTCGGCCTTGCGCGTGCCTTTGCCACGGAAGCGCCGATCCTGCTCATGGACGAGCCGTTCTCTGCGCTCGATCCGCTCATCCGCACCAAACTGCAGGATGAGCTGCTCGAACTTCAGGAGCGTCTGAAGAAAACCATCCTGTTCGTCAGCCACGATCTGGAGGAAGCGCTCAAGATCGGCAACCGCATCTCCATCATGGAAGGCGGGCGGATCGTGCAGACCGGCACGCCGGAAGACATCGTGCTGGCGCCGGAGAACGACTATGTGCGGGACTTCATTTCCAATGTGAACCCGCTCTCGGTGCTGACGGCCTGGAACGTGATGCGTGACGTGCGCGACCTGGAAGCAGCCGGCGAAGGCTGGCTCTGGCTCGACCGGCGACAGACAACGCGTTTCAGGTTCGACGAAAACATGCTGGTGGTCGATGCCGAACGCAACGGCAAGCCGGCCATCTGGGTCTCATGCGACAACATCGAGGACCTGCCTGAAGACCGGCCAAAGGTCTTCTGGGCAACGGCGGGCACGCCGCTGCGAACGGTAATGCGCGCCATGCAGCAATCCCAGACGGCACCGGTGGCACTCTTCGACGAAGCGTCACGTTTCGTCGGCGCCATCGGCATCCGCGACGTGCTCGGCGCCATCATCAGGCGCTGAGCCTGCCGCGCACACAGCGGCATTGCACAGGGACACCTTTTCCAGACCGGCCTCCCTCGCTACTGTCCTCAGGAGACAATGAGGGAGGCAATCACATGAATCCATCCGGCATCGTTGCGCTGGTCACGGGCGGCGGCTCGGGGCTTGGTGAGGCAACCGCGCGGGCACTGGCTGCCAAAGGGGCCAAAATCGCCATCGCCGATGTCGGCATGGACAGGGCCAGGGTGGTGGCCAGCGACGTCGGCGGCATTGCCGTCAAGTGTGACGTCACAAGCGAGGATGACGCCAAAGCGGCACTCAGGGAAGCCACGGAAAAGCTTGGCGCCCCCCGCATTCTCGTCAACTGTGCCGGCATTGCCATTGCGATGAAGACCGTCGGCAAGGATGGACCGCATCCGCTCGATCTTTATCGCAGGGTGATCGAGATCAATCTCCTTGGCACGTTCAACATGATCCGGCTGTTTGCAGCCGCAACGCAGGAACTGGAGCCGCTTGACGGCGGAGAGCGTGGCGTCATCGTCAACACGGCCTCGGTCGCCGCCTTCGACGGACAGATCGGCCAGGTCGCCTACTCCGCCTCCAAGGGCGGCGTGGTGGGCATGACACTGCCCATAGCGCGCGACCTTTCGCGCTCGGGAATTCGCGTGTGCACCATAGCGCCGGGCATCTTCAAGACGCCGATGATGGCCGGCCTGCCGGAGGACGCACAGGCTTCGCTCGGGCAGCAGGTGCCCTTCCCGCCTCGCCTCGGCGAGCCTTCCGAATATGCAGCGCTTGCCTGCCACATCGTCGAAAACCAGATGCTGAACGGCGAAACGATCCGCCTCGACGGCGCGATCCGCATGGCCCCGAAATAGGCCAGACATGGGCCCAGACACAGGCGATGACCGAAAAGGCCCGCTCGCGGGCTTCACCGTCATAGAGATGGCGGGGCTGGGGCCCGTTCCGCTGGCCGGGCTCATGCTGGCCGAGATGGGCGCGGCGGTTTTACGCATCGAGCGCAGGGATGCCAGACGCGACTTTCTCAAAGTCCCGCCACAATACGATCTCGACCGCCATGGCCGGAAAATCCTGAAGCTCGACCTGAAACACCCGGTCGGGCGGGAACTGCTCATGCGCATGATCCACCAGACCGATGTGTTGATGGAGGGGTTTCGCCCAGGTGTGATGGAACGTCTGGGCGCGGGACCCGATGCAGCCCTTGGCGCCAACCCCGGCCTCGTCTACGCCCGGATGACGGGGTTCGGGCAGAACGGTCCGCTGGCGCAGCGAGCCGGGCACGACCTGACCTATCTCGCTTATTCCGGCGTGCTCTCCATGATCGGGCGCAGGGATGAACGCCCGGTTCCGCCACTCAATCTCGTGGGCGACTATGGCGGGGGAACAATGTTTCTCATCGCCGGCATTCTGGCAGCGCTTCTGGAGAGAACCCGGTCAGGCAAAGGACAGATCGTCGATGCGGCGATGATCGACGGCGCCTCGATGCTGGCCGCGCCCTTTTTCGGTTTTATGGCAACGGGTTTCTGGCGGCAGGAACGCGGCACCAACCTGCTCGACGGTGGCGCGCCGTTCTACGACACCTATGAAACGGCAGACGGCCGGCATATGGCCGTCGCCTGCCTCGAGCCGCTGTTCTTTGCCGAGTTCGCACGTCTTCTGCCGCTGGAGACCGAGCTAGCCGCAGCACAATACGATCAGGCACGCTGGCCGGACATGCGCGCGGCAATCGCCCGGCGCTTCGGCGCGCAGGATCGTGCATTCTGGATCGAGCGCTTTGAAAACTCGGACGCCTGTGTCGCACCGGTCCTCACACCCGGGGAAGCTGCTGCTCATCCGCACAGCCGCGCCCGCCACTCCCAAGTGGAAAAACACGGGTTTACACGCCCCGCCCCCGCTCCCCGCTTCTCACGCACACCGGGCGAAACGGCAGCGCCCGCCGGCGCGGCGGTGTCACTTGCCCGGTTTGGGATCAGCGGAGAAGAACAACAGAGACTTGCAGCCGAAGGCATCATAGGCGAAGGAGACGCTTCAACGGATTGAGGCAGCGATGAGCGCAGAAAAACAGAAAGACGTCATTCTCGAAACCGATGCCGATGCCATTCGCCTTGCAAAGACGCTGTTGCGGATCGCACGTTATGGCGCACTGGCAACCATTGACACTGAGGACGGCGCGCCCTTTGCCACCCGCGTCGCCACCGCGACCGATCTCGACGGGACGCCGCTCATTCTCGTTTCCGGCCTTTCCGCACACACGAAGGGCCTTGAGACCGATCCGCGCTGCTCACTCATGATCGGCGAGCCCGGCAAGGGCGACCCGCTGGCGCATCCGCGCCTTTCTATCAAGACCGTCGCCTCCCGGCTGGAACGCGGGAGCGAGGTCCACGAGCGTGTCAGGCGCCGCTATCTCGCCCGCCACCCCAAGGCAAAACTCTATGTCGATTTTCCCGATTTCATCATCTACCGGCTGGAGCTGCAGGGCGCACTTCTGAATGGCGGGTTCGCCCGTGCCTACAGGCTCACCGGCAACGATCTTCTGACCGGCAGCGCCGCACTTGACGGGCTTGCGGAGGCGGAGGCCGGCGCCATCGCGCATATGAACAGCGATCACGCGGACGCCGTCGAAAACTATGCTCGCCATTTTGCCCGCGTACCCGCCGGCAAATGGCGACTGACCGGCATCGACCCCGAAGGGCTGGACCTGGCGCTTGGCGACGAAACGCTGCGCATCTTTTTCGCTGCTCCGCTGAGCGACGCGACCCAGATGCGTCCCACCCTTGTCGCCATGGCAAAGGAAGCACGCGCGGGACTTGCCGCGTGAAACGGGAATTCCTTCCCATCGAGAGCGCCGACGATCCACGCATCGCCGCCTATCGGAACATCCGCGAACGCGACCTCGTGGGCCGGCAGGGGCGCTTCGTGGCCGAAGGCCGCGTGGTGCTGAACGTGCTTTTCTCTACGAGCCGGTTCGATGCAGAAAGCGTGTTTTTGCGCGAAAACCGCGTTTCGGGGCTCGGCGACCTGATCGAACGTATTCCCCGGAACGTTCCCGTCTACACCGCCAGCGCCGCGGTCATGGACGAAATCGCCGGATTTGAGATCCACCGCGGCATCCTCGCCATCGGTCGCAAGCCGGAAACCAGCGGCGAAGCGCTTCTCGACACGCTGCCGGACGAAGCGCTGGTCGTCGCGCTCTCCGGCATCTCCAACCACGACAATGTTGGATCGATCTTCCGCAACGCCGCTTCATTCGGAGCCGCCGCCGTTCTTCTGACCGACGATTGCTGCGATCCTCTCTATCGCAAGGCGATCCGCGTCTCCGTGGGCGCGACGCTCAAAGTGCCCTTCGCCCGCTTCAGCGACACGGCTGCGCTTGCGGCGGCGCTGCAGGACCGGGATTATCCCATTCTGGCCCTGAGCCCGCGCGGGGAAATCGACATCGCCGACGTCAGGCGCAGTCCACGCCACGCACTTCTGCTCGGCAGTGAGGGGCACGGCCTCTCCGACGAAGACATGACGCGGCTTCCAACCGCGCGCATCGCCATGGCTCCCGATTTCGACAGTCTCAACGTGGCAGCGGCCTCGGCCATCGCCCTGCACAGGCTCTGGCGCAAGGACTGATCGCCCGAGCGCTCAGGAACGATCGCGCAGGGTCCGCACTCTTTCGGCAAGGCTGAGGGGACGCCCCTCGCCGGCTGCCTCCTCCTGTTTCAGAAGGTCGGCAATGGGTGTGTCCCCGCCTTCAAGCGCGGCTGTGAGACTGACCACCTCGGCAGCAAGGCTGTGGATCTGCTCGCGCAGGGCATCGTCCGACTGCCCCGCGGCCTGAGCTTGCGGGAGCGGCCTTGCCGTTTCTCTTTCTCTCGGAAAGTTCGCCGCGAAGCTTCTTGTTTTCCTGAAGCAGTCTGGAAATGCGTGTCTTGAGCTTGTCCTGTTCGGCCTCCGAGGACTTTGCAGGCGCGGCGGTCCGACCACCGGCATCAGCCAGAAGCGTACGCAGCTGCAGGGATTTGTCGGCAAGCTCGCGGGAGAGCCGGTCGCTTTCCGCCTCGGCCTCCATCAATCGGCGCGTGGCCTGATCAGACAGGCTAGCCTCGCTTGCCGCATTCATTTCCTTGCGCAAACGGGCAATCTCGGCCTCACGGCGTTCCAGCTTTTCCTCGTTTTCGTAAAGCGCCCTCATCTGGCTCTCCATTTTTTTCTGAAGATCCGCATTGCGCTTCTCCGCCACCTTCAGACCGGCCTCCGCCTCCTTGCGCGCTGCCTCGGCATCGCGGCCCGCACGAATGGCATCCTTGCGATCGCGGCGAAGCTCGGCCAGATCGTCCTCGACCTTGCGCAGTTCCGTTTCGCGGGCGACCATTTCGATCTGCCGGCTGCTCGCCAGCAGGCGTTCTTCCTCGTAGCGATCATTGAGCTCCATCAGCGCCGTGCCGCGCACTTCCAGCTCGGAAACCGCTTCGTCCAGCCTTGTTTCGAGCGTGGAAATGATCGCGGCGTTTTCCGCCAGCGCAGCGCGCTGTTTTTCCGTTTCATCCCGCAGATCGGCGATCACCCTGTCCTGCGCGTCACGCTCTTCGGCAAGCTGTCGCGCCTCATCGCTCAGACGCGCAAGCTCGACCAGTTGCGACGAAGTCTTTCGGTTGAGGTTCTCGATGTTCATTTCGAGTCGGCGGGCCGCCATTGCATGGCTGGCACGCAGCCGGTCCTTCTCTGCCTCAAGTTCGTTGGCAGAAAGCGGCAGGCTGGCTTCGATGCGCTTTGTGGTGAGCCTCACTGCCCTGCGCCACACAAGCGGCGCAAGCAAAAGGGCGAGAAACCCCGCAATGAAAAAGCCCAGCAGAATGAGCAGTATCGTCGTGATCACCGCATGAAACCCATATCTTCAGCGAAGCCCTGCATCTGCAGTTGTCACCTCATTGGGTCACGCAAAACGACACGCAGGTCAAGCTGATACGCTCGTGAAGCGGTTTTCGCCCTTCGCAGCGGCGCGGGATTGTTCAACGCGCCGCCATTCGAAACCACGTCAGAAAGGGTTCCAGGTCGCTGCGGGGTCATCTTCAGATACCCCAGATTGACGCCGAGCCGCGCACCGACCCCGGTGCGGATTGGAACCAGGATCATGTTGTCATTGGTGAGCGCGTTGAAGCCAAGGCCGGCCACCAGATAGGCAGAGCCGGCAACACCGCCGAAACGACGGTAAAGATCGTTCACCGAATTGAGATTGTAGACGAGGATCATGACCCGTGATCCCTGGCCGCCATAGTCCCAGCCAATCGAGGGCCCCTGCCAGAACACCTTATGATCACCGGCGTTCTTTGTGTAGAGCATGCCCTCGCCATAGGTCAGACCGCCGATGAACGCGCCGGAGCCTTCCTCGCCAAGGACATATCCGTTCGGCAAGCCGTATTGAGAAAAGACCTTCTCGACCAGTGTCGCCAGACCGCCTGTGGTCGCGCCGAAGAAGCCGTGCCCGGCATCGACGATTTCCTGCGCCGTATAGCCGTTATTGGCCCGCGCCGTGTTGGTGGTCAGGGAAATGGCGCCAAGGCCGACCGCGAAAACCACCAGCACGACCTGGATGAACCGCGTCCAGTCAAAAAGCCTTGCAGGCATTGTTCATTCTCCATCCATGAGTGGCTGTCTTGGACCGCCCACCGTTACCCCGCGCTGAGCCACGATTGCTTCAAAATAGGCCGCGAATCTTTTCCAACTGTTAACCTCAAGCTGAAACATGGCCGGCAGATGGCCTGAAGCGCGGAAAGCCCGCCTGCGCCGGACGCCATTTCCGGCCAAACTGTTGCCGGTTTTCGCCCGCCTGTGTAACCAGAAGCAGCGCGTTCCATGCTCTGATTCGGCTACGATCGGATTTGGTTGGAGACTGGAACCTGTTCGAAGTCAGGACCACTAGAGCATCGGACCGAAAAGTGGGATCCGGTTTTCGGATTATTCCGATGCTCGATGAATAGTTTGGATCGTCCCTGGTGCGTCCTGACGGACGTGCGGCGATCTAGAGCAAGGACCGGCCAGCACCGCGCATCAGCAGGCGGCGATGGCCCGATGCAACAACATCTGGAGGACAGATGCCCATGTCCGAACTTTTCTCGCTGAGCGCGACCGATCTCGCCGCTCTTCTGTGCAGCCGCGTTTGTCATGACATCATCTCGCCGGTGGGTGCCATCAACAATGGCCTTGAACTGCTGGACGAGGGCGGCGCCGACGAAGATGCGATGGCACTGATCCGCGCCAGCGCGGTAAACGCCTCGGCACGGCTGCAGTTTGCGCGCATCGCCTTCGGCGCGGCCGGATCGGCGGGCATGCAGATAGACACCGGCGACGCGCAATCGGTGGCGACGGCCTTCATCTCCAACGAAAAGCCTGACCTCGAGTGGCACGGCGCCCGCGCGCTTTTGCCCAAAAACCAGGTAAAGCTTCTGCTGAACCTGCTGCTGGTCGCCAATTCCGCCATTCCGCGCGGTGGCAAACTGCGTGTTTACCTGGAAGACCTGGATAACGCTCCCGCCTTCAGGATCGCTGCGGAAGGCCCGATGCTTCGCGTGCCGCCGAAATTTCTGGAGCTTCATTCGGGAAGCAGGCCCGAAGAGCCGATCGACGCCCACAGCGTACAGTTTTACTACACGCTGCTGCTGGCCCGTGAGACCGGCATGACCGTCAACATTCGCGCAACAGCAGAAGAAATCATCCTGTCCGCGAGAAAATAGACTTTTAACCATAAGTCTTTGCGGCGGCTTTACCAGCGTTGCGTCATAGTCCCCCTGTCTGCTGTCAGCGGCAGACTGCATTGCGTGAAAGGGTATGGAAGATGGCTCGCTGCCTGATCGTCGACGATTCGAGCGTTATCCGGAAAGTCGCCAAACGGATCCTGACCAGTGCTGAGATGATGGTCACGGAGGCCGCCACTGGACAGGAGGCGCTCGACCTCTCCGCCCATGATATGGCCGATATCATCATTATCGACAGTTCGCTGCCGGACATGGATTCGAGCGACCTTGTGCGCCGACTGATGGCGCTTCCAGCCGAATTCAAACCGCATGTGCTTCTGTGTCTGGCCGAACTCGACCTCGGCGCGATCATGCGGGCCAAGCGTGCCGGTGCGCAGGGCTATATGCTAAAACCCTTCACCCGCGCCCAGTTGCTCGAGCAGTTCCGCGAGTTTCAAACGGCAGCTTAAGGGTTCAGGACCCATTTGCCGAACGTCTTACCAAGTTAAAAACGCAAAAAACCCGGCCTCGCGGCCGGGTTTGCGCGTTCTTGAAGGGGATGCAGGAGCAGGATCAGGCGCTTTCGCGAATTTCCTCGGGCTCGCGCAGCACATAACCGCGGCCCCATACCGTCTCGATGAAATTTTGACCGCCGGACGCCGCATCCAGCTTCTTGCGAAGCTTGCAGATAAACACGTCGATGATCTTCAGTTCCGGCTCATCCATGCCGCCATAAAGGTGGTTGAGGAACATTTCCTTGGTGAGCGTCGTTCCCTTACGGAGCGAAAGCAGCTCCAGCATCTGGTATTCCTTGCCGGTCAGGTGAACACGCTGACCACCGACCTCGACCGTCTTGGCGTCGAGATTGACGATCAGATCGCCTGTCGTGATGACCGACTGGGCATGCCCCTTGGAACGGCGCACGATGGCATGAATGCGCGCCACCAGCTCGTCCTTGTGGAACGGCTTGGTCATGTAATCGTCTGCGCCAAAGCCCAGGCCGCGCACCTTGTCCTCGATACCGGCCATGCCGGAGAGAATAAGGATCGGCGTCTTCACCTTCGAAAGGCGCAGTGTCCGCAGAACCTCGTAACCCGACATATCCGGCAGGTTGAGATCGAGCAGAATAATATCGTAGTCGTAGAGCTTACCGAGATCGACGCCCTCTTCTCCGAGGTCCGTCGTATAGACATTGAAGCTCTCGGACTTGAGCATCAGTTCGATGCTCTGTGCCGTGGCACTGTCGTCTTCAATCAGCAAAACGCGCATCTTTATCCCCTTTTCGCCGCCGACCCGGCCTGGCAGGCACCCGGCACCGAAGCAATGATTGCCTGAATCGGAGGCTGCCAGTTAATGGTTAACAAAATCTAATTCGGTCTGGCAAGCACCAGATTCCCTTTTCAGCTTTCGAAGGCACCGCATTGATTCCAATGGTCAAATATCCGCTCTTAAACAGATCGAATCACATTAGCAATTTCAGCTAACCGACTCTCCCAGCAATCAAATTACGGCTTTCTGACGCATAATCTTTACCGTGCCTTAAGCCATCGTCCTTATGATTAACAATGCCCGTAAACGAATGGTTACCGAAGGGGTCAAATCTTAGGAATTTGTTTCCTAAGTGCGATTACCATGGGATGACTGCCCCGGCGTAAACGGGACGGACAGCCGCCGAGGGGCGCTGGTGTGTGCGTATTGTGGGAGTATCGAGTATGAAGCCGCGTGAAAACCTCGTTCGACTGAAGCAGTTTCAGGTTAATGAGAAGCGCCGCCGCATGGCGCAGCTGGATTCGATGATTGCCGAGTTCGACCGCATGGCCGCGGAACTCGATGCACAGATCACGTCCGAGGAAACGAAGGCCGGCATCACCGACCTCAACCATTTTGCCTATCCGACTTTCGCCAAGGCGCGCGGCTGCGCCGTGACAACCTGCGCACATCGCAGGCCGAGCTGATCGAACAGCGCAAATCCGCCGAAGCGGAGCTTACCGAGGCCGAAGCCGAGCTTGCCAAGGCCGAGGCACTGGAGAATCGTGACGGACGCGGAAGGCCGGATGCCGCAGCATCGCGCGCAATGACGGGCTGATCACTCTTCCCACAGCCACATCACATCGAGGAACCGGTTTGAACGGCAGGGTCTCCCTGTCGTTTTTCGTTGTGCCCACCCAAACCCGATGAAAACGCAGCCGTGCACCAACGCCGGCTTCACGCTATTCCTGCGCGGGCAGCATTGCCGGCGCCGCATTGGCGGAAAAGAAAAAGGCCGGCGCATGGCGCCGGCCCGTTTCGGGTTTGAACGGCAGTCGCCGCGCTGTTCCATTCCTGGGACGGGCGCGCCGAAACCGGATCAATGCCGATATTGCTGGATACGTGTCGTCCGCAGCCCCGCCAGGCCATGATCATCGATGGAAGCCTGCCATGAGAGGAACTCCTCCACCGTCAGACGATAACGCTGACAGGCCTCCTCAAGGCTCAAAAGCCCACCGCGCACTGCGGCCACCACTTCCGCCTTGCGACGGATAACCCACCTGCGCGTATTGCTCGGAGGCAGGTCCGCGATTGTCAGCGGACTGCCATCCGGGCCGATGACATATTTTACGCGCGGTCGAACCATTTCGGTCATAGTACTCTCTACCTGAACTCAAGACCCGTTACACAAGCTACTGCGCCGGCTTTAAAATTTGCCTAAACACATGGTAAGCATACGGTAACGGACATGAATCCCGTGTTAGGAATTTGCCGCCGATTTGTTTCAAATTGCGCCGGGATGGGCAGCAAAGCCCCGGGAAACCGGGCTCCGTCCCTTGAGGCCGCTCGTTAACCTTCGTGCTGGCAGCCGCCCGATCCTTGACCTATATTCGCCGCATTGGCATGTAATCGCCCACGACCAGAGACAAAGAAGATCAAGCAAATGAACAGCCTCGACCTGCCCGGACGCCCGCAGGACTGCCGAATCGTGGTGGCGATGTCTGGCGGCGTGGACTCCTCCGTCGTCGCCGGAATTCTGGCCAAACAGGGTTATGACGTCGTTGGCGTGACCCTGCAGCTCTACGATCATGGCGAAGCGGCACACCGCCCCGGCTCCTGCTGCGCCGGTCAGGACATCGACGACGCGCGCCGCGTCGCCGAGACGCTGGGCATTCCGCACTACGTGCTGAATTACGAGCAGCGCTTCCGCGAAGCGGTGATCGATCCCTTTGCGCAGAGCTATGTGGCGGGCGAAACGCCGATCCCCTGCGTTTCGTGCAATCAGACCGTCAAATTCGCCGATCTTCTGGAGACCGCGCGCGAGCTCGGTGCCGATGCTCTTGCCACCGGTCACTATATCCGCAGCCGCGCCAATGGCGCACACCGCGCCCTGACCCGCCCTGTGGATGCCGATCGGGACCAGAGCTATTTCCTCTTCGCCACAACGCAGGAGCAGATCGACTATCTGCGCTTTCCGCTGGGGGGTCTGTCGAAGCCGGAAGTGCGTTCCATTGCCGAGGAGATGGGCCTGAGCGTCGCCACCAAGCAGGACAGCCAGGACATCTGTTTCGTGCCGCGCGGCAAATATTCCGACATCATCAGCAAGCTGAAGCCCGAAGCCGCGACACCCGGCGAGATCGTGCATCTGGACGGGCGCAGGCTCGGCCATCATGACGGCGTGATGCATTACACGATCGGCCAGCGGCGCGGCATCGGCGTGGCGACAGGTGAGCCGCTCTATGTGGTGCATCTGGATGCAGCAAATGCACGCGTCATCGTCGGGCCACGTGAGGCGCTGGAAACGCATAAGGTCTTTCTGCGCCAGGTCAACTGGCTGGGCGACAGCCCGCTCGGCGAATTGCCCTCGGGCGGCATGGAAGTGTTCGCGAAGGTGCGTTCCACGCGCCCGCCGCGCCCGGCTGTGCTGCATCACGAGAACGGCGTGACCTGGTCGAACTGACCGAGGGAGAAGCCGGCGTCGCCCCGGGACAGGCCTGCGTGCTTTACTCGGATGACGGCAATGAGGCCCGCGTCTATGGCGGCGGGTTTATCGAGCGTTCGGAGCGGGGTCGGGAAGCCGAAGCCCAGCTGACAAGACTGGTGGCAACGGCCCAGAGCGCCTGAGAACACGCGCCCGGGAGAGGCCGGCCTTCCGACGGGCTCACGGCCTCGATGAAGCGCAGTTTTTTACGGGGCATACGCTTTCGCCTGTCCCGTAAAATGCGTCAGCCATGTGTTACTGAACCGGCTGTCAGAATACGAAGAACCTCAATGGCTTCTTCCCCGGTCGTGCGCGGCTCGCCGCGCGTTTCGATGCAATCGAGGAAATGCTGCAGCTCACGCGTGAGCGGCATTCCCTCTTCCACATCCACATAGGTCGGCTCATTGGTGGTGAAGGCCCAGTGCCCGCTGTCGTGCCAGACCGCATGCCGATAGACGGCAAGCTTGCGCCCCCATGGTTCGACATCGTCGAACACAGCCATCGCCTTGTCACCAACGACCGTCAGGCGGCGCTCGCGATAGGGGTTGAGCCTCGAGGTGAAGAGATGGCTGCGCAGACCGCCGGGGAAGCGCATATGCAGATGCGCGAAGTCGCTCAGGTGATCGAGCAGCGCCGCGCCCTCACCGCGCACCTCTTCCGGCGCAACGCCGGTCAGCGCGAGAATCATCGAGAGATCGTGCGGCGCCAGATCCCACAGGGCATCGTTCTCGGTGTGGAACTTGCCAAGGCCGAGGCGGTGCGAGTGAATATAGCGGATCTCGCCGAGATCCCCCTTATCGATCAGCTCCTTGAGCTTCTCGAATGCCGGGTGAAAGCGCAGCACATGACCGACCATGATGATGCGTCCGGTTTCGCGCGCGACGGCAACGGCGCGCTGCGCATCATCCACCGTGAGAGCAATCGGTTTCTCGACAAGAACGTCCTTGCCGGAGCGCATGGCGCGAATGGCATACTCGGCATGAAACTGCGGCGGCAGGGCCAGAACGATTGCGTCGATCCCGGCATGCTCGAAAAGCGCTTCCGGCGATATCGCCACACAATCATGCTCGCTGGCAAAGCCTTCAGCCCGCGCCTCATTGGCATCGGACACGGCAGCCAGCACTCCGAGAGACTTAAGCGTGCGAATGTGGTTAGAGCCCCAATAGCCACATCCGAGTACGGCAATACGCGGTTTCATAAAATCCTTCGCCCGAGATTTTGGCGCTGAAAACACATACAGACGCCGCCCCCGCGACTCAACCCTGCCCTTGAAAACCCGGTCATTTCTTAAGCGAATTTGTAAGCCACGACAAATTCCCCGAAGAAACGGTCTCCCCCGCTTGACACAACAGACAACGCCACCTTATATCCGCGCGTCTTCGTGAGGCACCGGACTGGTTTCGACACTGGTTCCTGAAGCCTCCTGGCGGCGGAGTAGCTCAGTCGGTTAGAGCAGAGGAATCATAATCCTTGTGTCGGGGGTTCGAATCCCTCCTCCGCTACCATTTTGAGTACGCAAGCAATATCAGCCAGTTACATGGAACAGAGGTTCCAGAAGCTGTGAGACATCTCGCACAAATGTACACGGAGATGCCATGGCTTGCGCTTCCTACCTTTCTCGCCGTGAAGGACGCTATGAACCGCGCCGGGTTTGTCGGAGGCTCCAACTCTTGAGTAGGATGGAGCATCATGAGCAAGACAGCGAACAAGTCTTCTCCCGAAGTCCGCGAGCGCGCGGTTCGGATGGTTCTGGACAACCAAGGGCAGCATGAC
>NZ_BAMP01000030.1 GCF_000615975.1 Nitratireductor aquibiodomus NL21 = JCM 21793 | reverse complement strand
GTTAATGGGTCCTGACCCTAGCGCAGCATTGGCCAAAGCGTTGCGGCCAGTGCCACACCCATGGCGATGTTGAACCATTTGAGGCGGACGGGATCGGCCAGAAAACCGCGCAGCGCGACCCCAAAGCCGGCCCAGACGGAAACGCTTGGAAAATTGACGACGACAAAGGCGAGCGCCACCAGAAGAACCGTGAGAAATGGTGCAGCCGGATCCGTGTAGACCGCCATCGCGGTCAACGCCATAACCCAGGCCTTCGGGTTGACCCACTGAAAGGCGGCAGCTTCCAGAAACGTCATCGGCTGGGACTTGCTGTCGCCCCCCTGACTGAGGGCCCGCGACATGGCGATGCGCCACGCAAGATAGAGCAGGTAAGCCCCCCCGGCGACTTTCAGCACCACATGAAGAGCCGGCATGGCCGTAAGCACCGCGCCGAGGCCGAAGCCAACAGCCAGAAGCAGCGAGGCAAATCCCCCTGCAATTCCAAACATGTGCGGAATGGTGCGCCGAAAGCCGAAATTTACGCCGGAAGCCAGCAGCATGAAATTGTTGGGCCCCGGCGTGACCGAGGAAACGAAAGAAAAAATCAGCAAGGCAAGGAAGACGTCGGGCGACATCCGTTTGCTCCCAGGCAGGAATCCGACAGAGGGTTTGAATGTCAGTATTATTGACCCGGTTTCCGGCGCAGGCCATTTGAAACTTGTCACCCTACGCCGAAAAATTGTCCCTTCCGCTGCCGGGAGGCCTCTACATGCCCTCCGGCCCGCGGTTCATCGCTGCAACGCCGGTACGGCAGACCTCGACAAGGCCAAGCGGCTTCATGATGGCGATGAACTGCTCGATCTTGGAAACGCGCCCCGTGATCTCGAAAATGAAGTGCTCCGTATTGGCGTCGATCACCTGCGCGCGGAAAGCATCGGCCAGACGGAGCGCCTCTACGCGGTCGTCGCCCTGTCCCCTCACCTTCACCAGCGCGAGTTCGCGTTCCATCGGGCGATCATGGCCACGCTCGTCGGCGACGACTGAAAGATCGATCACCCGGTGAACGGGCACGATACGCTCAAGCTGATGCTTGATCTGTTCGAGAACGTGGCCCGTACCGCGCGTCACGATGGTGATGCGCGAGAGATGCCGCTCGTGCTCCGTCTCCGAAACGGTCAGGCTGTCGATGTTGTAGCCCCGGCCGGAAAACAGGCCGATGACGCGGGCAAGAACGCCCGGTTCGTTGTCTACCAGAACCGCCAGCGTGTGCGTTTCGGCGGCTTCGGTCTCCTTGGTAATGAAATAGGCAGAGCCGGTGGGTTGTAGCTGCGCGTTCATTGCATGAATCTCTTTTGCAAAACCATCTTGTAACTGACTGAAAACAAAGCACCTTGCCGACCTGACAAGGCGCTCCGGCCCCGTCAGACCAGTTGCCGGCCCTTTTCGTCGATCGCGTTGGCGACCGCCTCGTCGCTGGCCTCGTCGGGAAGCAGCATCTCGTTGTGCGCCTTGCCGGACGGGATCATCGGGAAGCAGTTGGCGAGTGCCGCAACGCGGCAGTCGAAGATCACCGGCTTGTTCACCTCGATCATCTCGCGGATGGCATCGTCCAGCGCCGCCGGCTTGTCGCACATGATGCCGTGGCAGCCATAGGCCTCAGCCAGCTTGACGAAATCGGGCATCGCCTCGGTATAGGAGTGCGACAGGCGGTTGCCGTGCAGAAGCTGCTGCCACTGACGCACCATACCCATATACTGATTGTTCAGGATGAAGATCTTGATCGGCGCGTTGTGCTGGACCGCCGCACTCATCTCCTGAATGGTCATCTGCACCGAGGCATCGCCGGCAATATCGATCACCAGCGCATCGGGATGCGCGATCTGAACGCCCAGCGCCGCCGGGAGACCATACCCCATCGTGCCCAGGCCACCCGACGTCATCCAGTGATTGGGCGCTTCGAAGCCGAAATGTTGGGCGGCCCACATCTGGTGCTGACCGACTTCGGTCGTGACATAGACGTCCCGATCCCTGGTCAGTTCGTAGAGCCGCTGGATCGCGTATTGCGGCATGATCACATCCTCGTTCGGCCTGTAGGCCAGAGAATCGCGTGCCCGCCAGATATCGATCTGCGTCCACCATGGCTTGAGCGCGGCCTTGTCGGCCTTGGCCGTCGCACGCCACAGGCGCACGAGATCCTCGAGAATCCGGCCGGCGTCACCGATGATCGGCACGTCGACGCGGACATTCTTGTTGATTGAGGACGGGTCGATGTCGATGTGAATCTTGCGTGAGTTGGGAGAGAAAGCGTCGAGGCGTCCGGTGATGCGGTCGTCGAAACGCGCGCCGATACACAGCATCACGTCGCAATCATGCATCGCCATATTGGTTCATAGGTGCCGTGCATGCCCAGCATCCCGAGCCAGTTGTCGCCGGAAGCCGGATAGGCACCCAGCCCCATCAGCGTCGAGGTGATCGGAAAGCCGGTCAGTTCCACCAGTTCGCGCAGGAGATGGCTCGCCTCGGGGCCGGCATTGATCACGCCGCCACCCGAATAGATCACCGGCTTTTTGGCATGTGCCATCAGTTCGATCGCCGCCTTGATCTGGTTGATGTCGCCCTGCTCCTGCGGGCTATAGCTGGTGCGTGGCGCCGTCTGCGGCGGCGTGTATGTCCCCTTGGCGAACTGGATGTCCTTGGGAATGTCCACAACGACAGGACCGGGACGCCCCGTGGTCGCCACATGAAAGGCCTCGTGGATGATCGCCGCAAGCTGGTTCACGTCCTTCACCAGCCAGTTGTGCTTGGTGCACGGGCGGGTGATGCCGACCGTGTCGCACTCCTGGAAAGCATCGGAACCGATCAGAGCGGTCGGCACCTGGCCGCTGATGCAGACAAGCGGAATGGAATCCATCAGGCGTCCTGCAGCGGCGTCACAGCATTGGTGGCGCCCGGCCCCGAGGTCACCAGCATGACGCCGGCCTTGCCGGTGGCGCGCGCATAGCCTTCAGCCGCGTGACCTGCCCCCTGCTCATGACGCACGAGAATGTGCCGGACCTCTTCCTGCTGGAAGAGCTCATCATAGATGGGAAGCACCGCGCCGCCCGGATACCCGAAAATATTCTCGACCCCGTTATCCCTGAGCGCCTGCACGACGATTTCAGCCCCCGTCATCTCGTGATGGGCGGATGCATCCGCTGCTGGCTCCGACACTGCCTTGTTCATCTTGGTCTTTCCGTTCTGTCTGCCGGCCCATTCTGTCAACCGGCGAAGTTGGTTTAGCCGCCCGCTGCCCCCAAGGAAACACCGGGCCAATAAAAAAGGCCCCCGAAGGAGCCTGTGTTTCGCGCATGGGAGCTTTCGCCAGACGGCTACGCCGCCTTGCCCATGCGCCTTCCTACGATAAGAATGTTTCCTGTCATCATGGCTGCGCACAATAAGGTTGCTTGGCCGCCCCGTCAACCGGCTTGAGCAGACCAGTTGAACGGTCCTGTTTACCCCGCCTCAACCATCCGCAAACACAGGGTCTTAACCTTGTACGGCTATGGTTGGGGATTAGGGATAACGGGGTGGCATGATGTTTGTGGAAGGTGGAACAACGCAGGGTGAAACCACGTCGCAGGAACGACGCGCAGCCGATCAGCCGCGCAGGCGCCTGCTCGGCCATGTGGTTCACTGCGATGGCGCCCGCGCCACCATTGCCGCCGATACCGAGATCGACGAGCCCGGCCAGTCAAACCACTGGACCGTCGGCAAGATGATTTCCATCAACATGGGCGCGACCCGCACCGTCGGCCTCGTCTATGCCGTCGAACGACCCCAACACCGCTGGCGCGACGGCGAGGCCAACCCCATAGCAATCTCCGTCGAACTGGTCGGCGAAGTCCGCGACCGCGGCGCCGAACCGGTTTTCGATCGGGGCATCACCGAATACCCGCATATTGGCGCGCCCGCCCATCGCATCCGCTCACGCGACCTGCAGGCGGTCTACGATCTTGCCGGGCGCCAGCAGGCGGTCATTGGCAAGCTGTCGCAGGATGAAGCCATTGACGCCTGCATCGCCGTTGACGACACGCTCAACCGCCACTTCGCGGTGGTTGGCACAACGGGCGTTGGCAAATCCTCCGCCGTCTCGCTTCTGCTGCGCAAGACCATTGCCTCCCGGCCTGATCTGCGCGTGCTGATCCTCGATCCGCACAACGAATTTGCGTCTGCCCTGCCCGAACACGCCGTTCGGGTCGACACGAACACGCTTGACCTTCCGTTCTGGCTGTTTCGCCTCGAAGAATTGGTCGAGGTTCTGTTCCGGGGCCGCGAACCCGTCGCCGAAGAGGTGGAACTTCTCCGCGACCTCATTCCCAATGCAAAGCATCACTACCGCAACCCGGGCAGCGCGGCTGCTCTGCGACGCAACAATGATGGCGGTGGCCTGACAGCCGATACACCTGTTCCCTATAGGATGGCCGACGTCCTCAAGGAGATTGACGAACGGATCGGCCTGCTCGAAAACAAGGTGGAGCGACCGCTCTACCGCAGCCTCAAGGTGCGCATCGAAGCGGCCATCAGCGATCCCCGCTACCGCTTCATGTTTGCGGCGCGGGTCATCGAGGATACGATCCACGAAACGATCGGCAGGCTCTTCCGTGTTCCCAGCCATGGCAAGACGGTGACCTGTTTCGAGATGGCCGGCATGCCGCCGGAGGTGGTAAACTCCGTTTGTTCGGTCATGGCACGTCTCGCCTTTGACCTTGCTCTATGGAGCGAGGGCAAGCTCAATCTTCTGGTCGTCTGCGAAGAGGCTCACCGCTACATGCCGGCCGACCCACGGCTCGGCTTTGCGCCCACCCGGCATGCGCTGGCGCGCATCGCCAAGGAGGGTCGTAAATATGGCTGCTATCTCGGTGTGATAACCCAGCGCCCCGGCGAGCTTGACCCGACGGTGCTCTCACAGTGCTCGACGGTGTTCGCCATGCGGCTTGCCAACGATCAGGACCAGGCGATCATCCGCTCGGCAATTGCGGATTCGTCCGCCTCCATGCTCTCCTTCCTGTCTGCCATGGGCCGGCGCGAGGCCATTGCATTTGGCGAAGGTGTGGCGACCACCATGCGCATGAAGTTCGAAGCCCTGCCGCCTCACGCTCTGCCGGGCGTCCGGGACACCGAAAAGCAGAAGGTCTCGAACCCCGAGGAAATCGACCGGGCGGTGGACCTGGCCTCAATCGTCAGTCGCCTGCGCGATACCGGACGCTCGATGCGCACACAGGTGGAGACAGCGCCCAACATCGGCGCTCCTGTTCCCGCCGGGATGCAGGCTGGCGACCGGGGGTATGCCCCGGAGCCGTCCGAAACCACGACGCATTTGCGACCGGCCCCTTCCGCACCTGTGTCCCATGAGGCTCCCGGCAGCAGCCGCTATACAGGCGTGACACCCCAACCGCGGGGCAAATTCGGAACCCGCTGACGGGCGCCCCCCCTCTCCATTCCGAACGCCGGCCAGAGAGCTCATATCTGTGAGCTCATATCGCTACGGTTGGCATAGGCGCACGCAGGCGCAGGCCACGTGAAACTGGCACCCCGAAACCCGTTGAAGAAAAGAGCGGTTGCCGGTCAGGCGCAGACGCGGTTGCGTCCCAGACGTTTGGCCTCGTAGAGCATCTTGTCGGCACGGCGATAGAACTCTTCAGCCGATTCGCGACCGTTCCAGATCGACAGCCCGACACTGATGGTGACGCGGATGTTCACGTTCGATGACTCGATCGTCAACGCGTCGACCGCTCGGCGAATGCGTTCAGCCAGCTTCACCAGCGATTGATTGTTCATGTTTGGAGCAACGATGGCAAATTCCTCGCCCCCCATGCGCGCCACCACATCGTGATAGCGAGTCAGGTCCTTAAGGCACCGCGCCACCGCGCGAAGCACCTCATCGCCCACATCGTGACCATGTGTGTCGTTGACCTGCTTGAAGTGATCGAGATCGAGCACCATCAGGCCGACCGGCTTTTCGATGCGGCGGAATTCCTGCAGATACTCACGCAGTGCATCATCGAAGAAACGGCGGTTCTGCATTCCCGTGAGGCTGTCGGTTAGCGCGGCATGCTGGAGGGATTCGGATCGTGCACTCAACGTCTCCGTCATCGCCCGCAGCTTCCCCTCCTCCTGCACCTGGGTGCGGATCAGCGGGTAAATGAAGAACATGCCGAAGATAGTGGCCGTGGCGAGCAGCACACCCGTAATGAACAGAAGCTGGATGAAACTTCCGAGATCCTGAGGGACAGGAAAAGTGGTGATACCCGAGCGCAGCAGCCAATAGGCATAGGCAAGCAGTCCCCCCGCTCCGAGAACGAGCGAAATGAATACAAAAAACGCCGACTCCGCTTTGTGGAAACGCATGCTGGCCCCGAACGACACCCTTTGCGCCGTTCTCGCACAGTCTCACTTACGCAAGGTTAATCTCCACAGGTAGAACTGACAGACTTTGGACTATTCCAGATTGTTTCTTATAAGCTTGAGAAGTTCATCGGCTGATCCTGCTTGCGACCCGATAGGAAGCCTTAGCCAGTCCTCGTCAAGCTGATGCCGAAACCAGGTTGCCTGCCGCTTGGAATAGCGCCGCGTGGCCGTCTTTGCCCGCATGATGGCATCTTCCAGAGAACACTCGTTTCGCAGATATGCGGCCAGTTCAGGGACCCCGATCGCCTTCATCGCCGGCAGGGCAGCGGAAAGATCGAGTGCGAGCAGAGACCGCACCTCGTCGAGCGCCCCCTCCTCGACCATGCTGTCGAAGCGGCGCTCTATGCGTTCGGTGACAAAAGCGCGCTCGGGTTCAAGCACAATACAGGTGCATTCGCTTTTTTTGACCAATGGCACCGTCGTCTCATTCTGCCACGTGCTCAGCGCTCTGCCGGTTGCATCATGAACTTCCAGCGCCCGCGTGATGCGCTGCCCGTCCGTGACACCTATTGCCTCTGCGGCGGCGGCATCGCGTTCCGAAAGAAGGCGATGAAGCGCTTCCGGCCCTTCGTCCAGAAGCCTCTGCCGCCAGTGGTTTCGCACGTCCTCGGGCACTGGTGGCGTCGGCGCGATCCCATCGAGGAGTGCACGAAAATAAAGCCCCGTGCCGCCAACGAAAATCGGGCGACGGCCTGAAAGACTTCTCTTTTTTGCAAGCGCTGCCACATCCTCCAGCCAGGCGCCGGTCGAATAGGCGACGGGAGGCGGCACGTGGCCGTAAAGATGGTGCGGAACCTTGGCGAGATCGTCCGCGCCCGGTCGGGCCGAAAGGACGCGAAGCACATCGTAAACCTGCATGGAGTCGGCATTGACGATCACCCCGCCCGTTTCCATGGCCAGGCGCAGCGCCAGCGCGGACTTGCCGCTGGCGGTTGGCCCAGCTATCAGGATCGCATCATTCAGCATGCCCGCCACCCAACACTCCGGAAAGCACTCATGTCCCTCGTTGCCACACTCATCTCCCATCCGGCGAAGCGCGTACTCACACCGGACGTTGCGACTATGGCCATGAAGGCGCTCGATGCAAGCGCGATCGACTGGCTGGGGGAAAACCTTGCCTGTGACATCGCCCTGAAGCCTGGACTGGAGATCGCGGCAACAGAAGCCCTCCTGCGTGAAGCCCTTGCCGGCGCCCCCGTGGACGTGGCGGTGCAGGAAGCGGAAGGCCGGCGCAAAAAAATGCTGATTGCCGACATGGACTCCACCATGATCGACCAGGAATGCATTGATGAGCTGGCCGCCGAACTCGGGCTGAAAGATGCCGTTGCCGCGATCACCAGCCGCGCCATGAACGGCGAAATCGACTTCGAACCGGCTCTGGAAGAGCGCGTTGCCCTGCTCAGGGGCCTTCCCCTCGACGTGATCGACAGCGTGATCGAGGAGCGCATCACGCTTGCCTCTGGCGGTCCGACGCTTGTTGCCACCATGAAGGCAGCCGGCGCGTTCACCGCGCTCGTTTCAGGCGGGTTTGAACAGTTCACCGGTCCCGTCGGCGATAAGCTCGGCTTCCACACGCAGCAGGCAAACCGGCTTCTCATCGAGGAAGACAAGCTTAACGGCAAGGTCGCAAAACCCATTCTGGGCCGCGCGGCCAAAGCGGAAGCACTCGACCGTTTCGCCGACGAGCACAGCCTGACACGGCAAGAGGTTCTGGCTGTTGGCGACGGTGCAAACGACCTCGACATGCTGGGGTTGGCCGGGCTTGGCGTGGCCCTTCATGCAAAGCCAGCCGTCGCCGCTCAGGCACGCGTGCGCATCGACCATGGCGATCTGACGGCGCTTCTCTTCCTTCAGGGCTATCGCGAAACGGAGTTCGTCACATGAAACCGTTGGAGACCGAACGTCTGATACTTCGTGACTGGCGCGACGAAGATCGCCCTTTCTTTCATCGCGTCAATTCCGACGAAACGGTGATGGAGTTCTTTCCGTTTCGCCGCAATCGGGAAGAAGCGGACGCGATGATGGACTTCATCCGTGAAGGCATCGCGCAAAACGGCTTCGGTTTCGCTGCAGCGGCGCTGAAGGAGACCGGCGAGCCAATCGGCTTTGTCGGTCTGCATCGGCCTTCGGGCCTTTCCAACCTGCCGAAAGGGACAATTGAGATCGGCTGGCGTCTGGCTCCGGAGTTCTGGGGCAAGGGATATGTGACGGAAGCCGCCCGCGCCTGGCTCGCATACGGCTTTGAAACGCTTGGCCTCGATGAAATCGTCTCCTTCGCTGTGGTCGACAACGACCGCTCCATCGCCGTCATGCGCCGCATCGGCATGCGCCATGATCCGGCGGGCGATTTCAATCACCCGGGCGTCCCGGACAGCCATCCGCATCTCAAACCGCATGCACTCTACCGGCTGTCACAGGCAGATTGGCGCACCCGGCAGGGATAACGAAACGGCCCGGTTGCAATCGCTTCCGGGCCGTTTTTTATCTGCTGCAATATTGTTGAGGGGTCAGTCCATCCGCAGTGTCACGAAGCGCAGCTCCCCGTTCTTGGAAGCGAGCATCAGAAGCGCGTTGCGGCGGCCCTGCCCTTTCAGTTCCTCCAGTCGGTCCAGAGCCTCCTTGGGGGTCGAGACGGTGGCCTGAGCGATTTCCACAATCACGTCGCCTGCCGTCACACCCTTTGTGGAAGCGGGCGAATCCTCATCCACTTCGGTGACGACGACGCCATTGACGTCGGCGGAAATCTCGAACCGTTCGCGCAGCTCGTCATCAAGTGCCGCCATGTGCATGCCAAGAACGGCTGCAGATGACACCACGTCTGCCTCACCTTCGGATTTGTCTTCCTTCGTTTCAGCGGAAGCCAGTTTTTCGCTGTCTTCCAGCCGTCCGAGCGTCACCCGCACAGTCTCTTCCTGACCCTTTCGCACAACCGTGACGTCGACTTCCTTGCCAACCGGGCTCTCGGCACAATGCGCGGCAGCTCACGCACATTCTCGACGGCCTTACCGTCAAACTCCACGATCACGTCGCCGGGCTGAATGGAACCATCGTCCACCGGACCACCTTCGATGACGCCGCTCACCATCGCTCCCATGGCTTTTTCCATGCCCAGGCTTTCGGCGATTTCATCGGTGACTTCCTGAATACGCACGCCAAGCCAGCCGCGCCGCGTCTCGCCGAATTCGCGCAACTGATCGACCACCTTGATCGCCAGTGCAGAAGGAATGGAGAAGCCGATTCCGATAGAGCCGCCGGTCGGCGAAATGATGGCCGTGTTGATGCCGATCACCTCACCGTCCATGTTGAACAGCGGGCCACCGGAATTGCCACGGTTGATGGCCGCATCCGTCTGGATGAAATCGTCATAGGGACCCGACCCGATTTCGCGGTTGCGCGCTGAGACGATGCCGACCGTCACCGTGCCGCCAAGACCGAACGGGTTGCCGATTGCCATGACCCAGTCGCCGATCCGCATCTTGTCGGAATCGCCGAACGGAACATCCTGCAGCTTGCGTTTGCTGGCATCGACCTTAAGCACCGCGAGGTCGGTTTTGGTGTCGACGCCCAGCAACTCGGCGTCGAGTTTGCCACCGTCGGTGAAATTGACCACAATTTCGTCGGCGCCGGAGATGACATGATTGTTGGTAACGACGATGCCTTCTTCCGCATCGATCACAAAGCCGGAACCAAGGGACTGCGCCTGTCGCGGCTCATGATCCTGTTCAGGCTCGTCCTGGAAGAAATCGTCGAAAAACTCCTGCAGCGGTGAGCCTTCCGGCAGCTTGGGCAGCGGGACACGGCCCGACGCACCGCCACCGGTGGAGCGGGAAGTGGAGATGTTGACCACCGCGCCGGCAAGCCGCTCTGCAAGGTCTGCCACCGAAGCCGGGCCTTCCGCCCGCGCCTGCTGGCTCAGGATCACCGGCGTCGAGGTGAGACCGCCCAGCGCAATCAGAGCGGCCACTGGTGCCACCCGCGTGGCGCGTAAAATCTTCGTCGGGATCATTGAGAGCATTTCTCCAGATGGCTTGCGTGGTGGAACGGCCCGTAGTCGGAATGGAATCTTAGGCGGAACACTGCCCGAATTCCATTAACAGGCATTTCACATCTGCATGATCGAGCCTGATTACGGCACGTTTGCGGCCCGCATGGAGTTTCCATACGGGCCGCAAATTAGATTTATCCTCGAACGAGCCAGACCACGACCACCCCAAGAACCATGGCGGTGATACCGGCCGTGCGCAAAGCGCTGTCCGGCATGTCGAGAACCTGTTCGGCAAGCCGCCTGGCCAGCCTCGGCATGCCGCCATAGACCAGGCCCTCGATAACGAGAACCAGGCCCAGGGCGGCGATGAAGTCGCTCATGCCGGCCGCCGGTTACTGGCCGGCGGTCGCGCCCTGCGCGGCCGGTGCAGAGCTACGCGCGCCACCACCGCTCGAGTCGTTGAAGAAACGGAAAAACTCCGAATCGGGCGACAGAAGCATCGTGGTACCGCTCGGGTCGAGCGCCTGCTGATAGGCATTCATCGAGCGATAGAACTCGAAGAAATCCTCATCGCGCGAGAACGCCTCGGCGAAGATACCGTTGCGCTCCGCTTCGCCTTCACCGCGCAGGATCTCCGACTCGCGCTGGGCAGCCGCCAGGATTTCGACGACCTCACGGTCAGCACGGGCGCGAATGCGTGCGGCAGCCTCGCGGCCACGTGCGCGCAGACGCTCGGCTTCTGCCAGACGCTCGGCCTTCATGCGGTCGTAGGTCTGTTGCGAGACCTCCGCCGTCAGATCGGTCCGGCGAATACGCACATCCTCGATTTCAAGTCCGAGCGAAGCCGCAGCAGGCCGCAGTTCTTCGGCAACTTCACGCATCATCGATGCACGCTCTTCCGAAAGCGCCGCCTCGAAGCCACGCAGACCGTAGACACGACGCAGGGCAGCATCGAGACGCGTGCGCAGACGCTGCTCGGCCAGCGCAACACTGCCCGAAACAGTCTGTCGGAAACGGCGGGGATCGTTGATCGAATAGGCGATGAACGCATCCACTTCGTAGAACTTACCGCCCGAAACCTGCACGCGGATGTCATCGAGATCGAAGCGCAGGATGCGGTCTTCGATGATCTGGACATTGTCCGCCTCGAGGAATGCGAAAGGCAGTTTGAAGTAGAGACCGGGTTCGGTCTTCACATCGACGATTTCACCGAAGCGAAGGACGATGGCCTGCTGCCGCTCGTTGACGACGAAGATCGCCGAGTAGACCAGGAAGAGCAGAACCGCGCCGATAACGACGAGTATGGGAAGACGGTTGGACATCAATTGCTCCCTCCCGCGGTTCCACGCGGCTGCTGCTGCGATTGCTGGCGAAGTTCGGGCAAGGGCAGATAGGGCACCACACCGGGGCCGCCATTCTGCTCGACAATCACCTTGTTCGAACCCTGCAGCACGCCTTCCATCGTCTCCAGGAAGAGACGCTTGCGCGTCACCTCGGGAGCCTTGGCGTATTCATCATAAACGGAGATGAAGCGCTGCGCCTCACCTTCGGCTTCCTGAACGACACGGTTCTTGTAGGCGGCCGCCTCTTCGCGGATCTGCGCGGCTTCACCGCGCGCCTGGCCGAGCTTCTGGTTGGAGTACTGGTTGGACTCCTCGACAAAGCGGTCTTCATCCTGCTCGGCACGCTGCACCTCGTCGAACGCGTCAGCCACTTCGCGCGGCGGTGCGGCATCCTCGATCGAAAGGGCATTGACCGTCAGCCCCGTGCCGTATTCGTCGAGCGCGGTCTGGATGGTCAGGCGCACATCTTCTGCGATGCCCTGGCGGTCGTCACGGAAGATGTCCTGCGCCGGACGGCGCCCAACCACCTCACGCATGGCGCTCTCGGCCACCTGGCGAAGCGTCTCGTCGGGATTGGCGACGTTGAACAGGTAGGCGGAAGGATCAGCGACCTGATAGGCCACGGAAAACTTCACATCGACGATGTTCTGATCGCCCGAAAGCATAAGGCCGCTCGAGGCCCCGCCCCGCGTCTGGCCGATATCGACAAGCCGTTCGGCAACGGATGCCTTCTCGACGGTCTCGATCGGCCACCAGTGGAAATGCAGGCCCGGCTCGGAAAGCTCCGGCTTCGGCTTGCCGAAACGCAGCTCAACGGCCAGTTCGTCCGGCTGCACCGTATAGACGGACTTGAAAAGCCACAGACCTGCCAGCGCGATCAGCACCAGGCCGATCATCGCCGGGCTGACGCCGCCGCCACCAGGCAGCGCGCTCTTCAGGCGATCCTGGCCACGCTTGATGATCTCTTCCAGATCGGGCGGAGATCCCTGCGGTCCACTCGGCCCACGCGGCCCCTGATCCCAGGGGCCTCCGTTATTGCCGCCGCCCCAAGGGCCGCCTCCGCCACTTTGATTGTTCCAGGGCATTCTTGTTCCTTTTCTCGATCCGGGTTCCGTCCGCCGAGGACAGCTCTCCCATCCGGTCAGTTATAGGTAGCGGCAAATCCTCTTTCAACGCGGCAGCCCGCCGCGTTTCCCACTCTTTCAGCGAAAAGAGAGCCCTGCCCTGCCTCTTCAGCGTCGTTGGTAGACCACATAGGAGGTGGCGTAAACGTCCTTTTCGCCGGCAGGCACCTCCTCGCGAGACACCTCCTCCCAGATTTCAGGGTCAATTTCAGGGAACACGGTGTCCCCTTCGATCTGCGCATCCACATGGGTGACATGCAGGCGGTCGGCCTTGTCGATCGCTTCCGCGTAGACCTGCCCGCCGCCGATGACACAGACATCTGCACCCGCCTCGCCACCTGCGGCAAGTGCAAGCGCGACATCAAGCGATGACACGCATTCAGCGCCTTCGGCCGTATAGTCCGCCTGCCGCGTGACGACGATGTTGCGCCGCCCCGGCAATGGCTTGCCAATGCTCTCCCAGGTCTTGCGCCCCATGATTACGGGCTTGCCCATGGTGATGGCCTTGAAGCGCTTGAGATCGGTCGAAAGCCGCCACGGCAGATCGCCGTCACGCCCGATCACCCCGTTTTGCGCCATCGCAACGACCAGTTCGACACTCATCAGACCCTCCCCGGTCAAACCGCGATCGGCGCGCGGATCGACGGATCCGCCACATAGCCATCAAGCCGGAAATCCTCGAACCGGAAAGCGAAGAGATCGGTGACATCCGGATTGATCCACATCGTCGGCAGTGGCTTCGGCGTCCGCGTCAGCTGCTCGCGCGCCTGATCGAAATGGTTGGAATAAAGATGTGCATCGCCCAGCGTATGCACGAAATCGCCAGCGCGCAGCCCCGTCACCTGGGCCACCATCATGGTAAGAAGCGCGTAGGAAGCGATGTTGAAGGGCACGCCGAGAAAAATATCCGCGGAGCGCTGGTAGAGCTGACAGGAGAGCCGCCCGTTGGCTACATGAAACTGGAACAGGCAGTGGCATGGCGGCAGCGCCATGGAATCGACCTCCGCCGGGTTCCAGGCCGAAACCACATGCCGCCTCGAATGAGGGTTGTCACGCAGGCCTTTCAGAAGCGCCGCAATCTGGTCGATCTGCCCGCCATCAGGTGCCGGCCACGAACGCCATTGCGCGCCGTAGACCGGGCCGAGATCGCCCTTCTCATCCGCCCATTCGTCCCAGATCGAAACGCCGTTTTCTTTCAGATAACCGATATTCGTGTCGCCCTTCAGAAACCACAGCAACTCGTGAATGATCGAGCGCAGGTGCAGCTTCTTCGTGGTGAGGACCGGAAATCCCTGCTCCAGATCGAAACGCATCTGATGGCCGAAAACGCCGCGCGTACCGGTTCCCGTACGGTCGTCACGGTCGACGCCGTTTTCGAGGACATGGGAAAGAAGATCGAGATACTGGCGCATGGCGGTCCGATTCGGGCTGGCGTTATCGCCGCATCATAAAGCAGGCTACCGGCACGGAAAGTACAGGCACTGCGAATATCGGTCTCGTCCACACGCGCAAATGAAAACGCCCCCACCCGGCAGAGGAGGCGTTTGGAGGTCACGTCGCGTGGCGGCTCAGAGGCTGGACAGTTTGCCAGATGTTTTGCCACAAGATAATAGAAGGTCACACGGCCCTTCGAATTGTCGCCGGACATCGTCTCGCAGACCTTTTCGATGATGGAATCGCATTTCGCGCCGTCGGTTTCGCCGAGCTTCTTCATGCACCAGCTCTCGCGCACGCGATCGAGTTCGCTGGAATCGCTGCAAGAGACCAGAGACGAGTCCCTGTTGCGCAGCGCGATGCCAAGATGCTTCACGATCTTGTTGACGGTCTCTTCGTCAGCGGTTGCATCATATTTGCGGACATCCGCGAGATAATCGGCCATGACTTTTCCCTCGTTTCAAATCGTGGGCCCCCTTCGACACGATCCGGCCACCAACGCAACCTCAACGTTTGCCAAAGTTCCTTCCCACACCGTTGCAGACATTCCGCAAAGCATGACGTCAAGTCAATGCCGAAACGCCTTTTCGCCAGAATCCCCCTTTTCTTGGTGCGGCTGCCCCACTATATTCGCTTCGTCGGCTTGACCGACTATGGCGATAAACTGACGGTGTAATAAACCATTCGGACCCGGGGGCAGTGCCCGGCGCCTCCACCAGAAACCGCCCAGGGCAATCAGCCCACAGACGGCTTCTGATGGGGGCGAAACAGGATCGACGAGGGTGTAAAGATCGGACTTTCGCTCGGCATGATACCACCGTTATCGGGTCAAACCAGTAGTTGCAAACGACAACTATGCGGAGGCACGTCTCGCTGCTTAATGCGGTGCGACAGCTTCACTTAAACTCCTGAGGGTTCGCACTTTCAGGCGGGGTTCGAAGGCACCTGGCAACAGAAGCCTTCACTTTTCCCTTTCTTGGATATATCAATTTCCGCCTTCCCGGCGGGCATCGGGCTTTTGCGCGAAAAAGAAAGCGCCCGAGCGCCCTTCCAGAACCCACCCTGTCAGGCACACCCGACCTCACTCTGCGGCAGCCCTCGCAGGCTGTTCATCGCGTCCCAGCGTCAGATGGGTCAACGCAAGCGCAAGCACGGCACACACGGCAATGCTGGTCACCATCGGCAATGGCGTTCCGTCAAAGAACAGGCCCGAGATGGCCATCGCCATGGCCCCGATGGCAAAATGCAGTGTTCCCATAAGCGCCGAGGCCGTGCCGGCTATGGTGCCATGATCATCCATCGCAAGCACCGAAGTCGTCGGAATGACCAGGCCCAGGAACCCGTAGCCGACGAAAAGAAACGAAGCGAGCACCCAGAGTGACTGCAGGCCGGATGCCATCACCGCCAGCAGGGCCACAATGGTCGTCGCATATGAGATGACCGCAACCCTCACCACTCGGCGCAGTCCATAACGCTCGGTCAACCGCCCGGTAAGCTGCGACATGGTGAAAAACGCCACCGCATTCATGGAAAAGAACACGCTATAGAGCGTCGGCGTCAGCCGTAGTGGTCGATCAGCACAAACGACGAATTCGACAGATAAACGAAGAAGCTGGAAATGCCGAACCCGCCGATAAAGGTCAGGCCCATGAATTTCCGGTCGCCCAGGAGAAAACGATACCCGGCGAGCGCGCTGCGCAGCGAACTCCCCTTCCGTTCCCCGACGGGCCTTGTCTCCTTCAGGGCAGTCGCCAGAAGGAAAACACCCAGGACTGCCGCAATGGTCACCGACCAGAACACCGCCCGCCAGCCGAGGGTGGCGATGATCACGCTGCCCGTGAGCGGCGCCAGAATGGGCGAGATCGAGAAGACCAGCATCAGGAGAGACATCAGCCGGGCCGCTTCCGTTCCGGTGTGAAGATCGCGCACGACCGCGCGCGGCACCACCATGCCGGCCGACGCGCCCAGCCCCTGCAGGAAACGAAACGCGATCAGCATCTCGATGCTCGTCGCCAGCGCCGAACCGATGCTGCCGATGATGAAAACAGCCAGCCCCGCATAGAGCGGTGCTTTGCGGCCCACCATGTCGGAAATCGGCCCGACGATGATCTGCGCCAGTCCCATCGACAGAAAAAACACCAGAAGAGACATCTGCACCGCCACGGTGTCCGCATTCAGATCGGCGCCGATCGACGGTAGCGCAGGCAGATACATGTCGATGGCGAACGGCCCCACAGCGGTCAAAAGGCCAAGTACCAGCGCGATGCGCAGGAATCTCGAGGTCATGGATTTGCACTTTCAAAAAAGATGGCTGCCACAACGGGCGTCAAACCAAAGACGAAAGACTGGGGAGAGGCCCGACATGGCAGAGCAAAAACAGCGCGGGCAACAAACCTGATCTTGATTGACTATATTTTTGGACAGCCTTGTCTAATATGTCAATCACACATATATGTTTTTCATGCATGTGATCAACGCTACTGACAGGCTCCCGACACGCGGACACGCCGCCAAGCGCCTGTCCATTCTGGAAGCGGGTGCACGGGTTTTCTGCCGAGAAGGCTATACGGGCGCGAACATCGACATGATCGCCGCCGAAGCCGGCGTTTCGCGGCAAACCGTCTACAATCACTATGGCGACAAGGACAGGCTTTTCGCCGCTGTGGTCACCGAAATCACCCAGCGTTGCAACGCACGCAGCTTCGAGGTGCTGGCGACCTTTCCGGATCAACCCGCGGACCTTGAAGACGAACTCATCGCCTTTGCCATGCGCCTGACGCAGAAATGCGTGTGCGACGAAGATGGCAAATATCTTCGCAAGCTCATTCAAAGCGAAGGGGAACGGCATCCTCACCTGTTTGCAGGCTGGCGCACGGAAGGACCGGGCAAGGTCTGGTCTGCACTGGCAGCCCGTTTCGCCCGTCTTGCCTATGCGGGGCATCTCGAACTTGACGACCCCGACGTCGCCGCGCGCCAGTTCATCGCCCTGGTGAACGCCGAGCTCCATATCCCCGCCCTTTTTGGCGAGAAACTGGAAAACGACCAACTCCGGGAAGTAACCACCCGCGCGGTCAAAACCTTCCTGCGCGCCTACCGCAGGAACGGTAAAGAGGGCCAGGAAACGACCCGCGTCAGCAGGGCTCTCCCCGCCTGACGTAGCGGAACCCGTCTTTTGCCGGTTTACCTGAGCGCGGTCCTTGATTAGAGGTAGGTCAAAGATTCACAAACCGGTTCGCGTTGATGGCCGAAGACCGCATAAGATACGATATTCTCGCGCAGGACGCTCTACGCGGCGTGATGCGCAAGGTGCTGGCGGAAGTCGCGCGCACCGGACTGCCCGGTGAGCATCACTTCTTCATCACCTTTCTCACCAACGCTCCGGGTGTGCGCGTTTCCTCGCGCCTGCGCGAGCGTTATCCCGAGCAGATGACAATCGTATTGCAGTATCAGTACTGGGATCTCAAAGTGACCGAGACCGGCTTCGAGGTCGGCCTGTCCTTTGCGGATGTTCCCGAAATGCTGAGCGTGCCTTTCTCCGCCGTCCGGGGATTTTACGACCCGTCGGTGAATTTCGAGCTCGAGTTCGACGTAAAGCCAGAGCAGAGCGAACAGACGGCGGACATCACCGAGGTTCACCCGGAGAACACTTCGGAAGAACCGCAAAAGCCCGCAACAAAGAAGAAGCCTGCGAAAAAGGCCAAAAAGGACAAGGCGGAAGCCGAAGCCGAGCCCGTGCAGGAGGATGCGCCGGCATCCGAAAGCAAGGGAGCGGAAGTCGTCTCGCTCGACGCATTTCGGAAGAAGTGACCATGGGCGAACTGGTCAATCTCCGGCAAAGGTGCAAACGCCGCGCCCGCGAAGAGAAAGAGCAGCAAGCCACTGAAAATCGCATCCGCCACGGCCGCACCAGAGGCGAGCGCGCACTGGAAGAGAGTGCGAAGGCGGGTCTGGTCGCACGGCTAGACGGACACAGGCGCGAAAAAAGCAGGGACACCGAACCCGAATGAGCCGGATCGCCAAGCGTTCGGTCAGCATTCGCGGACACCGCACAAGCGTCTCTTTAGAAGAGCCTTTCCTGGAAGAACTGGAAGCGATCGCCCGGCGCCGCAAGATGTCGCTTGCCGCCCTCATAGCCGAGGTTGACGCCCAGCGGGACGAAGAAAGCAATCTCTCTTCCGAACTCCGTCTCTACGTGCTTCACGACCTGAAAGCCCGCACGTCCCGACCCGGCTGACCATCAGATCATCGGACCGAAAGGTGGAAGCGCTTCAGTTGACGCCCCCGTCGGTCCCCAGAAGCTCCCGGAGCCGGTCCGGCGAAAGGTTCTTTGAGCGGAAAAACTCCGAAACCGCGTCGGGAGAATTCGCCCCCTCCGGTGCCTCCAGCGGGGCACGCTCGACTTCACGCGGCGCAACGTTCCCCTCGGGACCGCGCCGCTCCTGGCGCTGGAGCGCTTCGGCTGCCCGCGCCGCCTCTGCGGCCCGGCGTGCTGCTT
This sequence comes from Nitratireductor aquibiodomus NL21 = JCM 21793, assembly GCF_000615975.1. GTDB lineage: Bacteria > Pseudomonadota > Alphaproteobacteria > Rhizobiales > Rhizobiaceae > Nitratireductor > Nitratireductor aquibiodomus. The sequence goes on along the minus strand of NZ_BAMP01000030.1, from coordinate 25,821 downwards.
CAGCCTGTTCTTCCGCCCGGCGGCGGGCCTCCTCTTCCTCGCGCTTCAGGCGAAGCTCGCGCTCAAGCCTCTGGCGTTCGGCTTCAGCGCGCTCTCTTTCGGTCTGAAGCGCTGCAAAGTAACGCGTCTCGCGGCGCAGTCTCTGCTTCTCCAGAAGCACCGATTGCATTCGCTCCACCCGCACCTGCTCACGCTCCAGAGCACGCTGAGTCAGGAACTGCGCAAGCGGCCCCACCGACAGCTTCGACCCCACATCGCCGAAAGGTCCCGAAGCCGTGACATCCACACGAGGCTCCGCACCCACAACGGATTCGAGACCGGGATCGAAAACCAGCGCCCCATCCGTTGCAACCGTCATGGACTGCAGATCGGCGGAGGCTGTCGTTGTCAGCGTCGCCCTCTCGGCCTCAAGCCGCATGGGCGGCGTGCGCGCCACGCCGCCGGCGATGGTGAAGGCAAACTCGGTGCTTCCCACCTGGAAACGCCCGTCGCGGATCATTGCGGGCGCAAAAACCTCTGTCTTTGCAGTGTCGATCTCATTGCCCAGCGCATCCGCCTTTTCGAGGATCATTGCCAGTGCATCCGGGTTCAGCCCCCGAATGCTCAAATCCTTCAATGTTGCAGAACCCGACCCCGTCAACGCCGACGCCATGCCGTTCACTGTCTTGCCGCTGGCGGTAACGCTGGCACGGGCGCTCAGCCGTCCTTCGAGGCTCCCCTGCGGCATGAGCGCTTCAAGCGCCGTGTCATTCAAGCCGATCTGCGCTGTCAGAAGCCCCGTCCCGGCATTGTTCTTCAGCGTGGCAAACCCGTCGATCGAACCGTCGAAGGCCGCCGCCTTCAGATCGGAAACCGTCAGCCCTTCATCGTCGAGCTTCAGCTTCAGGCTTGCCTCCTGCCCGGCGGAAAGGAACCCCGCCCAGAGCGCGTCTGTCCGCAGTTCGAGATCGGCCGAAAACGGAAAATCGACATCGCTGCCGAAAGGCTCTTCGGGCCACGCCCCGCTTTCCTCGCCCGAAAGCACATCCGGCCCCAGCACGAGTTCCGCCGCCGGTGCAAGGTCGAAACGCGCCATGCGAAGCGCTCCGTCGATACGCGGCTTGCCGCCATCGAGCAGAATGTTGAAATCACCGCCCACGTCGCTGCCGGCCACGGCTCCGGCAAGTCCGGAAAGAACCACGACCTCCTCGCTCCACTCGAGCGCGGCTGCGAGCTCGACAGGCAATCCGAGGCCGAACCCCGGCAGCACGACACCGCCCGCCGCCAGCCACGGTTCGATATCGGTGGTCTCGATGCGCACTTTACCGTCGAGAGACGGAGCGGAAAGCGCATTGGCAAGCCCCCCGTCGAACGAGGCATCAAGTCCGTCGCCCGTGACAGTCGCCTTTGTCCTGACCGCATCCGCCAGCGAACCGGCAGCAGAGAGTTCGAGCCGGGCCTCTCCGACAAGGCCGAGCGGAAGCGCCGGCAATCCGGCGAGACCGTAGAGAACCGCCGCATCGTCGTTCCTGGCCGTGACGGAAAGCTTGAAATCCCCCTGAAGCAGTTCTTCCCGGGGACTGCGGTCGGAAAGCGAAAGACCGATATCGGTGCCACCGGCAACCCCTTCCGCGCTCACCGCAAGCCCGACAGTGCCGTCATTGTTGTCGGCAGCACTTGCGATGAGGTTGATTTCCGCATCCTCAAAAAGACCGGGAAAGCCCTGCGCCCGACGGGCTATGGCTTCGAAGAGCCGGTTCTGGGGAAATCTGCCGGCAAGCATCACCGCAAGGTCCGCCAGATCGGTCGACAGGATGGTCGCATCGATCTGTCCCGTGGGCGCCGTGGAGAAATCGCGAATCTGCCCCGTGGCGCTGAGCTGGGCGCCGGCGAGACCGCCGAGCGTCAGGCGGTCGATCTCGAGCACGCCAGCGCGCAGGCGCAGGGCCGTGTCCACTGTTTCAGCCTTCAACCCCTCGGCCGAGACAGGGCCCGCCTTCACGGCGAGGTCCACGTCATGGCCGGCAAGCCTGTTCACGCCCGCATCGTTCACGAAGAGCGACATGAAGGCTTGAATACCGTCGAGATCGAGCGCCTCCCCGTCGAGCGCGACCTCCAGAGAGGGCTTTGCATTGTCCGGTTCGCGCCGCTCCACGCGCCCGTTGAAGCGCGCATCGCCAAGAATGAGTTCCAGCGCCTCGAAGCTTTGTGTGCTGCGCGAAAGGTTCACATCCGCGCTGAAGCCGGCCGACGGAAGCCGGCGGATGGCATCGTCCACATCGCGCGAAACCCATGCGGCAAAGCCCGATGGCTGTCCGATCGCAAGCAGCATGTGTCCGTTGAAGGCAAGGGTGTCGCTTGTGGTGAGAAGACCATTGGCCTCGAACTGGGTGCGCCCCGGCAGGGTCGCCGCCACTGAGCCGATCGACCAGCCGCCCTCCGCCGGCTCCGCCCGCAGTTCGATATTGCGGATCGTCGTATCGCCGGCCACGATCGCCGGCAGGTTGATCGAGACTTGGCCTGGTATGCCCGGCGCCGGCAAAGCGCGCATCAGACCGGCAAACGCATCGAAGCGCGCGTTGAGATCAAGTCCGGCGATGGAACCGCCCTGCCCCTCCTCCGGTTCGAAACGAAGCTGGGCGCCATCCGCCTCTATGAGAAAACGCGGCGCATCGCCAAAATTGAGGCTCGCCCGCCCTTCGGCGCGGTATGGCGCATCGACCGGTCCGGTCTCGAAGCGAAACATATCCACCGCAAGCCGGTCGTGCCTCAGGTCGAAACTGCCCGACAGGCGGTTGGTCGCCGCTGCCGTGGTGAGCGCCAGTGGTCGCTCCTCTTCCTCGCGCAGGGCGGCCATCGCCTCCCGGGTATAGGTGTTGAGCGCGAACGTACCGTCATAATAGGCCGCTCCATCGTCGATATACGCCTGACCGTCCGTGGCCAGCCTGATCGGCGCTCCCTCGGGCAGAGCGTCGATCCGCAGCCGCATGCGCCCGTCATCGCCCAGCGTTCCCGTCGAGACGGAAATCCCCATTGGCAGACCGTCAAACGCGAGCGACCCTCCAATCCGCCATGGCCCCGCCAGGGTGCGCGCCGAAAGCTCCGCGTCTATATCGGAAACCTGATGAACCTGCCCGCTCGCAGCGTGGCGCAGCGTGACCGAACCATCGACGATGGTGACATTCTCGAGCGTCACCTGGCGCGGGTCGAACGGTCCGGAAGGCCGCACGGCCCAGTCGATGCCGCCATCTGCGGCGACCGCGATGCGCGCCCGCGGCCGCGTGAGCTGCATGTCGAAAATCAACACCTCGCCGCGCAGGAACGGCGCAAGCTCGGCATGCATGGAGAATTCATCCACCGTCATGCCCGGCGCATCCGGTGTCTCGCCGGCCACGACCACATCGGTGAAAGTCAGCGAAGGAAATGGCAAAAGCCGCGCCCTTGCGCTGCCCTCCACCCGCACCTCGCGGCCCAGCACCCGTCCCGCTTCGCGCTCGAAAGCGGATCGGTAGTGATTCCAGTCGATGAAATACGGGGCAACCAGCGCCGAGGTCAGCGCCAGCACCACAAGTCCACCGAAGAATACAAACAGCCGGGCCAGTTCGCTCTCCCTGGTTAAAACGCCTGTTCTTCTACACTAGAGCATCGGACCGGCAAGTGGAATCCGGTATTCGGGCTATTCCGGTGCTCCATCAATGGTTTAGATCGTTCTTTCTGCGCCCCGATCAGTGCAGCTCGATCCGATGCGGTCCAGCGGCATTAAAGAGGCGGTCGGCCACATGGTGGCACAGGGAGACGCTTATATGCGCCTCGCCCCGACGATTTTTCCCGGGTTCATGATGTTGAGCGGATCGATCGCCTCTTTGACCGCCCGCATCACATCGACCGCGTCTCCGAGCTCTTCTTCCAGAAACCGCATCTTGCCCTGCCCGATGCCATGCTCCCCCGTACAGGTTCCATCCATGGCGAGTGCCCGCTTGTTGAGCCGCGCCACAAAGGCCTCCGCCTGCTCGATCTCCTTCGGGTCCTCCATGTCCATCAGAACGAGAACGTGAAAATTACCGTCACCCACATGGCCAAGCACCGTCGCCATCAGCCCCTCCCGGGCAATGTCGGCTTCGGTCTCCACAATGCATTCGGCAAGCCGCGAGATCGGCACGCACACATCGGTGGAAAGCCCGCGCGTGCCGGGCCGCAGCGCCACACAGGCCCAGTAGGCATTGTGGCGCGCCTTCCAGAGCCTGGTGCGCTCCTCGGCGACACTCGTCCATTGAAACGGCCCGCCACCGAACTCCTCCGCGATCTCACCAAAGGTCTCGGCCTGCTCCTTCACACCGGCATCGCTGCCATGAAACTCGACAAACAGGCACGGGCTTTCCGGATAGCTCAGATCGGAATAGGCGTTGATGGCCTTCATGGCGAGCGCATTGACGAATTCGATACGTGCGACAGGCACACCCATCTGGATCGTCGTAATGACCGCCTGGCAGGCTGTTTCCACGTCCGGGAAGGGACAGACACCGCCTGAAATGGCCTGTGGAATGCCGTAAAGCTTCAGGGTCAGCGCGGTGATGACACCCAGCGTCCCTTCCGCTCCGACCAAAAGCCGCGTCAGGTCATAACCCGCCGAGGTTTTGCGCGCGCGGCGTGCCGTTGTGATCAGCCTGCCGTCCGGCATCACCGCCTGCAGGTTCACCACATTGTCACGCATCGTTCCATAGCGCACCGCATTGGTGCCGGAGGCGCGCGTGGAAGCCATGCCGCCCAGGCTCGCATTGGCGCCCGGATCGATCGGGAAAAAGAGACCCGTGTCGCGCAGATAGTGGTTCAGATCCTCACGCGTCACACCCGGTTCGACCGTGCAGTCCAGATCCTCCGCATTGACCGAAAGAATGCGGTTCATGTTCATGAGGTCGAGCGAGATGCCGCCGCCCGGCGCATTCACATGCCCTTCAAGCGAAGACCCGGTTCCGAAAGGGATGACGGGCACGCGGTGCTCGGCGCACATGCGCACCACCTCCTGCACCTCCTCGACGGTGCGGGGCGCGAACACCGCATCCGGCAATTGTGGAGGGATGTAACTCGTGGAATGGGCATGCTGTTCACGCACCGAATGGCCGGTAACAAGACGCTCCCCGTAGCGCTGACGCAAAAGGTCCAGCACCAGCCGGATGCCTTCGTCGTTCCGCAAAACCTTTTCCATTTCCGCCAGCGCCATTCAGCTTCTCCAATCAGGTGGTCCAACCCTTGCCGCACAGGATCGTTTTCGTTTCTATCCGAATCTGCCGCAAGTCGAACACAGTCCGCAGTCTAGGGACAGAACCCAGGGATACAGAAAAACAATGCCAGACGAAGCGCCGCACCGCTCACGTATATTCGAACTGCAGAAAGACTGGATCGACTTCAACGGCCATCTGAACATGGCTTATTATCCGGTTCTTTTCGACCGTGCCTATGAAGAAGTGTCGGAGGGGTTCGGCATGGGTGCCCGATACGCGGCTGAGCGGCAGCTCACCACCTATACGGCGGAAATCCACCTCTGCTACGTGCGCGAGCTTCATCTCGCAGACAGGGTTCGCGGCACCTATCAGCTTCTCGATCATGACGAGAAGCGCCTTCATTCCTATCAGGAGCTGCGCCACGCCGAAGAAGGTTGGCTGGCCGCCACCTGCGAAACGCTCACGCTGCATATCGACATGTCAGGCCCGAAGGTGACCCCGTTCCCCGCCGATGTGCTTGAACGCGTTGCGGCAATGCGCGCACTGCATAAAACCCTGCCCGAGCCTGAACGCGCTGGCCGTTCAATCGCCATCCGCCGCCGGACGCGTTAGGCTCAGGCATGCCCCTGTTCAAGCTGATACAGCGCCTGCCACAGATTTTGCGAACCTGGATCGAGCCGAATGTCAGCGCATTTCTTGAAGCGCGGCTTCCGCTGGTCTGGCTCCTGTCGCTGTTTCTCGGCCTCGCAGTGGCGATTGCCGCCATCGCCTTTCGTGAGCTGATCGGCTTTTTCCAGCTCTTCTGGCTGGGAACACGCTCAGAGCGCGTGTTTACCGCGGCTCTTGCCCTGCCCTGGTACTGGATCATGGCCGGGCCCATGGTGGGCGGCCTTCTGGTCGGCATTCTGCTTACGCGTCTGGAAGCCCGGCGCACCGGCGCCGTGGCCGATGTGATCGAGGCGCGTGCATTGTCGGGGCGCAAACTTCGGTTTCGTGAAGGCTTGCTCTCCGCCTTCGTCACCGCCCTGTCGCTCGGCTCGGGCGCGAGCGCCGGACGCGAAGGGCCGGTGGTCCATCTGGGAGCGGTGCTGGCGACGGCGATTGCGTGGCGTGCCCATCTTCCGGAGTGGTGCCGGCGCACCCTTCTGGGAGCAGGCGTAGCCAGCGCGATCTCCGCTTCGTTCAACGCGCCCATTGCCGGTGTCCTCTTTGCGCATGAAGTCATTCTCGGCCACTACGCCATGCGCTCCTTCGTGCCGATCGTCATCGCCTCAGCTGCAGGTGCTGTTGCATCGCGCTTATGGTTCGGCAGCGCTGCCGCGTTTCTTGTACCGACGCACCAGATCACCTCGTTCTGGGAGTTCCCCGCTTTCGCCCTTCTGGGCGTCACGGCTGCCGTGGTGGCGATCCTGTTCCAGTTCTCGCTTTTCGTTTCTGATTACGCGGCGCGGGGCATCCGCATCCCGCTCTGGACGCGACCCGTCGTCGGCGGTCTCATCGTCGGCGGCATCGCCGTGGTGTTCCCGCACGTGCTCGGCGTGGGCTACGAGATAACCGACATGGCGCTGTGGAACCGCCTCCCGCTCATGACCATGCTGGCGCTGATCGTCGTCAAGACGGCCGCGACGTCCATCACGCTTGCAATGCGCTTCGGCGGCGGGATCTTCTCTCCCGCCCTCTTTCTGGGCGCGCTCACGGGCGGCGCGTTCGGCATCATTGCCGCCTCCGCCTTTCCCACCATGGCATCAAGCGAAGGACTCTACGCCATCCTCGGCATGGGAGCCGTCGCAGGTGCTGTCCTCGGCGCCCCCATCTCCACCACCGTCATCGTCTTCGAACTGACCGGCGGCTACGAACTCTCCATCGCGCTCCTGCTGACCGTCGCCGTCGCACATGGCATCACCCAGACCATCCACGGCCATTCCTGGTTCCAGTGGCAGCTCGAAATGCGCGGCCTGTTCCTTGTGGAAGGCCCTCACCGGGCTCTCGGCCAGACCATCCGCGTCATGGATTTCATGGAACCGCTGGATGAAGAAGACGAGCCCGTCACCTACGACCCGGAAACCGGGGCTCCATCGCTCAGGCCAACCGATACGCTAGAGGCGTCTCTGCGCGCATTCGACAAGGGAGGCCATGACCGCCTGCCGGTGGTCGATCTGAAGGATTCTTCAAAGGTCATCGCCTTTGCGAGCCACGTCCGTGCGCTGCGTTTCTTCAACCGCGCACTCGTGGACATGAGCGAGGAAGAGCACCGATAAGCGTTGTCTTCCAGGAGTTTGGCCGCCCGAAGCGAGGAAGAAGGTTTTGTTAACCATACCGTCACGGCTAAAATCTTTGCACAAGTTTAACCATGTGCCGCGCTTGAAGCGCTCACGCCGCACGTCGACCATCCTTGGTAAACGCATTCGATTCGTAGGTGGCGGAAAGCCCGGTGTTGAACGAGGAAGCCAAAGCCCTGTCAGACGGTCTCGCGCACTCGCACGAGATAACGGATTATGACTTCTGGCGCGCGCTGAAATCCATCGAGGACGAACTCTACTGGCTGGAACGCAACCGAAGGCCGATCCCCATCGACCTTATCTATGTCCGCGCCATCGTCCGCACCGCGCGCCAGAAACGCCTCTTCATTGCCTATGACCCAGCGCCCTTCGACGCCTTTTGACATTCAGGACAGGTTTTCCTGCAGGAAGGTCACCGTTCTCTGCCAGGCAAGGTCCGCGGCTTCCTTGTCGTAACGCGCTTCCGACGTATCGTTGTTGAAGGCGTGGTTCACTCCCTCATAGACATGGATGCTGAACGTCTTGCCCGCCCCTTCGAGCGCGGTGCGATAGGCATCGATACCGGCATTGATCCGCTCATCGAGCCCCGCATAGTGGAGCAGCAGCGGCGCCTCGATCTTCGAGACTTCGCCCGCATCGGCCTGACGCCCGTAATAGGCAACGCCCGCATCGAGCTCGGGATCGTTGACGGCAAGCTCATTCACCAGCCCCCCACCCCAGCAGAAGCCGATGGCGCCGACATTGCCATTGGTCGCATCATGCCCTGCAAGAAAGGCCTGTGTCGCAACCGCGTTGCGCACGGTCTGGCCTCCATCGAGTTGGCCGATCATTTCGCGCGCCATGTCCTCATCCTCCGGCGTGCCGCCGGATGGAGACAGAAAATCGGGTGCCAGCGCAACAAACCCTTCAAGCGCCATGCGTCGCGCTACATCGCGGATATGCGGGTTGAGGCCACGGTTCTCGTGGATGACGATCACGGCCGGAAGCTTTCCCTCCACACCGGCCGGTCGGACGAGATAGCCCATCATCTCCCCGCCGTCGCCGGCATAGGCGATGTCTTCCGCCGTCACGCGCTCGTCGTCCTCGGCGACCATGGCGGCGCGCGCGGAATTCGCTGCGAGCATCGGCACAATGGCCGCGGCCGCGGCTCCGGAACCCGCCAGTTTTGTCAGTCTGCTCATGAATGCGCGTCGGTCGAGCGTGAGATGCGTGTACTCGTCATAGGCGTCAATCATCGCCTGGGTGATCTTCGGCTGATCCTGCATGAGTTCACTCCCGTTCGCTGGTTGGTTCCCGCCGAGTTTCAAGGTAAGGCCCACGTGGAAAAGGTCCATTCACAGCCGCGTGAGCGCGCGGTAGTCCTTCCACCTCCGGCGGGGACTTCCTATATCTTGCGCAAGCAGAAAAGGAGCGATGCCCATGTGGTCTATCGGAGAACTGTCGAAGCGCGTGGGCGTGAAGGTGCCAACAATCCGGTACTACGAAGAGACGGGTCTGATTGAGCCGCCCGAACGCTCGTCCGGCAACCAGCGTCGCTATGGCAGGCAGGCCATGGAGCGCCTCGCCTTTATCCGTCATGCGCGCGACCTGGGTCTCGGCATCGACGCCATCCGTTCACTCATCGAACTGAGCGGCCACCCCGAAAAACCGTGCGAGGCAGCCGACAGCATTGCGCGCGAACATCTCATAGAAGTGCGCGAACGCATCGCGCGCCTGCAAAGGCTCGAGCACGAACTGCAGCGCATTGTCGATAGCTGCGACAGCGGCGCGGTCTGCGACTGCCACGTTCTGCGGGCACTCGCAGACCATTCGCTGTGCGAAAGCGAGCACTGATCCTTTCAGGCCCCGCTTTTCTCGATAAAGCGAAGCCTGTTGCTGAACGGATCGATCACGCCGAGTTCCAGTCCCCATTCCTGCTTTTCAAGACCCGGACGATTGTACTTGTAGTCCCGTCCATGCAACTCCGCATGAAGCGCCCTGATCCCGGTCATGAACACCACGGCATTGCCACCCGGCGTCGCATCTCCGGAATGTTCACTCAGATGCAGGCTGAGTTCGCCGCGCGAAACCTGCATGTATAGGGGCATATCCGGGCCGAACCGGTGCTCCCAGTCGACCCTGAAGCCGAGAAAATCGAGATAAAAAGCCCGTGCCTTCGCTTCGTCGAATATGCGCAGGATCGGTATGGCCGGCTGGAGAACAATCTCTTCCACAACCGGCTCGGTCATCTTCGCAGCCAGAATATTCCAGCTATCGAAGCCGAACTGGCGGGCAACGATCTCCAGCGCTTCGCTGTGCGAAATCGAAACGCCCTTTGCGGAAAGCGAGGCGCGCATGGCTTTTGCCATGGTTTTCGCGTCGGAGAATTCAAGCATGGTTCAGGGTCCTTCATCGAGGCGCGTAACAATCAGTGTCCGCGTTGCCGATGTCGTCGCCGTCGGTGAAAGGAACCATGGAGACAATCAGAACGCATTCGCCATACCCCTCGGGGCGCGGACTGCCGGCTGCGTTCAGCCATGAACAGATTGGCTCCAGCCATGCAAAACGTCAACAGCGTTCCGCAACGTTCCTTTGCCGGTTCACCTCCCCTTGGTTCATGGGCCACAAACCGGTACAAATAGAAAACATCCTTGGGCTTTGCCCCCCGAATCACCATATGCAGGTCCGATGTCCGGCTTCCCTGACGATATTCCGTTCTTTGATGAGGACGACCCGACCCCGCCTCCCCCGGCAGCGCAGAAGCCTTCGGGCATTGCAGCGCGCGCCATGGCCGCGCGCTCGGGCGGTCCCGACACACGCTATCTCGATGCACTTAATCCCGAGCAGCGCCTCGCGGTGGAAACCACCGAGGGCCCGGTTCTGGTGCTCGCTGGCGCCGGCACGGGCAAGACACGGGTTCTAACGACCCGCATCGCGCATATTCTGGCCTCTGGCCGCGCCTATCCCTCGCAGATCCTCGCCGTTACCTTCACCAACAAGGCCGCCCGCGAGATGAAGCTGCGCATCGGCACGCTGGTCGGCGAGGCCATCGAGGGCATGCCGTGGCTCGGCACCTTCCACTCCATCGGCGTCAAGATCCTGCGCAAACATGCGGAACTTGCGGGCCTGAAAAGCTCCTTCACCATTCTCGACACCGACGACCAGATCCGCCTCCTGAAACAGATCATCCAAGCCGAGGGGCTGGACGACAAGCGCTGGCCGCCACGCCAGTTCGCCCAGATGATCGACGGCTGGAAGAACAAGGGGCTCGCCCCGAAGGAGATCCCCGAGGGGGATGCGCGTGCCTTCGCCAATGGCAAGGGCCGCGAGCTTTACACCGCCTATCAGGAGCGTCTGAAGACGCTCAACGCCGTCGATTTCGGCGATCTTCTGTGCCATCCGATCCGCATTCTGCGCGACAATCCGGATGTGCTCGCCGAGTATCACCGCAGGTTCCGCTACATTCTCGTCGACGAGTATCAGGACACCAACACAGCGCAATATATGTGGCTCAGGCTGCTCGCCCAGCGCCCGAAGAGCACGGAGCCGGTGAACATCTGCTGCGTGGGCGACGACGACCAGTCCATCTATGGCTGGCGCGGCGCGGAAGTGGACAACATCCTGCGCTTCGAGAAGGATTTTCCGGGTGCCGCCGTCATCCGGCTGGAGCGCAATTACCGTTCCACCGCGCATATTCTGGGCGCCGCCTCGCATCTCATCGCTAACAATGAGGGCCGGCTCGGCAAAACCCTCTTCACCGAGCATTCCGATCCCGACGATCCCAAGGTGAAGGTGCACGCCTCATGGGATTCTGAGGAAGAGGCCCGTGCCGTCGGCGAGGAGATCGAGGCGCTCCAGGTGAAGGGCCACGCCCTCAACGACATCGCCATCCTCGTGCGCGCCTCCTTCCAGATGCGCGAGTTCGAAGACCGCTTCGTCACGCTGGGGCTCAACTACCGCGTCATCGGCGGCCCGCGCTTCTACGAGCGCATGGAAATCCGCGATGCCATGGCCTATTTCCGCATCGTCGCGCAGGCCGCCGACGATCTCGCCTTCGAGCGCATCGTCAACACGCCGAAGCGCGGATTGGGCGAAGCCAGCGTCCGCCAGATCCACGATGTCTCGCGCATGCGCGAGGCCACCCTTCTGCAAGCTGCCCGCGATCTCGTCGGCACCGAAGAAATGAAGCCCAAGCCGCGCGCATCGCTGCGCACGCTGGTCGACAATATCGAGCGCTGGCAGGCCATGCTCGACCGCACGCCTCACACCGAATTGGCCGAGATCATCCTCGAAGAATCCGGCTATACGGACATGTGGAAAAACGACCGCTCCGCCGAAGCGCCGGGCAGGCTCGAAAACCTCAAGGAGCTGATCCGCTCCATGGAGGATTACGACAGCCTGCGCGGCTTCCTGGAGCATGTGGCTCTCGTCATGGATGCCGAGCGCGACGAAGAACTCGACGCCGTCAGCCTCATGACGCTGCATTCGGCCAAGGGTCTCGAATTCCCCACCGTGTTCCTGCCCGGCTGGGAGGAAGGCCTCTTCCCCCATCAGCGCGCGCTCGATGAGGGCGGCCGCTCAGGGCTTGAGGAAGAGCGGCGTCTGGCCTATGTGGGCCTGACCCGCGCCAAGAAGAACCTGCATCTGTGGTTCGCCTCCAACCGGCGCATTCACGGCCTCTGGCAGTCCACTATTCCCTCGCGCTTTCTCGACGAGCTTCCCGAAGCGCATGTGGATGTGGCCGAAGAAAGCAGCGGCTACGGCGGTTATTCCGCCGGTCAACCCGGCCGGCCCAACCCCTATGGCAAATCCCGCTTCGACGATCAGCCCGCCTTTTCAAACAGCTACGCCACACCCGGCTGGCAGCGTGCCCAGAAAAACCGGACCGAGGCGACGGCGCGCAACTGGGGCAACCGCTCCGGCCATCAGGTGGAACGCATCGGCTATGGCGAGGCGGATTCTGGCTATGGCGCCGGACGCGGTTCGGTCAAGGGCCGTGTGATCGAAGGAGAGCTGGTCGCCAAATCGGTCTCCGACACCCCCTCTGCCTTCAAGGTCGGCGATCGAGTGTTCCATCTCAAATTCGGCAATGGCAATATCGCGGCAATCGAGGGCAACAAGCTCACCATCGATTTCGACAAGGCGGGCCAGAAGCGCGTGCTCGACGGCTTCGTCCAGCGGGTTTAGAACTTTCTGCAGTCAGCCGGCTTCAGGCTTTACATATACGAACTTGCCGTCCGCATTCTTCTCGCGATTGAGTACGCCCGTGCGCGCATGGCGCGAAAGCGGTCCGGAAAACGCATTCGACTTGTAACGCATGCCAAATGCCTCCTGACAGCGGGCGACGATGTCGCCAATGGTCCGTGGCTCAGTGAAAAAATCGCTCTCAAGCAGCTCGTTCAATGCAGCAACGGCGCCCTTTGCGCTATCGGTGGTTGTCTTGCGGCGCCCCGGGCGTGCCGTATTGCGCACGACATGCATCATACCTGGGCCTGCGATAAACTCGTTAATCCCGCCTTCGGCGAAACCGCCGACCTGCCCCTCGCGTTGCCCCAGCACCAATTCGACCACGCGCAGCTGGACAGCCTCCGATTCGAACTTGTTTACCGCCTCGGACAGCTCGGTAAGCTGCTGCTTTAACTTGTCGAAATCCTTGATCATGAAATCCGCCCCGGCACCACGAACGCCCATTCTGCATGGGCGAACCGTGCACATATGTCTCCATAAGCATTCCGTGAGTCAAGAGTGCGGCCACGCCGTATAGGCTAAACGTCTACTCTGCGCCGGATATTCCCCTGATTTCCGGTGAACAGACTGCCGGCGCGCGTCAAATACAATCATAAATTGAGATCGCATTATGAGGAGTCGTCGTCTTCCTGCAGGAATTGACGAACGACCACCGCCTGATTCCGGTCAGGGTCCGTAGCGGAGAACAACAGCGTCAGAGGCCCTTTCCTGGCCGCCGCCCTCAATTGTTCGAGCCATTCTTCACGGCCGGCCAGTTCTTCCCGGTATCGCTGACGGAACGTTTCCCAGCGCTCGGCTCGTGGGCATACCATTTGCGCAGTTCGTGACTGGGGCCGATCTCCGGCATCCACGCGTCAAGTGCAGCGCGTTCCTTGCTCATACCGCGCGGCCACAGACGGTCAATCAGGATCCGCGTTCCATCCCTGTCCTCCACCGGGTCATAGATGCGCTTCAGTCGAATATCGGAAATCGTCATGACGATCCTCCCGGTAAGCCTCTCGCTGCAATCGAGTACACCTCAGGATTGAAGGTCAAGGCAATCCTTTCCAAACCATGTCTCAGTAAAGTGCGTATGTGGGGTTGAACCCGTCCCCATAGCCACATGGCAACATACAACCTCAACCCTGAACCTCCCGTCGGCCTCCAGGCGACGGGAGGTTTTCTTCATGACCTCCCTTGCGACAAGATGAGGCTTTGCATGCAGTCCGGAGTTGCGCGTAGTATGGGCTATGAAAACACAGCAACCCTGGCACACGGCCATCTGGTTCAAACTGGGCGCGGCGACACTGCTCCTGGCTGCATTCACCGGGCTGGCCTTTGCCATGTGGCTGGAAAACGGGGCAGGAATTTTTCTCGCACTCGTCGAGTCCGGGTTGTCCTGGTGCTTTTGACGCCATCTTTCAGCATTTCGTTTCGGGTAAACTTCAATGATGCGATCCATCCTCATCGGCATCCTGGCGGTCATGGCCGTCGGCGTCGGGCTCCTCACCTTCCAGTGGTATCAAAAGCAGAGTTCGGGCGAAGCCTTCGGTGTGCCATTCGAACTGGTCGATCAGGATGGCAACCCGATCACCGAAGCCGCATTCAAAGGCGGGCCTCGCGTCGTCTTCTTTGGTTTCACGCATTGCCCGGAAGTGTGTCCAACCACCCTTTTCGAACTCGATGGCTATCTCGAACAACTGGGCGATGAAGCAGCCGACATCAAACCCTATTTCGTTTCCATTGACCCGGAGCGCGATACCCCCGAGGTCATGAAGACCTATCTGTCGAATTTCTCGGACCGCATCACCGGCATCACCGGTGACCCGGAAGAAGTCGCCGCCATGGCCAAGGGGTTCTCCATCTATGTGCGCAAGGTCGAGCTGGAAGATGGCGACTACACGATGGATCACACCGCCTCGATCCTGCTGCTCGACAGCGATGGCGACTTTTTCGGCACGATCGCCTATGAAGAAAACAGTGAAACTGCCATCGCCAAGCTGAAGCGTCTGGCAAACGAAACCTGACACCGGAAATTCATGGGCCAGACACGACTTTTCCTGACGGCGCCGCGCGAGCAGGCCGAATCGATCTTCTCTATTCTCGACGCGCATTTTGAAGATGACGGGCTGCCGATCAGCATATTCGAGCCGGAGGAAGACAGCGGTATCTTCCAGATCTCGATTTACACGGAAGACGACGCCGACAGCCTAGAACAAAGGGTGCTGGAAAGCCTTGCAGATGTCTCGCCCCTTCCCCCGCTTGAGCGGGAGGACGTTCCGGAGATCGACTGGGTCAGTCATTCTCTGGAGGGGCTGCGCCCGGTTCGCGTCGGCCGCTTTCTGGTTCACGGCAGCCATGACCGCCATTTGCAGCGCATCGGCGATATCGCAATAGAGATCGACGCCGGCCTTGCCTTCGGCACGGGCCATCACGGAACGACCGCTGGTTGCCTCAGCGCGCTTGCCGATATCCTGAAGAGCGAACAACCGCGCAACGCACTGGACCTGGGTACCGGCAGTGCCGTTCTGGCCATTGCAATTGCCAGGAGCGCCCGCATTCCGGTTCTGGCGACCGACATCGACCCCGTGGCCACCGAAGTCGCCAGATCGAACGTCCGTCTCAATGGCGTTACCGGTCTGGTGGACACACACACGGCGCCCGGTTTCCACCACAGTGTTTTCGCCCGCGAGAAGCCCTTCGACCTGATCGTCGCCAACATCCTTGCGCGTCCGCTGATGGCGCTCGCACCGGCGATGGCGCACCACCTCACGCCCGGTGGCTCACTCGTATTGTCGGGCATTCTGGAGCGTCAGAGGCGCGCGGTCGTGGCAGCCTATTGCGGACAGGGTTTCCGCCATGTGCGCACACAGGCGCGCGAAGGCTGGGTCACCATTCATATGAAGCGCTGACGGAGCGCAGCACCTGCACAAACAAAAAACCCCGAAAGCAGAGCTTTCGGGGTTTTGACAGAAACGCTGGGTCCAGCGGATCAGAACATGTGCGAAACGCTGCGGCTGCGCTTGAGTTCGTCGCGGTTGTAGCCGTGCGCGCGCAGGGTTTCGTCGTCCAGCATCAGAAGCGCGCCGTTGACATAGCTCCGGACCTGCTTCTGACGAGCTTCGATCAGCGCGTCGAATGCGCCGCGGAAAAAGCCACGCTTTTGGGCCATCTGATATCTCCTTGAATGTTTGCAACGGAAGTACCGTTGTCCATGGGCCTATAAATAAGCCCGCGAAGCCCATGCAACCAGCGCCGATTGCGCATGGCTACCATCTGATTTTGCATCGCAACAAAGCAATTGTGCAGCGCAGCATAAACATTCTGTAGTCGGAAAGACGTTCCGCTTCCTGAGACCATGCTATAGGTTCGGGCCGATTTTCAGACGAAGCGGCAAGGTTCCATGTTTCAATCTTTTGACGTTACCGCCGACCCGAGCCAGGGCATCACGCGCGTTGGCCAACTGCGCAAGGCGCTGGCGAAAGCGGGCCTCGACGGCTATCTGGTTCCCCGCGCAGACGAACATCAGGGCGAATATGTCGCCCCGTCCTCCGAGCGGCTTGCGTGGCTGACGGGCTTCACCGGATCGGCAGGCGCGGCACTGGTCCTCAGGGATCGTGCCATTCTCTTCGTCGACGGCCGCTACACGCTTCAGGCGGCCGAGCAGACCGATCCGTCGATCTTCACCGTTGAAAGCCTGATAGACACACCGCCGCGCGAATGGATAGGCAGGAACGCACCTACGGGCAGCCGCATCGGTTTTGATCCATGGCTGCACACCGTCGCCGAGTTGCGGGCCCTGCGTGACAGGGCCAGGGCACGCAGCATCGAGCTCGTTCCGGTAGACGACAACATGGTCGACCTCATCTGGAACGATCGCCCCTCGCCGCCGCTGGCACAGGCCCGCATTCAGTCAAAGGATTATGCTGGCGAGCTCGCCGCCGCAAAGCTGGAACGCATGGCGAAGGCCATCCGCGAAGCCGGTGCCGACTGTACGGTCCTTACCGACCCGTCATCGATCGCCTGGGCCTTCAACATTCGTGGACAGGATGTGCCGCATACGCCACTGGCCCTTGCTTCGCCATTCTCCCCGTGGACGGGCGCCCACTGCTTTTCCTCGACAGACGCAAGCTCGACCGCGAAACCGAGGCCTATCTGACACAGCTCGCCGATCTGAAGGCGCCATCCACACTGGAGGCAGAGCTTTCCCGCTGCGCAAAGAGCACCGGTTCGATCGGCCTTGATCCCTCGCTCGCTGCCGAACGTCTGCGACTGGTTGTGGAAGAAGCCGGCGGAAGCATCACCGATCTTGACGATCCCGCCCGCCTCCCCCGTGCAATCAAAAACGCAACTGAGCTTGAAGGCGCGCGCACCGCCCATCTCCGGGACGGCGTTGCCATGGCCCGTTTTCTCTCATGGCTCGACCGGCAGGAGCCGGGCACGGTCGACGAGATCAGCGCGGTACGAAAACTGGAGGAAAGCCGGGCCGAGACGGGGCAGAGCCTGCAGATGCCTCTGCGCGACATTTCCTTCGATACGATCTCCGGCGCGGGTCCCAATGGTGCGATCATCCATTATCGCGTCACGACGAAGACCAACCGTACGCTGGCCGCAAACGAGCTCTATCTGGTCGATTCCGGCGCACAGTATGACGATGGAACCACAGACATCACCCGGACGGTCATTATCGGTCGTCCAGGCGACGAGATGCGCGAGCGCTACACGCGGGTTCTGAAGGGCCTCATCGCGCTTTCGACCATACGCTTTCCCAAAGGCACGCGCGGCATGGACCTCGACCCGTTCGCCCGCCACGCCTTATGGCAGGCAGGTCTCGACTATGCGCATGGCACCGGCCACGGTGTCGGTTCCTATCTTGCCGTCCATGAAGGCCCTCAGCGCATCGCCAGAACAGGAACGCAAGTTCTGGAAGCAGGCATGATCCTGTCCAACGAACCCGGCTACTACAAGCCCGGCAGCTATGGGATCCGGCTTGAGAACCTGATCGTGGTGAAGCCGGCCTCCGCCATTCCCGGCGGAGAGATCGACATGCACGGTTTCGAGACGCTGACGCTCTGCCCCTTCGACCGCCGCCTGATCGACACCGGGCTGCTGTCACCGCAGGAGCGCGACTGGCTCGACACCTATCATGCCCGCGTGCGTGAAACGCTGGCGCCGCTGCTCGACGGTGAAACGCTCGACTGGCTCGAAAAGGCAACGGCCCCGTTGGACTGACAGCGTCTTTACTGGCCGGTCAGGTGGCGGAGCAGAATGAGCACCGCTGCCGCGGAGAGGAACATCGGCATCATGCCGCCGGCAACAATTGAGACGATGATGCCGGTCGCCAGCGCCGCGATTTCGGGTATGCCGCCATTCATCGCCGCCGGCGCCACCAGCGTGGTCAGAACAGCGGCGGGAACGGCGTTCAGCCCGGCCTCGACGCGCGGATGAATGCGCTCGAACCGCGACAGCACCATGTGGCCGCCAATACGCGTCAGGAATGTCAGCACCGCGCCGGCAAGAATGATCCAGACCGTCGTGCTCATGAGCCCTCCTCGCGCCCGCGCGCGTTCGGTGCCATGACCGCCGCCAGCGCCACACCCGCAATGGCGCCAATGGAAACATGCCAGGGAGAGCCGACCGTGGAATAGGCAAGCATGGAAACCGCCGCGCTCATCAGCACGACCGGTAGCCAGAACGAGCGCCTGCGAAAGCTCATGACGAGGCCAAGGAAATAGATCGGCAGCAGGAAGTCGATGCCAAGCGCATGCGCATCGGGCAGAAGATTGCCAAACAGCGCTCCGAGCCAGCCTTCCACCACCCAGCAGAGATAAAGCGGCAGCGCCGCTCCCATATACCAGCCAAACGTGATCCTGCCATGGGTCTCGCTGCGCCGCTCGGCCTCGGCGAAAACGGGATCGGCCAGAAGAAAGAAACCAAGCAGCCGCTGCACCGGCCCCCAATGGGCAATGCGCCGGCCAGTGGTGGCCGAGTAGAGAACGTGACGGAAGTTGACGGCAAGGATCGACAGCACAATCAGCCACGGCGCAACCTTCTGGCCGAAGAGATCGATCCCCACCATCTGGCTAGCGCCCGCGAATACGGTCGCGCTCATCAACACGGCTTCGAACACGGTCAGACCGTTCTCGACCGCCAGCGCACCGAACAGAAAGCCGAACGGCAACGCCGCGACCACCACGGGCACGCTGTCGCGCACCCCTTGCGCAAAATCGCGCGGGCGCGCGCTTTCCTTGGCAATGTCGGCAGTCATCATCCCTCCAGAGGCCTGCAACCTAAAGCAATTCCAGGAAAAATGGGAACCGGTTTTCCGTCCGGAATTGCGCAAAAAACAACAAGATCGAGCGCTTTCTCGCTTCGATCAAAGTGATTGAGCTGTAGGTCAACAGGACTGACCAGTCACATGAATTCCGTTGAGCCACGCATCAGCGGCAGTTTATGCCCCCACCCGCTCGAACCAGGCGTCCTCGTCGATAACCTCCACGCCGAGATCCGCGGCCTTCTTGAGCTTTGATCCTGCACCGGGCCCGGCAACCACCAGATCCGTCTTCTTGGACACGGACCCTGCCACCTTCGCCCCCAGTCGTTCGGCCATGGCCTTGGCTTCATCGCGCGACATGCGCTCCAGCGCGCCGGTGAAAACAATGGTCTTGCCGGCAACGGGCGAATCCGTCGTCGGCCGTTCCGCCTCCTGCACGTCGATTTCACCCGCAAGCGCCTCGACCAGTTCGCGGTTGTGCGCCTCACCAAAGTAGTGTGCCAGCGAATCGATCACCGCATCGCCGATGTCATCAAGCGCGTCCATTTCCTCGCGCGCCTGCGCGTCGCCATTGGCCACCGCCAGCACGGCATCGTGGAACTCCTGCCAGGAGCCATAGGCCCGTGCCAGCGTCTTCGCCGTCTGCTCGCCCACATGGCGAATGCCGAGTGCATAGATCACCCGCTCCAGCGCGATGGAGCGCCGCGCCTCGATGGCGTCGAACAGATTGGCGGCCGAGGTCGCGCCCCACCCTTCCTTGTCCTTCAGCTTCTTCAGATTCTCGGCATCGCGCCTTGCGAGCGTAAAAATGTCGCCCGGCGCCTTCACCGGAAGGTCAGGGTCGTTGAAGAAGAACTCGATCTGCTTGTCGCCCAGCCCGTCAATGTCGAAAGCACGGCGCGAAACGAAATGGCGCAGATGCTCGACCCGCTGGAACGGGCAGGCAAATTCGCCCGAACAGCGGCGCACCACGCCCTCCACGCCAGAGCCGATCCCTTCGCGCACCACGGGTGTCTTCAGTTCGCACGGGCACACACTGGGAAATTCGAAAGCCTGTGCATCGGCCGGCCGTTTCTCCTCGATCACGCCAAGGATCTGCGGGATCACATCGCCGGCGCGCTGAACCGTCACCGTATCGCCGATCATTACGCTGAGCCGTTCAATCTCCTCGGCATTGTGCAGCGTTGCATTGGTCACCACCACACCGCCCACCGTGACGGGCTCGAGCCGCGCAACAGGCGTCAGCGCGCCCGTGCGTCCCACCTGAATATCGATGCCGTTCAGAATGGTCGTCGCCTTCTCGGCCGGAAACTTGTGGGCGATTGCCCAGCGCGGGCTGCGCGACACGAAACCCAGCCGCTGCTGCAGCGCCAGATCATCCACCTTGTAGACCACGCCATCGATGTCATAGGGCAGCGTCGCCCGCTTTTCCTCGATCATTCGGTATTGCGCCAGAAGCGCCTCGGCGCTCTCGCACCGCTTCATCAGATCGTTGACGCGAAAGCCATAGCGCTCCAGCGCCGCCACCATGCCCGTCTGCGTGTCGGACGGCATGTCGGAGACCTCACCCCACGCATAGGCGAAGAATTTGAGCGGCCGCGCGGCCGTCACGGAGGAGTCCAGCTGGCGCAGCGAGCCTGCCGCCGTGTTGCGCGGGTTCACATAGGTCTGCTTGCCCGCTTCCTCCTGCCTCTTGTTAAGCGCGAAAAAGTCGGCATGGGTCATATAGACCTCGCCGCGCACCTCGATCACCTCGGGCGGCTCTCCATCGAGCACATTGGAATATCCGTCACGGCCCGCGCATTGGCCGTCACGTTCTCGCCCTCCTGCCCGTCTCCGCGCGTTGCAGCCGAGACGAGACGCCCGTTCTCATAGCGCAGGGAAAGCGAAAGACCGTCGATCTTAGGCTCGGCCGTCATCGCCACCGGTGCGTCGGCGTCGAGTTTTAGATAGCGACGGATGCGCGCCACGAAATCGACCACATCCTCATCGGAAAACGCGTTGTCGAGCGAAAGCATTGGCACCTTGTGCCGCACCTTCTCGAACTTCTCCGAAACGGGAGCACCCACACGCCGGGAGGGCGAATCCTCCCGCACCAGTTCGGGAAAGCGCTGCTCAATGGCCAGATTGCGCCGCCGCAGCGCATCATATTCCGCGTCCGAGATCGTCGGCGCGTCTTCGGCATGATAGCGTTTGTCGTGCCCGGCAATCTCCTGAGCGAGCTTTTCAAGCTCGTCCCTGGCTTGGGCTTCCGTCAGACTATCAACGGCTTGCTTGGCTTTGGGCATGACAACATATCCGGATGTGAACTGGAGCGCAGTTTAGTCTATCCGCGCGCGGTTTTGGCAGCCGTCTTTTTACGCGGCTCATCCCTGCTGACAAGGCCAGCCAAAAGCCCTTGAACAGGAACCGTTCAGGAAACCGCTTCACTGCCCCTGAGCAGGCGCTGGGCGGCAGCACGCGCCTCGTCTGTCACGGTGGCGCCTGCCAGCATGCGGGCAATCTCTTCCTGCCTGGCATCGGTGTCCATGACCGAAACCCCGGTGGCGACCCGGTCGGTGCCGCCGCTCTTGGCGATGAGATAGTGTGTGCCGGCGCGCGCGGCCACCTGTGGCGCATGGGTCACCGAAAGCACCTGGATACGCTCGGCGAGCCGCGCCAGGCGCTGCCCGATGGCATCCGCCACGGCACCGCCGACACCCGTATCGATCTCGTCGAACACCAGCGTTGGCGCCGATCCGCGATCCGCCAGCACCACCTTGAGTGCGAGAAGAAAGCGCGAGAGCTCGCCGCCGGAGGCCACTTTCATCATCGGCCCTGCCCGCGTGCCGGGGTTGGTGCGCACCCAGAACTCCACATGGTCGATGCCTTCCTCGCCGCGGTCGTCGGCTTCCGTGGCAATCTCGACTATGAACTCCGCACGCTCGAGCTTCAGGGCCGGCAGCTCAGCCATCACCGCCCTGCTGAGAGAGGCTGCTGTCTCGCGGCGCAATTGCGACAGCTCCGCCGCCGCAGCGTCATAAGTGCCGACTGCCGCCCTGGCTTCCTGCTCCAGCACCGCCAGCCGCTCTTCGCCAGCGTCCAGCTCATCCAGATCGCCCACCATGCGGGCACAGAGCTCGGCGAGGTCGTCGACCTGCACATTGTGTTTGCGGGCAACGGCACGCAGGGCAAAGAGCCGCTCTTCCGTGTCTTCCAGACGCTGTGGATCAAATTCAGTAGCCCGCATCGCCTCGTCCACGGCCGATTGCGCTGCATCGAGCGAGAGCAGAGCCGAATCAAGCGGCTCGATGATCCCGTCCAGCAGACCCGGCGCATCCTGCGCCTTGCGCTGCAGCCGGCGCAAAAGGCTTGAAAGCTGCGACACCGGCGAGGCGTTGCCGGACAGCACCTCCTGCGCATCTGAAATATCGCTGGCGATCTTTTCCGCGCGCATCATCCTGCGCGCTCCTCGGCCAGCACCGCCTCTTCATCAGGTCGCGGATCGAGCTTGGAAAGCTCCTCCACCGAGGCTCTCAGAAAATCGGCCTCCCGTGCCGCCGCTTCGACACGCGCCCTGTGCCGGGCAAGGTCCTGCTCGCATTTGCGCAGGTCACGCCAGGCGAGCCGCACCCGCGCGACAGCCTCACCATGCCCGCCGAAAGCATCAAGGAGATCGCGGTGAATACCTGCGTCCACCAGCGCGCGCTCGTCATGCTGCCCGTGGATCTCCACGAGCTGGCGTCCCACCTGCCGCATCAGCGCCACGCTGGAAGCTGATCGTTAATGAAGACGCGCGTGCGCCCGTCGGCGCTCTGCACACGGCGCAGAATGATGTCGCCCTCATCGTCGATCGCGTTCTCCGCCAGCACCGCGCGTACGGGGTGAGAGCCTGGCAGGTCGAAAACGGCGATCACCTGCCCCTGATCCGCGCCATGGCGCACCAGAGACGCATCGCCGCGCCCGCCAAGCGCCAGCGAAAGAGAATCAAGAAGAATGGATTTGCCCGCACCGGTTTCACCGGTGAGCACCGAGAGCCCTCCGGAGAAATCCATGTCGAGGCGTTCAATCAGGACGATATCGCGGATCGACAGGTGAGATAGCATGATGAGGGTCAGCCGCCCAGTATCGCTGCCCCAGCCTTGGAGATCCACGAACCGGCATTCTCACGCGGTTCCAGTCCGCCAGACTGCAGCAGAGCATAGGAATCCTTGTACCAGTCGCTGTCCGGGAAGTTATGCCCCAGAACGGCAGCGGCCGTCTGCGCTTCAGAGACCAATCCCATGGCGTAATAGGATTCCGTCAGGCGCGCCAGCGCTTCCTCGACATGGCGCGTGTTGGGATAGCTCTCCACCACACCACGGAAGCGGCGCACGGCAGCGACATACTCACGACGCTCGAGATAGTAGCGTCCGATCTGCATCTCCTTGCCGGCGAGCTGGTCGCGGGAGAAGCGGATTTTGGCCTGCGCATCCTCGACATATTCCGAATCGGGCCAGCGCTGCACCACCTCTTCCATCGCCTCCAGCGTACGGCGTGCCTCACGCTGATCCTGCGTCACGTCGCGTATCTGGCGGAAATAGCTCAGCCCCACGAGATACTGCGCATAGGCCGCATCGTCCGTGGTGGGATAAAGCGCCACATAACGCTTGCCGCCGTTGATCGCCTCTTCGTACTTGCCCTGCCGGTAGTTGGCGAAGGTGTTCATCACCATCGCCTTGCGGGCATACTCGGAATAGGGATGCTGCCTGTCGATGGACTCGAACTTCGCGCTCGCCTCTTTAAGGCGACCTGCATTCATATTCGCCAGCGCCTGATTGTACAGAACGTCAGCCGGATCGGTCTGCTCGACATAGGTCGACAGATCGAGATCCTTCTCCGCATTGCATGCAGAAAGAAGAAGCGAAACGCCAAGCACCGAAGCTGTCGTAACGGCAGCTCTGCCTGTTCTGGTCATGCCGGCAACAAAAGTTGAACGCATTTCGCCTCTCGCAAACGGAAACTCGATTTCGGAACGCAGTCATAGAGCATATGACCGCCACGCGGCAACGCTATTGCCCGCCAATCGTACAATTTTGTGGCGTTTGACGAGGAAAGCCCGTTCGCAAATGCAGCAAAAGCGGATTTCAGAGTGTCCAGGGCGCGTAGACCGGCGCACTCACAGCCACCATTTCAGCCCGGCGTCCCTGCTCACGGCGTGTCGTTTCGACGATCTCGTAGGCAGAACGGTCGGTCAGAAGATGACGCAGAGCCGCTGCATTGAGTCGGTGACCACCGCGATAGGAACGGAAGCAGCCGATGAAGCGCGCGCCGGCAAGGGCCAGATCGCCGACCGCATCCAGCATCTTGTGCCGGACGAACTCATCGGGATAGCGCAGGCCTTCCATATTGATGACCTTGTGGTCTTCACCGATCACGACCGAGTTCTCCAGAGAAGAGCCCAGCGCATAGCCGGCAGCCCACAACCGTTCGACGTCCTTGATGAAACCGAACGTGCGTGCGCGCGCAACCTCCTGCCGGAAGTTGGCTGCATTGAGATCAAGAGCGAGCGACTGGCGGCCGATGGCCGGTGTGTCGAAGTCGATTTCCACTTCAAAACGCGTTCCGTCATAAGGGCGGAATTCCGCCCAGGAGCCGCCATTGTCGATCCGCACAGGCTTCACGACGCGGATATAGCGCCGCTTGACGGGGAGCGTGGCAATTCCGGCCTGCTCGAACGCATCGATAAATCCGATGGCGCTGCCATCGAGAACAGGCACCTCACCGCCATCGATTTCAATCGCTACATTGTCGATGCCGACAGCCAGAAGGGCAGCCATAAGGTGTTCGACGGTTGCGACGAACTCGCCGCGTGCATCACCAAGAGCAGTACAGAGATCCGTCTGGCAGACCTCGGAAGCAAGCGCTCGAATCACACGACCGGTACCGGCGTCATCGATTCGCTGGAAAACGATTCCCGTGTCGGGTTCGGCGGGGGAGAAATGAATGGAGACGGGCTTGCCGCTATGGACACCGATGCCCGAGAGCGAGCAGCGTGCTTTGAGTGTCGTCTGATATTCGAGCAAAATGGTCCCCGTGAGCTCTTCAAGGCCTGCGCTATTAAAGCGCCAGCGTGTCCAACGTTTCAGGACGACACCCCCAAAATGCGTCCCACACCCCACCTTTAATCGCAACGAAAGATAATGTTGCGGAATACAGACTCCAAATCACGGTTTCTTACTTGATGTTACGGCATAAGAAAAACGCGAGTGTCATATAACTTTCTGAATTATTTACGGAATTTTAACAAAAAGGGGGATGCGGCGCATCCCCCTTCCCGATCTTTGTAACAGATTCCATGGCCAGAAGCACCGAACCTGAAAGCGGCAGCGCTCTAGTTGGCTTGCCGGCGAAGAAACGCGGGAATCTCCAGATGATCGTCTTCCTGCACACTGCGCGGCTGCGTGGTGAGACGGCCATGCTCATCCAGACGCCCCTGACGCGGTGCGTAGAGCTGTCCCTCGTTCTCCGGCGTGCGGCGCGGCTGAGGCGTCGCCTGACGCAGCTTCGGCTCGCGCGGCTGCTCCACATAGCCCTGCTCGCCATCGCGGCGGGAAAGGCCGTGCGTAAGACGCTTGATGAGCCCCATCGGACCGCGATCTTCATGCTCCTGCGTCTTGGCTTCCATCTCGGCCTTCACAACCGGCGGGAAGTCTTCCACGCGCGGCATGCGCGGTGCGGAGAACTGCTCTTCCTCAACCCGCGCCTGCTGCTGCGGCGGCTGAGAGTGAACCTGCTCGGCTGCCGGAGCGGCGGGAGCCGGCCTGGGTGCCGGTGCAGGGGTACGCGGAGCCGGCTGAACCGGCTGGGCACCACGGAACAGCGAGCTCTGCGGCTGGAAACCGCC